>JAQTLP010000010.1 GCA_028714855.1 Phycisphaerae bacterium | reverse complement strand
GTTCCGCCGTTGTGCCGCGTTCGAAACCCTCAGCGATATTATTTGAAACCGACAACGCCGCTCTACGAATTTGTCCCCGCAAGTCTCCCTGCTGAGCAAAGAATTTGTCTTTCGTCAGTCCATATACTCCTAAAGCCAGCTCTATCGCTGCCTTCCAGACCGGCAAATCCTCAAACCGCTCGTATTTCATTGCCAATTATCCTTCCATTTGAGATCTGAGATTTCAAATTTGAGATTCTTCTTTATCATATCACCTTAAACTCTATCTTCTCCGCTTCCATCTGTAGGGCAGTGTTCGTCTTTAACTGGTCGTTATTTTTAAAAGCAATATCTAAACAGGTGAACCTCTCCGGCTTTTCCTTTGTTATCTTCTCCACTAATTTCTTTGTTATCTTGTCCGCAAGACAAACTATCTCAACGCCGTCGGCCAACTTGTAATAATCCACGCCGTCAAAATTCTCTTTGGAAATTTTGGCGTTTAAATTGAACCTGCTGTTTTTAAGGATTATCTCAAAGAGCATATCTTCGCCAGATACGCCTTTTTTGACGTTATCGACAAACATCTTCATCTGTTCTTTTAGCTCTTCGCCTGTCTTTACATTCTCCTGCCATTGTTTGAAATTACTCTGCTCTAATTTAAAGACCTTAAACCCCAAATCGAGTTTGCCCTTGTCAAAATCCAGTTTACCGCCTGATTCCTTTTTTATCTTCTTCGCCACCCGGCGAATTCTCTCTTTACCAATCTCCGCTATCGTCTTAAATCCAGCCTTGAACGCCTCGCTCTCTTCTTCACAAGGTTCTGCCAACTGAACACAAATAAATTTCCTGTTCCCCCCATCCTCAGCGTTTAACTGCATTACCGCATGAGCCGTCGTACATGACCCAGCAAAAAAATCGAGAACAAAGTCATTCTCTTGCAAAATAGGCATTATAAGATATTTTATAAGGTTAACCGGCTTTACAGTGTAAAAAATATTATCGCGTCCCTCGATAATGTGAAACAAATCTTTTAACTCAATTTTTGCTTCAGTATTGGGAAATTTATCAATTAAACTTGGGACTTTTACTTTGCCTTCATCATCCCTCTCGTAGTATTTCTTATAGACTTGATATTCGCCATTCATCTTTTTTCGAAATTCTATTCGTTCCTCTTTCAATAATTGTTCAAAAGTATCTTTGCTGACCAACCATTGGGTTTTAATATTTTTCCCATCTGGAAGTTTTATCGGATAGACTAGAGTAGGTCGTTCTGCTAAATTCGATTTTAATGGACGAATATAATATTTACCTCTTTCGGCTTCATATTTGTCCGAAAATTCAAATTTCTCTTTTTCGTCTTCCGGCCTATCTATAACAATTTTAGTTCCATTTTCTGCATTTCGCGAATAGACCAAAATATATTCGTGCATATCAACATAATATTTTGAATGTTTGCCGCCAGTATATTTCTTTTTCCAAACCATCTGACAGAGAAAATTTTCTTCGCCGAAAATTTCGTCCATAATCATTCGAAGATTATGAACTTCATTATCATCTATAGAGACGAAAATAACGCCATCTTCACGAAGGAGGTTTCGGGCAAGAAACAGGCGGGGATACATCATTGAAAGCCAGTTTGAATGGAAGTGGCCCGCGTCTTTGCTGTTCTTTCGCCAAAAGCCGTCTTTTGTCAAAAGTCCCTCAGCGTCTTTTATTCCTGCCCTTTGTTCATAATCTTCTTTTTCCTCTTTGAAGCGGTCGGGATAAATGAAGGAGTCGTTGCCCGTATTATAAGGCGGGTCGATATAAATCATCTTTATTTTGCCGTAGTAGTTTTTTTGCAGAACTTTCAAGACCTCTAAGTTATCCCCTTCGATGAAAATATTCTCTGAATTTCGTCCGTCTTCTGAGATCTGAGATTTCAAATCTGAGATTCGTAAGGTTGCCGTTGTTGTTTCCTGAATATGACGAAAACATTCATTTTTCCCCGCCCAAGTCAGGCCGTATCGTTCATTGTTTGTATCGAGTTCTTCACCGAGAGATTGTTTTAATTTGTCGCCGTTGACTTTGCCTTCTGCGAAAATCTCTGGAAATCTTTTTTGCAGCAGTTCCAGCAGCTCTTTTTGTGGGCTTAACGAATTGCCGTCCACTTTAATGACTTTGGATTTTTTGCCGGATGCCTTTTTAGTTTTTTTCATATTTCTCCCTGCAAATTTCCCGACTGCACACTACCTAAAATCTCTCCGCCCCATTTTACCTCGTAGCTTGCCCTGCGGGCAAAGCGAAGATCCCCGACTGTTGCTCACTTGACTTTCTGTCGGGGACCCATGCTACTTTGGCTAAAAACAGGGAACCCATATTCTAAATCCTTTTTCATTCCCCTGCAAACCTTAATATCTCGAAGCAGAGTCTCGCCGTAGGCGGACGGAGCGTAGACCTCGGCGTAGCCGTAGGCGAAGACGGGCCTGCAAACCTTAATATCTGCGTTAATCTGTGTTAATCTGTGGTTAAAAATCAATCAAAACCGTTGGCCGGAGCGCAGCGAAGGTCCCCGCATGTTTTTGGCGGGGATCCAGTAAATTTCAATCAAATCCGTTGGTAGTTAGCCCCCTAAATCGAATTTTTTCAAAAAATTCTTACTCCTTTTCTCATATCGAGTTACGAGATTTATCCGCCTCAGGCGGAATCGAATTTTCGCATCAAACGCGCAGGTTCGTTTAATTTTAGAGAGACAGTCTCTCTTGAAAGGAATTACTAATGAGTGGTTACCAATAACCAATTAATACTGTTTACAATTTACTTCTCTTTTTTCTCTGTGGCTGAAATTTCGGCAACGGAGATTGTCTGTTTATAGGAAAAAAATCAATCAAAACATATTAATTATGCAAAACAAACCCAATTTTAAAAATGACAAAAATGAATATAACTTCAGATATGATAATTACTAACAACTACGAACGCCGAACTATGAACTACTCAAAACAAACCCAAACAAAGCCAAATTTACCCGCCTGTATGGCTGGTAAAATTGCCCTGCCTGCCCTCGGATGCCTGCCCCTGCATGTTGTAAGCAGGGGTCGTTATCGGGGGAGCTTGCCGAATGGGCCTATTAAAAATGCCTATGTGGCCGGCAAAATAGCCGACAAGAAGCGGATTGGCGGATTACTTTTTTCCTATTTCCTTTTTTATATAAGCCATAATCGCCGGCAGGTGTTTTTCCAACTCGATTTTCTTCGGGTATTCACTGGGGCTGATATCAGGATAGATAATCCTGAATATCTTATTTCTTTCCAATTCCTTCGGCCCAATTTCAAGTTTCATTTTGAATCCGTAAGTATAGAGGTAATAAAGCTTGGGGACAGGCAAAGGTTCCGGGACAGCATTGCGGCAGACGCCAGGGACAAGCATCGGAGTTATGAAACCATCGTCAATGCCAATATCCAGATTCCTGACCTTCATCTCGGCAATTAAAGCACCTTCATACCAGATGCCCCTCATTTTCTCAGAGGCATTTCTGGCTGTTTCTCTGGATCGTATGCCAAGCTTGCGAAGCTCCTTATCAAAAGCGATTGTCACGGCATCGTTGTAGCTGTGCCTTCTGTCCTGCAGGGCCAGGGCACCGATTTTGATGCCGAAGACGTTCGAATAAACGTCCTCCCAGGAAAAAGCCGAGGGCTGTTCCGGAACAAAGGCCATGCACTTGAAGCCGAACCAAGTGAGGACCTCATGCCAGGTAGTCATTACATAGGTTAAATATGAGCCCATTTCGATTGATAATTCATCAATCATTTTGTTTTTTTCTTTTCTCGACAGATTTTGCCAGTCGGGCGGATATTCAATGGTGACGTAATAAGTGGAAGGCTCGACTTTCAATTTGAATTCGAAATTGCGGTTTTCTTTCAAAAGGTTTTTCCTAGCCAAACCATGAATGTATCTTACATTATCGGCAGCGATTCTCGCGTGGGCGATATCGATATGTCCGCCATCACAGGTGTAAACGATGCCGTTTTTTTCTAAATAGGAATTTCCGAAATGATGCTTTCCCATGGTGTCGGCATCGAGGAAATGTGTCCCCAGAGTAGCGGTCGCGTAGCTGCCCATACGAAGACCCGGCCGACGGGCAGCACATCCGTTAAGGGAAATTGTGCCAATGAAAACGACCGATAGAACTATTAACTTTAACGCTGCTCTAAAAATATAATATCCCTTTAACTATAAGATACACCGTTAACAGAAGGCTTCCCATCCGTTAACCTCCTCACTGCCAGTTATATTATAGCAAAAAGAACCTGATTTGGGAAGTGTTTATCAAGAATCAGAAGACAAACAAAGAAGAATGAACCACGAATGAATCCGCCTTCGCCAAAGAGCTACGGCGGAGAGGATCTGCGCTGCGAGGGGCAAGAGGCCGGTATAATTATTATTTATTTTTATTGGACTTTCGCCGGTGTTCTGGTATAGTGACTTTCAGTTGGGTTTATTCTCACGTCTCTCAGGAATATTCTCTTAAAAATACGAGAGGCAGATTTTACGGCCATTAAAGGCCAAAAAGGAGATTTTTGTGAGTAAAGGTATAGTAAAATGGTTTAACAGCAGTAAAGGATTTGGATTTATCACTCCCGAGGGCGGCGGCGAAGATTTGTTCGTTCATCACTCAGAAATCAAGAGCACCGGTTATGCCAATCTTGAAGAAGGCCAGCAGGTAGAGTTCGTGGTCGGAGAGGGCAAAAAAGGCCCATGTGCGACCAACGTAATCCCCAGTTAATCTAAAACGACGTTCAAAAAGAAAAGGGCTCTGTTTAAAAACGGAGCCCTTTTGTTTTGCGATGCGGCGGGTTTAAGACAACTTTACCAAAACGTTTCTATTCTAACAATATTTATCTTTTACTTTCGTTCCAACAAACACAGCCACACCAATAACCATCCAAGCTTCCAATCTCATCAGAAGCATATTAACTTTCCTTTATCCAATCTTTCGCCTTCGGCCAAAAAAATCTGGAAAGGAGTTGAGTACTGTGCAACTTCAGTATCGGTCTCTGCCGCCGAAGCCACCACGGTCTCTGCCGCCACCACCGCCGCCGTAGCCGCCTTTTCCGCCGCCGCGTCCGCCTCTACCGCCGCCTCCTCCACCGAAGCCGCCTCTTCCGCGTCCGCCGCCACCGCCGCCGAAGCCTCCCCTGCCGCCGCGCTCGACCTTAGGTTTTGCCTCGTTGACAGTCATAGCTCGGCCCTTCATATCTTTGCCGTTCAGCGCTTCGATAGCTTTCAGCGCTTCCTCTTTAGAAGGCATTTCAATAAATCCGAATCCCTTGGATTTACCGCTGAACTTATCCATTATCATCCGGATTTCTGTGACTTGGCCGAACGGTTCGAACAGCTCTTTCAATTCGCTTTCGGTGACGTCAAACAATAAATTTCCTACATAAAGGTTCATACTGTAACTGCCTTTCTTTAGAGAAAAAGGTTGCCGGAATTTGCCGGCTTTCAATCAATATCCGTGACGGAGGGAGGATATTATACAATTTTCGTTCCAACTTACGTATCCGCTCAAGGTTTTAATGTTACCATATACGCCCAAGATAAGCAAATAATTAAAATGGATTAAAAGAAAGATTGTTTGACAATAGGAATAATAACGTGGTAGACTGGTAAAAACGCAAAAGATTAGAAACTCTTTAAGCTGCAAAGGAAGACAACTAACCTTTGCGGCTTTTTTTATTTTGCGTTCTATTTACAGGAGTAACAATGCGAAAAAGACTAAAAACCTCGGCCAATGACAGGAAATGCATGTTTCCGGGCTGCACACAGACTTTGAGCATCTATAACCATGAGACATTCTGCCACGTACATCGGGACCAGATGTCTGACAAGCAAATACTTAAGACCGCCTATCATCATTTCGTAGAAGCCAAATAATATCGATGGTCAGCTAAAGTATTCTTAATGAATTAAACAGGAGAGGCTTGATATTCGCTTCAAAAAAGTATAATCTGTTATGGAAACAATTTTTTGGTATGCGGAATGCTTGATTTAACGAAGAAAAGATACAGATTCAGAATAGTAATTCCCGCTTATCCGGCATTCAATATCTACTCACATATTGCGAAGAAGACCACTGCGCTTGGTCCGGTGTGCGTGGCTACTGCCATCAATAAGATGAGGAAATGGGACGCAGAGGTCATCGACGAAAATAACCTTCGACTATTCGGACCGAAGGCAAGCACGGGTGCGGACCACGAATTCCTACAGAGAAAACGTCCGGCGGACGTTGTCGGTTTTTACGGGGGTCTGACCAGCACAACACCGAGGTTGTATGAAATAGCGCGCTTCTACAAGGAGATGGGCATCGTAACAGTCGCCGGGGGTCAGCACTTTATTGAAGACAATATCGCTGAGGCGCTATCCAGCGGGATTGATTACGTCGTTATCGGCGAGGCGGAAGAGACAATCACAGAGCTTCTGTGCGTGATAGAAGGAGAGAAAGAACCGAGCGAGGTCAGAGGCATAGCTTATCTGAAGGACGGGGAGGTTTTTCTTACGGAAAAAAGGGAGCCGACGACTGACTTTGACAAGCTGCCGCTGCCCGATTTTTCACTTGTGCGTTATGCCAAAATCAAAATATATCCCGTTGAAAGGATTCGAGGTTGCGGGATGGATTGTGAGTTCTGCACGGTCAAAGGCAAACCCCGGCCGGCGAGTCCTGAACGACTGCTGGAACATATCAGCTCATTAGTCGAGAGCAGAAATGCGAGACATTTCTTTGTAGTGGATGACCTTTTCGGTCAACAGCGAGATGAAGCCGTAAGGTTCTGCAACATGCTCAGCGACTACGAAAAGAGCATCAAGAAGAGCCTGAACATTACCGTTCAGATAAGGTTAGACAAGGCCAAAGATACGGAGCTGCTTTCCGCGATGCAGCGGGCCGGCATCGAGACTGTTGCTATAGGTTTCGAATCTCCAATCGAGGAAGAACTCATCGCGATGAACAAGCACGTTCGGTGCGAGGAGATGGTGTCGCTGGCGAGGACGTTTAACAAATTCGGATTCCTTGTTCACGGGATGTTCATCTTCGGGTATCCACTAAAGGCGGGGCAGAGGTTTGAAATGCCCGCCGGTGAGCGTGCCAAGCGCTACAAACATTTTATCCAAAAGGCCAAGATAGACACAGTCCAAGTGCTGCTGCCCGTACCTATGCCCGGCACCGAGCTACGGCATCGCCTACAAGCGCAAAACAGGATTTACCCACTTGCGGACATAGGGTGGGAGTACTACGACGGCAATTTTCCTACCTTCGAGCCAGATGAGCCGCTGACCGCGAAGCAGATACATCGCTGCGCCAAGAAAATCATGGGGCACTTTTATCAGTTCAAGTATATGTTCCTTGTGGCGCTGAACATATTCTCATTTCCCACGTTGATTTTCTTTTTACACAACATCCGGCTGGGGTGGAGAAAGTGGTACCGCAACTGGCGCAACTACCTGATTCGTTTTGTCGGGTGGATAACGTTCCACAAATGGACGGTCGCGTTCAAGAAAAACAACTTCTTTCAAAAACTCGAATCCGCACAGCACCGCCTGAAAGCCGTCCCAAATGACCCCATACAGAAGCAGACCGGCGGTGGATTGGGTGCTTAACGTCTGCGTCGCGGGCGGCGGTGAGAAGCAAAGCGAGACTTTCCGCCCCTGCTTGAAAACTTTCCCCTGTGCGCTCCGAGTAGCGGTTTCGGGGGCAGGGATTTGGCGTAAGTAAAGCCGGGGCATTCCACGGGAGTAAAATCTCGCCCGATGAATTTTTGAATCCGACGAAGGTGGTTGATTTCATCGCGAGAGACGAAGGTAATAGCGTCACCAGTAGCCTCTGCCCTGCCGGTCCGGCCGATGCGATGAATGTAGTCTTCAGGGAAGGCGGGGACATCGAAATTAATGACGTGGGAGATGCCGGTAACATCGATACCTCTGGCGGCGATATCGGTAGCAACCATAACGCGGAATTTGCCACCTTTGAAGCCGTCCATTGCACGTTCCCGCTGGCTCTGGTTACGGCCAGAGTGAATAGCCACGGAGACAATATTATCCCGTTCGAGGTGACGCTGAATTTTGTCTGCGCCGTGCTTGGTGCGAGAGAAGACGAGGACGCTGGACAACTGGCCATCCCGGAGGAGGTGCAAAAGAAGAGCGACTTTCTGTTCCCTTTCGACGAGATAGATTTGCTGGGTAATTGTTTCGATGGGGTTTCTGGGTCTGCCAATCTGGATCATCAGAGGTGATTTCTGTACACCTGCGGCAAGGGAGCTTATTTCCGGAGTTATGGTTGCAGAGAAGAGCATAGTCTGGCGATTTTTCGGCACAGCAGCGATGATTTTCTGGACATCCCTGATGAAACCCATATCGAACATTCTGTCGGCCTCATCGAGAACAAGCACCTCGATATGCCTGAGGTCAATGGTGCGCTGGCGCATATGGTCGAGCAGCCGGCCCGGAGTTGCAACAACGATATCAACGCCCTGGCGGAGCGTTGTAAACTGACGTTTGATATTTACGCCGCCATAAACAGCGAGTGTCCGTAAACTCAGGAAACGGCCATAGCGGAGAATAGACTTTTCGATTTGCACAGCCAGCTCACGAGTGGGTGTAAGGATAAGGGAGCGGATAAATCTCTTTTTCAGCGGATGCTCGTGCGAAAGGCGGTTGAGGATAGGCAAGACAAAGGCGGCGGTTTTGCCGGTTCCTGTCTGTGCGCAGCCGATGATGTCTTTGCCGGCAATTGCTGCGGGAATCGCCTGTGATTGAACTTCGGTTGGGGCGGTGTAGCCGGCAGCAAGAATACCCCGCACGAGCGGATCGGAAAGACCAAAAGTGTTAAATGGCATTAGATAATCCTATAAGAGTCGCAGCAGGCAAGGCTGTACAGCCGAGCCAAGTTTGCGATAGAGTACCAAGCCGATGCTGACAATACAAGAGGATTGTGCATAGGCATGAAAATGCATAAAAGGTTTCCGCCTCCCTTTTACTTAGCGGCTTTGGCTTTTTTGGGTCTTTTGGCAGACTTTTTCTTGGCAGCAGCACTGAGTCTCTTTTCCTCTTTGTCTAAATATGTTCTCAGAGACACTATTCCTGTAGTGCCCCACTTGCTGAGGAAACTCAATACCCTCGCGATAAGCTTAACAACTTCGGGGCCGTATTTATCAATCTGCTTAAAGATTTCCTGGATTACACGGATAACTAAAAGGCCTGCTTCTGACGTGGTTTTTGGAAACTTAATTTTCTTCTTTGCCATATTTTGTCCTTTCTAAAATCTTAAACTTTGAATATAGCTGCCATAATATCACCTTACGTTTTCCTCGTTTTGAGATTCGTCATCACTAAATCTATACCACTGTTTAGTATAGTACATCCGTTTTGAATAAAACCAATGAAGAAATCCCGCTAAAAGCCAGATAAAACAAAAACCTATCGCCGCCCCAATGAATGCAGCCGCCAAGGATGTAAACACTTTAAGAAAAAAGATAAAGAATGAAACGGCACCAAGCACTGCCAAGGTTGTTCTAAGTCTTCTATTCATTGATACTCTCAATTGCTATCAGGGCCTGTTTATTTTAGTTCCACATTCGAGTATGAAAAGTCGGTATTCATAACGCGGATGTTGTCGGGTGTCATTTTTATTACGACATACTCCGGCGAGGCGGGGTCGGAGATGTGCTCTTTCAGGTCCGGAACCTCTTTGTAAAGCCAGAGCTTTTCGGCGTTGTCGGTGCTGACCGTGCAAGGGCCTGCGATGCGGACGTGTTTGCCGGCGGAATCGCAGAAACAATACTCGGCATAAGGGACTTTTTCAAGCTGGGCGATTTTGTCGGAAGAGGCAAATGTCGCACAGAAAAAGTCGCTACCCTTCCAGGCGACGGCGGCCATCGGCCTAACACCGACCTTTTTGCCATCGGTAGTAGCAAGGAAGCCCCAAGGAACCTGTTTTATGAATTGTTTTAATTCTTCGAGAGTCATAAAATATCCTTTCGCTTAATGTGAATTGATTTTATTATACGGTAGAATGAGGAAGAAGGAAAGAATATAAAACGATGGAGGATGGATGAGGAAGGATAGACGACGGACGATAGACAACGACGGGAAAAATTTAGCTTGACAAAGGGGCGGCATTTAATTATTTAGGGAACTTTTAATGTTATTTAGTGGTTTTTGGAGCTATACAGATGCTACCAGTAAAAAAGATAAGTAAATGCAGAACACGCACGCGGCGAAGCCATCACCGGCTAAAGCCCATAAATTATTCGGTCTGCCCAAAATGCGACCAGGCCAAGCTGCCGCACGCGGCATGCACAAACTGCGGTTATGTCAATCCCAAGACAACACTGAAGATAAGCAAGAAGGAAGAGGAAAAGGCGTAAAAGATGCGTATTGCAATTGACGCAATGGGAGGCGACAAGGCGCCGGCCGAGATTATCTCTGGAGTACTGGAGGCAACTGAACTGATTGAAAAGACCGATGAGCTGATACTCGTCGGCCCGAAGGAGATAGTAGGGCCGCGGGTGCCTTCAAAGTTTCTCAAAAGAGGCGTAAGTATTGTCGACGCACCAGAAGTTATCGGGATGGACGAATCGCCGATAGACAGTATTCGAAATAAGCGCAACAGCTCCATCGCCATTATAGCCAAGATGGCCAAGGAAGGCCAAACGGACGCAGTAATTTCAGCAGGCAATACCGGGGCCTGTGTCGTAGCATTCCAGATGAGGATGAGAACTCTCGAGGGCGTTAACCGGCCGGGGATAGCGGTGGTTTTTCCAACCTTCGAAGGACCTGTAACAATATGCGACGTGGGCGCGAACATCGCCCCCAAGCCGATAAACCTTTATCAATACGGCGTTATGGCCAAAATGTATTCCAAGCACGTCCTCGGGATTGCGAACCCACGGGTCGGAATTATGAGTATCGGGCAGGAAGAGGGAAAAGGCGATGAGATTGTTAAAAAGGCGCGCGAGCTTATGAAATCCGACGCGAACCTTAATTTCATCGGGAACATCGAAGGCAGGGACATCTTCAAGGGCGTCTGCGATGTCGCGGTCTGCGACGGTTTCGTAGGCAATGTGATATTGAAGCTGACCGAGGGGGTCGTTGACGGCCTGTTCAAGGCGATAAAGCACGAGCTGGGCGAAGAGAAACTGCTGCTTGTTATGAAGTTTAAACCCGTGATGATGCGGATTTATAAGAAATATGACTATAACGAATACGGCGGCGCGCCGCTGCTGGGCATTAACGGCACGGCGCTGATATGCCACGGAGCAAGTGAAAGCAGAACAATTAAGAACGCTATTTTGGCGGCCAAAGCGTTCCATACGAAAAAAATAAACGACAAGATTACCGAATATCTGGCAAACACATCTGTAAGGACGAATGATGAACAAGGAAGTCAGGGAGCATAGCTCCGCTTACCGCGCTGTCATCGCCGGTCATGGCTCATTCACACCGGAGAAAAAACTAACTAATGACGAGCTGGCAAAGACGATAGATACCTCAGACGAATGGATAACCGAACGGACAGGCATTAAGACGCGGCACATTACCTCCGACAGCGAGAGCACGGCGTTTTTAGCTACAGAAGCGGCCCGCATGGCTTTGGCTAAGGCACAGCTCGATGCTGGCGATGTTGAGCTTATTATCGTGGCTACTATAACGCCTGAAATGGTTTTTCCCTCAACGGCATCCTTTGTGCAGCGCAACCTCGGGGCGAAGAAGGCGTGGGTGTTTGATTTAGCAGCCGCGTGCAGCGGTTTCGTGTATGGTTTGTCTATCGTGCAGCAATTCATAGAGAGCGGCCGAATTAACAACGCCCTTGTAATAGGGGCTGAAACCCTGAGTAAGATTACCAACTGGAGCGACCGAACAAGCTGCATCCTCTTCGGTGACGGGGCCGGCGCAGTCGTTCTCAAAAGAAGCGAAGACGGGCGCAAGGGCATTATTTACAGCAACATGTTCTCAGACGGAGACTGCTGGCAGGCGCTGAACTGCCAAGCGTACGGCTCTCGCTACCCGTCGAGCAGAAAGCTGGAAGACCCGAAAAAAATTTTTATGGAAATAAAAGGGAGGGAAGTTTACCAGCAGGCGGTCAGGCGGATTATCGAGGCGGTCACCGACTGCCTGAATCATTGCGGACTAACTATCGACGATATTGGTATGGTTATTTCGCACCAGATGAATGCAAGGATTATCGAGTCCGCAACGAAGCGTTTGAAACTGCCTAAGGAGAAAGTGTTTTTGAATATAGCTGAGTACGGCAACACATCAGCGGCCTCGGTGCCGATTGCTTTCGATGAGTGCGCCAGGTCAGGCAGAATCAAGCGAGGCGATATTATTATCTTCGTGGCGTTTGGAGCGGGGCTGACATGGGGAGCAAATGTAATTGAGTTTTAATTGCCGTATCGCGCTGTGCGAAATACAAGATAGTAAATTATGAAAACCGCTTTTTTATTTCCGGGCCAGGGAGCTCAAGCCGTAGGAATGGGCAAAGAGATAGCTCAGAAATTCAACGCTGCGGCGAAGATTTTTGAGAAGGCCGATACTATTGTCGGGTTCGATTTGAGCAGGATATGTTTCGAAGGGCCCGCAGAAAAATTAAATACGACGACGGTCTCGCAGCCCGCGATTTTTACAACCTCGGCCGCCCTGCTGGAGCTGGTCAAGACAAAACGACTTCAGGCGGATGTAACGGCAGGACTTAGTCTGGGCGAATATACCGCTTTATACGCCGCGGGAGTAATCAGCTTCGAGGACGCACTTGTTCTCGTTCAAAAGCGAGGACAGGCAATGCAGGCAGCAGCAGATGCTACCGATGGCGGGATGGTGAGCGTTATCGGCCTCGACGAGGAAAAGGTCGGTCAGCTTTGTGCCGAGGCCGGCGAAGGTGAAATTCTGGTCGCGGTTAATTTTAATTGTCCCAGCCAAATTGTGGTAAGCGGCAGTAAAGCAGCCTGTGGGCGGGCGGAAAAATTGGCTGAGAAATACGGAGCCATAAAAGCTGTGCGGCTGGAAGTGGCCGGCGCTTTCCATAGTGAAATGATGTCCAGCGCAGCGAATGCTCTCAAAGAGGCGCTGCATAAATGCAAAATTTCAGAGCCAGCGAACATTAAAACCATTGCTAATATTGACGCCGAATATTATAAAAGCGCCGAGAAAATCGCAGAAGGGCTAATAAAACAATTGACTTGCCCTGTTCTTTGGCAAAAATGCATGGAAAGACTTATAGCCGACGGAGTCGAAGCTTTTTACGAGATTGGGCCAGGGAAGGTTTTGACCGGGCTGATGCGGAGAATAAACAGGAAGACAAACGTTGTAAATATAAGCAGCCTGCAGGACGCAGAAAAGCTGCTGAATTCTTAGCCTTGATAAGGAGAATGGAAATATGCCGGAGAAGAGACTGGCTGTCGTAACAGGCGCCGCGAGGGGAATAGGGCGTGCGATTGTGCTCGAATTGCTCAAGCATGGTCGTATTGTCGCAGGGCTGGACATAAATGCCGAACAGCTCGGCGAACTTGAAAATGTTGTGAAAGAAGCGGGCTTTAGCGTATTAACGAAATGCGTGGACATAACCGATACGAACAAGCTTACTGAAACACTTGAGGGGCTGGTTGCAGAATATAACGGGATAGGGATTCTGGTCAATAACGCAGGGATTACCCGCGACAAGCTGATAATACAAATGAACCAGGAGGACTTCGACAAAGTCATCAACGTAAATCTGCGAGCCGCTTTTATGGCGACGGTTGTAGCATCGAAATCTATGGTCCGCAATAAATTCGGGCGGATAATAAATATAAGCTCCGTTGCAGGAGTGATGGGTCAGGCCGGCTCAAGCAATTACGCAGCGAGCAAAGCGGGCCTTATCGGTATGACGAAATCGGTGGCCAGAGAACTCGGCAAAAAGAATATCACCGCTAATTGCATCGCCCCGGGCTTTATTATGACGGAAATGACGGAAGTGCTCGCCCAGCCGGTAAAAGACGCTGCGATGCAGGTAATACCCGTTAAACGATTCGGCACAGTGGAGGACGTTGCTAAAGCGGTGGCGTTCCTGGCAGGCGATGATGCGGGATATATGACGGGGCAGGTGCTCTGCGTGGACGGCGGAATGGCAATGTAAAAAAATAAAAAAATGTTTGTATCGGAGCGATTTAACAGGTAATATACCCGCCGAAAACAATGAATGTCATAAATAACTATTATCGCTGGTTTTTTCGTTAATCGTATTGTAAGGTAATCGAATAATTTCCTATTTGGCTTAGGAGGCAAAACAAGTGAGCGCTGATGAGATTGATGTTCAGGCAATTGAAAACAGAGTAATCGAGATAATAAGTGAGCAAATGGGCGTAGATAAATCTGAAATAACTCGTGAAACCTCATTTATTAATGACTTAAACGCCGACTCGCTGGATACGGTCGAACTGGTCATGGAGTTCGAGGATGAATTCGATATGAGCATTCCGGATGAGGAAGCCGAGAAAATCCAGACGGTCGGTGCCGCCATTGATTACATTGCCAATATTGCACGTACAAAAAGCCAAGAATAACTAACAAGTGTAACATTATGAACAGGCGACGAGTAGTTATCACTGGCTTGGGGTGTGTTACCTCTTTGGCCGAGTCTGCTGACGGGCTTTTTGCTGCGTTATGCGAGGGTAAAAGCGGCATTTCCAACATAGAATCCTTCGACGTCAGCACATATCCCGTAAGGTTCGGGGGTGAAGTAAAAACCTTCGACGCAACGAAGTACATCGACCATCGGGAAAGCAAACGGATGGACCGCTTCTCGCAGTTCGCGGTAGCGGCGGCGGTACAGGCTGTGAATGACAGCGGGCTCGATTTCTCGAAGGAAGATACCACCCGCGCGGGCGTCATCGTAGCAACGGGCATAGGCGGCATACAGGAAATCGAAGAGCAGCATATAAAACTTTTGAACAAGGGCGTAAGGCAGGTTTCGCCATTCACCGTTCCGAAACTTATGGCCAACGCGGGCTGCGGCAATATCGCCATTCGCTACGGGCTGAAAGGGCCGAATTTTTGCGTCGTCAGCGCGTGCGCTTCAAGCAATCACGCCATCGGCGAGGCCTTTTTGAATATTGTCCACGGACGAAGCGACATTATGATAACCGGCGGCGCAGAAGCAGCACTATCACCGGTAGGACTGGCCTCATTCTGTGCCGCGAGGTCATTGAGCTTGCGAAATGACGACCCGCAGCGGGCATCAAGACCCTTTGACAGGGACAGGGACGGTTTCGTCCTCTCCGAGGGCAGCGGAATCCTGATTTTGGAAGAAGAAAGCCACGCCAAGAAACGCGGAGCGAAGATATACGCCGAACTTCTCGGCTACGGCGCTACAGATGACGGGTATCATATTACCGCCCCCCCGCCGGATGGTGAAGGAGCAGCAAGGGCGATGAAGCTGGCGCTTGCCGATGCCGGGGTAGAAAAAGAAGAAATCGATTATATAAACGCGCACGGCACAAGCACCGAGCTGAATGATATAGCTGAAAGCACCGCTATAAAAGCCGTTTTCGGCGAGCACGCTTATAAGCTGGCCGTCAACTCGACGAAAAGCTGCCTCGGTCATTTACTCGGAGCGACCGGCGCCGTTGAGCTTATATCAACTGTAAAAACCATTACCGATTCGATTATCCCCCCCACCATCAATTTAGACAACCAAGACGAGCGATGCGACCTAAAGATGGATTATGTGCCGTTGAAGGCCCGCGAGACAAAAGTCAACTACGCCTTGAGCAACTCCCTCGGGTTCGGCGGCCATAACGCCTGCTTAATCGTTGGAAAGATCTAAGGACTTGCGGCCTCCAGTTCCATCAGGGGCAAGCGTTATTCGTGATACAGTCTCGCCAGCCAGAACCAGAAAAGCACATACAAGGCGAAAACTAAAACCCCAACAGCGTAGAGAACCGACCTTGTTGTTGCGCAGACCGCAAATAAAGTCACCAGGGAAGTCGCCAGCAGTCCGATTTTCGAAGACGCCAGACTTATGATTGCAACGAATGCGTCCACATTCAGGACGCTGGCTGAGACCAGACTTGTTGCCGAAGATACCGCGCTGGGCTTAGTGAGTATTCTGAACAGAACCAAGCCGGCCAAGAGGCATTCTTTGCCGAAGCCACCCCGGGTCAGCTGTCTTTCAAGTGATTTCTTGGCGCGAAAGAACAAAACGCGGGCACGCAACTCCTTGCAGTCCAGCACATCGGCAATCTCGGCGTAAGACAGGCTCTCAAAGCAGCGTAAAATCAGCACATTTCTGTATTCCATCTTCAGCTTGTCCATCGCCTTAAGAACAGCTTCAGAAAGCTCGACTCGCGTAACATAGTTCAGACCGGCAAGACTTTCGTCATTGGCCTGCCCGAGAAGACCGCTCGCGACCCTAAAGAGTATTGACCTTTGTCTTTTGCGGTCGCGAAAATGATGCTGGGCCTTGCCGAGTGCTTGCCGATACACCCAACACCAGAAATTCTCGGGGGTTTCGACTTTACTTAGTGATTTAACCATTTCCAGAAGCGTCTCCTGCAAAACATCCTGGGCCATATCGTGATTCAGGGTCAATCCCTGGATGTACGGCAAGACCCTGTCGGCGACCTGCTGCGACAACCGGGACATAGCCTCATTATTGCCGCATTGCGCCTGCGCTACCAACCCTATAACACCTGTTTCGTTTCCTATTCGCATATCTTTGTTATGCCGTATATAATAGTCCAGATTGACGGCGGTTTGTTACAGTTTGTCTTATTTTTTTTCACAAAATCCGTATCTCCGCAAAAACCCTCTTTTTGACGTTAAAAACAGCTTTTCGGCCGGTTGGGTGACATTTTTTCGTGAGAAAATCCTAAAAAATCACTTATTAATGTAACGAAACATCATTTTCCTGGACTAAGACCATAGATAAACAGGGTATGAAATAAACCTGCTAAGCGAAAGGAAGGAAAAATAAATGCAAAAGCTCATTACCCTCCTCCTTATTTTTGTTTTTCTGGCTGGTTTTACATTGATATCGATGCCAGTAGCACGGGCATAAACGCATGCCCGTGCCGCCATAATAAATTCATCATAAACTCTGAAGGAGATGGAAAAATGAACAAAATGGCAATAATTATCTTAATTTCGGCCTTTTTGGCTTTATGCAGCATTGGATATGCGAATGTATTGACTGTGCCGGGCGATTATCCCACCATTCAGTCGGCCATTAACGCAGCCGTAAACAGCGATACTGTTGTCGTTGCCGCCGGCACCTACACCGGCCCCGGCAACTGGGACATCGACTTTCTCGGCAAAGCCATTACAGTCAGCAGCGTTAATCCAACAGACCCTCTCGTAGTTGCCGGGACAATTATTGATTGTAACGAAGCGATATACTACGGCGAAGATTATACTTATTATATCCCACACTATGGCTTCAACTTCTCTAACAATGAAGATGCCAATTCGGTGCTTGCCGGCATTACCATTACAAATTGTCGCCGCTTCAGCGCTATCCAATGCGAAAGCAGCCCGACAATTTCCTACTGCATAATAACTGGAAACGGCGGCGATAATGGCGCTATAGTCTGCTACGGCTTCAATAACAATAGCAGCCCCACCATTACCAACTGTACTATAAGCAACAACACCGGCGGCGGTATATACTGTTATTTTAACAGCAAACCCAAAATTACCAATTGCACAATTAGTGGTAACTATGTCGAAGGAGGAGGAGGCGGAATCTACAGCGAGGAATATAGCGAACCGGTCATTACCAACTGTTCGATAACAGATAACTCAGCCGGAGGCGATGGCGGCGGAATCTACTGCTGCAATAGCTACGTAAGGATTACAAACTGCACGATAAGCGGCAATTCAGCCAACGATAATGGCGGCGGAATATACCTCTTAGGCAGCTGGTTGCGGATATCCGTAACAAACAGTATTATTTGGGGTAACACCGACAGCAGCGGCACAGGCCAATCCGCTCAAGTTTATAGTGGGAATCCCGACGTATGGTTCAGCTGCATCCAGGACGACAATCCCGACGATGCCAATATTCCGTTCGGCGCAGACAAATATAACATCGACGACGACCCCTGCTTTGCCGACGGCGACTATCATTTGCTCCCCGCCTCACCCTGTATAGAGACCGGAAATCCCTTTTTCACATATCACACCGGTGATGTGGATATGGATGGTCAGCCCCGCCTGATGGGCCGGTGCGTTGATATGGGCGCCGACGAGTTTGAAATTGCAATGATAGTTGTCACCAAACCTAAAGGCGGCGAAGTCTGGACAGGCGGCAGCACTCACGAAATCAACTGGGACAGTTACGACATAACCGGCACGGTTGATATTTCTTACAGCACTAATAACGGCACCAACTGGACAAAGATTGGTAACGCCCCCGATACCGGCAGCTTTTTCTGGCATCTGCCGGTCTCTCAATTTCCGCGGCCTCCTCTTGATTCCAACCAGTGCCTGGTTTTAGTTGAGCCAAACAGCCCGGTTCCCAATCTCACTTGCATCGAGAGCGGACTTTTTACAATTCAGCCCTATTACAGCTGGCCGCCCCAGCCGTGGCGGCCGGGACATCCCCGCAGAAAGTTCGGGCCAAAATACGGCTGTGTTAAATGGCAGTTCCAGACGGGCGGCCCTGTAACCGCAGGTGTCGCCATCGGCTATAACAACAGGGTTCACGTCCCCTGCGAAGATGGAAAACTATACACCCTGAGCGCCAACGGGACGTTGTTGTGGACTTACGATACCGGCTCGCCGCTCGTTAGCACACCTGCCGTTGACCGCAGCGGCAACGTATACGTCGGCGCCGAAAACGGAAAGCTATACTCAATCGGCAGAAACGGCCGTTTGCTCTGGACACATACTACCGATGGGCCTATATATTCCTCCCCCACCGTATTGTTCGACGACCCATGGCGCGTATACAGCTATCCTCACTGGAACCCGCCATGGAAACAGCAGGTTCAGATATTCGTCGGCTCGGTGGACGGCGCACTTTACGCGCTAGGTCGCAATGGCAGCGAGCTATGGACATTTGAAACTGACGGCTTATCCGCCGCGACTACCGGAGCCATTTTTGCAACTCCGGCAATAGACCACAACGGCGCCCTTCATATCTCCGGAATATATGACCCCAATCTCTACGCACTTGACTCAAACAACATCAGCATAAAATGGAGCCGTGCTTTTTCAGACCCCTGCACGCCTTATGGCAAAAGACCCTGGCTGTTCGCCTCGCCTGTTATTTCCGCAAACGGCACTATATATCAGGCCATGCTGTATGACCCAAATCTCTATGCCATCAACCCGAGTGACGGCAACATAATCTGGTCGACAAATCTTGCGGATCCCTGCTCCGGCTGGTTCGAACGTGATTATACCACAACCTACGGCCCTGCATCCTGCTGGTCTAAGCCGGCCCTGGCCCCTGACGGCACAATCTACGTCAACCTAAACGACCCGTATCTAAGGGCTGTCAATCCAAATGGAACCATCAAGTGGGTAACAAGGCTGGGGACAGTAGGCGGCTTTACTTTAACCGTCGGCGGCAACGGCCTTATCTACGCCGCAAGCGACGATGCCCGTCTTTATGTCGTTGACCCAAGTGGGCAGCAGGTTTCTGAATTCGAAGGTTTCGGCAGCCTGAGTTTCCCGACTATAACGACAGGCTGGGTAGTTTTAATCAGTGATGCCAACAACACTATCTGGGCTATCGGCCGGTACGGCTGCCACGAACAGACGCTGGCCCTGCACCGCCCCGAAGACCTAAACGGCGATTGGGCGGTAAACAATATCGACTTTGCTGCATTGGCTGCCGATTGGCTCGACTGCACAGACTCAGGACCGCCCTGTAATTATCAGGGCAACCAGATATATCTCAGAGGTGATATAAATAATGATCAATATGTCGATTTCGCCGACCTTGCTGAACTGGCAAATCGGTGGCTGAATAAGGAGTAAAAAAATTATGAAAACCGGAAATAACTTTACAAAAAAAGACATTGTCGCCGCTCTGGTTTGTTTCATCTTTCTTCTGGCCAACATCGCAGCCATCGGCACAGGCGGCAGAATGCGGGCCAAAGAGGCCGTTTGTTTGTCGAACCTTTACAAGTGGGGACAGATTTTCCAGGCATACACCGCCGACAATGACGGTTACTTCCACAGCAGAGAGATTGGGTCCTATGCAGGATATGCCAAGCTTTGGCACCTAGTCTATAAACCATATTACCGGGACCCAATGATGCGCTTCTGTCCGACAGCCGTTAACCCATACAATAAGATGGGGACGTTTGGCACATGGAACACCAATATGAGCTCGTGGGATCCGGAGAACTATCCAATCCCGGGGGAAGGTGATGACCAAACCGGTATTCGAGCTCCTTCCGGCAGCTACGGTATGAATCGCTACATTGAGAATATGATGGGCGGTAGTGTGTCCTCAAGCCCGGAATACTGGCGGCGGACCGATGTAAAAGGCGGAGCTAATGCCCCTGTGCTTATGGATTGTCAGTTTATTAATTATTGGGCAAGCTCTTATGCTGCCCCGCCCGCTTACGAGGGTGACTATCACCCCCCTGAAATGCATTGGATATGCATCAATCGACATACTGGGTATATCAACACTGTTTTTCTGGATTTCTCCGCCCGCAAAGTCGGGCTTAAGGAGTTGTGGACGCTCAAGCACAGTCGAACGTTCAACACCTGCGGACCGTGGACTACCTGCGGCGGCGTCCAGCCAAGCGACTGGCCGGAATGGATGCGAAACTTTAAAGATTACTAAATCGCCGGGTTTGACTTACACGAGATCGGTTATACGGAAACCGCCCCGCGCGGTGGCGGGGCGGTTATCCCAGCTTGCACCGTCGTAATAGGCTTTACAAATGAATTGATTGTGCCTCTCCAGCCAAACATCATCCCTCCCTAATAAAAAACTGGAGAGGCTCTTTTACCTGCCTCAAAACAAAGAGAAGCTTCCTTACGGCAATTTTCGTTGGCGGACATAACGCCTGTTTGGTTGTTGGAAAACACAACGGCTAATTTTACCGCAGAGACCGCTGAGCACGCAGAGACAATTAACCAAGAATTGACACGAATAAACGCAATATAAATTGGGTTTGTTTGGCTTTGTTTTTGCATTGTCGAAAGTTGCGAAATATTGCCGTAACTATCTGTCATATAATTAGTTATATTCATTTTTGGCATTTTGAAAATTGGCTTTGTTTGGCATAATTAATATCATTTTGATTGATTTTTCCATTCAAGTTAGACAATCTCCGATTCTGTCGCAGCAAATAAAATTTCAGCCACAGAGAATAAAAGAGAATTGAGTTATAAACTGTATTAATTGGTTATTGGAAGCCGCTCATTGAGAATTCCTTTCAAATCAGCCACAGATTTCACGGGTTTACACTGTTTTTTTGACGCGGATTGCGCTGAGGACGCAGAGGGATTTTGGCCGGGAGGCGTTCTCGACAAAGCTTGTGCTCCAAACGAGATTTGTCCGCCAAGTCTTCGTCTCAACCAGCCGGCAGCAATGCTGCCCCGCTGCCGTAAGGCATCCCCAAGCGGACTTATCAGGCGTCCGGCCCACCTTTTGTATAAGCTGACTAAATAGACTTCTGCTCTTTTTCATAGCATTCCAGAAACCGCTGGATGCGGAAAAATGCTTTTTAATAGATTATTTGATTTGGACCTGCTGGACCTGAGACCTTGCCCTGCTGGGCGATTTGCGTTTATCTACTGGTAAACTGGGGGAATTATACCAAATTTCAGGGAAAAGTCAAGGAAAATTAACCACGAATTAACACCAAAAGTAATCTAAAGACTTGCGGATTTGATTTATTTGCAAAACCTTTCCATTGAACTAAAACAGGCAGTGGGTAAAATGGTAGGGTGAACCTACCTCCAATTAGAGTATTGAATATGGACACAAATTCATTAGCAGAACCAATAAGAATTTTTTGGCATACGTTTTCGGCTTGGCCCTCCGAGGTGAAACTTATGGTCATCTTTTCAGGTATTGCAGCCACCACTGGTCTAATTTCATTGCGTAACAAAGCCAAACCGATACTCGAAAAATGTCGTGTAGATTACGGCCAAGTCGGTAGGGATAATTCGCTATTTCACTGCGAGCTTTCATTGAACAACAAAGGGAAAAAGTCGTGTTCTGTTACTTTTGTTGGTGTTAATGTTAGTGGTTTTATTACACAGCCGTCCCCCGGCATGAACTTTGGTGAAAAAAGCGTTATTGAGTCCTGCGTAGAGTCAACAAAGTTGCCTTTATCGATTATGTCGGGAACGCTGATTAACATCATTTCAACTGGACGTTGGGCTAAGAAATGCCAAGGACCATCGCCAGAGGAAACTTTTGGGCCTTTAGCACATACCAAAGGTGACCACAACCCTGACGTAGAAGTAGTTATAAAGTTTAACACTGGGAAAATTATAAGGAAGCGGCTTAAAGCAGAGTGGAGTGGTTTTTTTCACTCTGCAAAGGATTTTGTGTAACCAAGTTGCACAAGTAAATCGGGGATGGCCGGAGGGCAATCATTAAAATGGTGCGGTGATTTCTATCACTTTGAAGGGAATTCGATATGAAACTATTAAAGGTTGTGATACCGAAGTCAAAGCTGTCTTCGGTACCAGAAAACGAGAGAGTATTCTTTGTCCTAACAGGCAGCCTGCTAAATGATTTGAATATGCTGCAGAAGCTAATGATTTTTTCTTCCAACGTAAAGACGGCAAATCAGGTAGCACATATGGCCCAAAATATACAAACATTATCCCTGATAAGAATTCAGGCAGGCAAATTGCACGAAGGCTGGAAACTACTGCAAAAGAATTTCTTTGGTACTAAACTCTCCTTCGCGTATGAAAAAGAATTAACAGACCCAGAAAAAGAAAGTCTTGAAAAGCTAAAAACTTACTTTCGTAAAGATAAAAATCTGATTTCTTCAATTAGAAACAAGTTTGCTTTTCATTATTATCCGTCATCAACGGAAATTAACCAATTAATTGATGATTTACGGGAGAGCGAAATTTTTGAAATATTTATGTCAGAATTTTACGGGAACTGTGTTTTTTCTATGTCTAATGTCTTGATAAACTATCTGATTCTGGAACACACTGGAGTCGAAAACACCGATGAGAATACTAACAAAGCAATGATTAAATTGCTACATGACATTACAGACGTTACAAGCTGGTTCGGAAGTTTTCTTGGGGGTTGTTTGCTGGTTTTCGCCAAGAAACATTTAGGATTAGAATCTACAGAGGTGGAAATACCAGAGCCACCTGATATAAATGAGGTGACTTTACCTTATTTCATTAAAGGTGAAAGAAACTAGAAACTGTAACAGTCATCTATTTTATCCAATTTCGTCAATATTTGTCCTGAGAATAAATAACCTAAAATATGGATTCCTGCTTGCGCAGGAATGACAACATTATTGATAATTGATTATTCTTCTCTGTGGCTAATTCAAAACGTCATCGAATCAACAAAAACATCCTGGAAGTCCGGCTGGTGGGCGATTTCGACATACTCAATTTTACGGGCTAATTTTTTTGCCTGCGTTCGGCAATCTTGACTAAGCAAAATCATCTCAGCGCCGGAGGCGGCGGCGTTGCCGATGAAATGAATTCGCTCGAGCGGCAGATTGGGCAGCAGGCCTATTCGCAGTGCGCTTTCCCGCCTGATGTAATTACCGAACGCCCCTGCCAAAAGGACCTGCTTTATATCGTCATCTTCAATGCCAATTTTCTTCTGCAGGAGTTTTATACCTGCCCGGATGGCGGCTTTCGCGAGCTGGACTTCACGAATGTCCTTTTGAGTAAGAATTACTTTGTCAGCAAGGCGAAAAGCTGGCTGGTCTTGCTCAACACATATCCGAGAGGCGATAGCCGACGGAAGATTAGCGGGGTTAGCAAAACGGCCGGTTGTATTAATAACGCCCAAATCCAGCAATACTGCGACGGCATCTATAAGACCGCTGCCGCATATAGAGCGAGGCGGGCAATTTCCTATTACATCCAGGTCTATATCAGCCTCGTTTATGACCACCGCTTGTATCGCCCCCTCCATCGCCCTGCTGCCGCATCTTATGCGAGCGCCCTCAAAGGCAGGGCCGGCAGCACAACTTGCGGCGTAGAGTTTATCTTTGTCGCCGAGCACAATTTCGCCGTTTGTGCCGATGTCAACTGCCAACGTCATTTCATCAGCCGAGTTTATGTCCGCCGCAAGCGCAACTGCAACGGTATCCGAGCCGACGAAGCCGGCTATATTCTCAACTGTGTGGATATTACCAGCAGGATTCATTTGCAGGGCAATCTTTTCAGGGGAGAGGTCTTTTGCATCGAGGGAAAAGGCCTTATACGGCGCCTGGCCAAGCTGGACCACAGGTAATTTAAGAAAAATGTGATTCATCGTCGTGTTGCCGACAATGCACATTTCGTATATCTGCTTTGTGTCTATGGATGTCTGCCTGCAAAGCTTTGCGGTCAATTCATTTATACAGCCGATTATTGTTTTGTGCAGTTCCTCTAACTCTGTGTCGGTTTGAGCGTAATTAATTCTGCTGATAACATCATCACCGAAACGTGTCTGCGGATTCAGGTCGGCCTGGGTTGCCGGAGTTTTCCCATTTGTCATATCGACTAATTTTGAGACGACGGTAGTTGTGCCGATATCGACCGCGACGCCGAAAATTTCACCGGCTGGAGTTAATTTTAGATATTTTTTATATATGTCGGGCTGAATTTCGGGTTGAGGAGCAAGGCCTTGCGTTAAAATTTTATGCTCAAAAAAGCGGGAGGAAGGAGGAATTGTTACCGTAAGGTCGCTATCGATGTGATGCTGACACGCAAGAACTCCCCTGCCATCCGGGTCAAGGTTCACCAGACACTTTTTACAGATACCCTTTCCGCCGCAAACGGTATTTAAGATTACCCCGGCCTGGCCTGCGGCTTCGAGAAGCGTTGCACCCGCGTGAATAGAAATCTGTCTGCCATCAGGTTTGAAGGTTATATTAAAGTGTTTCATTTATCGTATCGCGTATTGCATAAAACACTTCGCCCCACCAGCGGCGGGCAAGCATAACCGGCTAAAGCCGCATATATTACGCAACGCTCAATATGAACAACGGACAATCAACTTATTTTTTATGTCGGACTTTCCACCGGGAGTGTCTTTTTTTACTGCCAATTTTGCGTCTGCGTCTCGGCTTTCCCATTTATCTCTCCATAAAACGGTCATTAATCTTTGTTCCAAAATACTTTTAACTCTGTGAAATATATGGTATTATAATAAAAAAGTAAAGAGAGTGAAAAGCGCAAATTTGTTGTTTTAGATTTTTGTTGATTTGGGGCGTGGTGCGAAAATGATTCAATGTAAAGATTGCGAATTTTGCGAGATTAATCCTGAAGGCAGAAGAACCTTCAAATGCGACCCGTTCAGTAATATCAAGGAGCCGGAGTGTATAGCCAAATGGCAGCTAATCCGTCTTGATATGCTGTTAGCCAGCTATAACGGAATGCTTAAGTGGTATGAAAAATTAGCACCGCTGCAGGACAAGATTTTCAAGTATATGAAACGCGAAATCGACGATATAGACGAATCTGAAAGCTGGAAAATCGACGACGAAGAAGAAAAAGGAGAAAACGAATTGCCCGCCGAGTAATTCCATAGGCGGGAATTTCAATCCTTTGTTTAATCGAAACTATGGCCGCAGGTATCAGCTGTAAGCAGCTCCGATTTGGTCCGGGGATATTTGCGGCAGCTCAAAGAACGCAGCGGGTAGATTTTACAGGTACACAGGCCATCTTTATCGATGCCTATAAACGGACACACATTCGGCAGCTTACAGCAGGCTCCGCAGCGGCGGCACTGGCCTTTGCGGTTCTTGTCAACCGGCAAAACGCTGGTGAACATCCGCTTTGCCTTAGCAGACCAGGTATTTTTTGTTTTAATATCAACGATAGACATAGAGGAATAAAGTAATAGTTTTTTTGTATTTATGCAATAAAACTGTTTCAAACACCGTCTTTATTTACGTAAAAACGCTGAAATATGGCCAAAAACAACGATTTAGCCCGGATAATAGACGGCTGTAAGTCCGGCGACTCTGAGAGTTTTTCAGAGATAGTGGATATTTACGCCGGCCGGGCATACGGCTACTTTTACCGACTAACAGGCAACAGGGAAATAAGCAACGATTTGCTTAGCGAGCTATTTGTCAAACTGGTGGAGAAAATCCGGTCTTTTAAGGGAGGTTCTTTTGAAAGTTGGCTGTTCAAAACAGCATCTAATCTCTTCTACGATTATTTAAGGGACAAGCAGCGGCAGAAAAAATTATTCGACGCCCAGAAAAGGCATTTCGAGCCGGAAGAAATAACTTATGCAAAACAGTCCCGCGACGAGAAAATCGATGAATTACAGATACAGCTCGGCAGACTGGATACAGATACGAGAGAATTGATTATGCTGCGTTTTTATTCCCAGGCCAGTTTCAAGGAAATAGCAGCGATGCGGTCTGAACCGATAGGAACCACATTATCAAAACTGCACCGTGGGCTGAAGAAACTGCGGGAGTTGATGGAGCAGAAATGACCATGAACGATGAAACAAAAGAAAATCTAAATGACCTGTTTGGAAAATTCCTCGACTCCGGGCAAGTTGAGCAGACTATCGAGGATATCCAAAAAGGTGAGCAAATTCTTCACGAGCATAGCGCACCCAAGCCCGATGGCGAGCTTATAGCCAATATAAAGGCTGAAATCGCTGTAAGCCTGCTGCACAAAAAGAAAAACACTTTTAGAAGAACTGTTTACAGAACGGCGGCTGTCGCTGCGGGATTTATTATCCTTGCGATTATAAGCGTAAAATTATTTGAAACAGAAAAAGTTAGACCTGAAAGACCCGTCAGCAGCTCAATAATGCCGAAAGCAGTTTGGGAGAGCGAGCGTTTGGCTGATGATAGCGCGGAATCGGCAATATTGGTCGCCGAGGTAGAACAAATTGAAAACGACCTGCTTGCTATGCAATTTGGTGAAAATAACGGCAACGGCCGCGAAGCTATAACAGAACTGGAAATAGAAACGGAATTCATGGAAATTAACAGCGATTTTTGGAAAGGATAAAAAAATGAAAACGAAATACGGAATAATCCTGGTATTGGCAATTGCGACGGTATTATCCGCAACCGCCTTATGCTGCCGAGCTGCAGAGGACGTAAATAAAAAGGAAGATAATATCTGGTCCGAAGACACAGCAAAAAGAGGGCATGGACGGCCTGAACTGACGGAGGAAAAAATCGAGCATATAATGAACCAACTCGCGGAGACCGACCCGAATAAAGCAAAAGAGTTAAAACAACTGCAGGAAAATAACCCTGAGAAGTTCAAAGCCGAGCTTAGAAACGTTATGCGGGAGCAGTTCGGTAAAAAATTCAGGAAGCATGTGGAAAAGCGGCCGGAACCGTTTGGCCCCCGCGGCATGCAGCACGGCCCTGAGGGTATGCCGCCTGGTGCGGGTATGCCCTGGAGACACGACAAATATCTCGACTGGCTGAAGGAAAATTATGCCGACGAAGCAAAAAAGCTGGCTGAACTAAGTACGAAAGACCCCAATCTTTATTGGAAACAACTGGGGCTGAGCATGAAAAAGTACGGCAGAATCGCAGAGGCGGCAAGAGAAAACCCGCAACTGGCTGAAGTGCTTAAGAAAGATTTGGCACTAAGACAACAGCAGGATAAACTGCTTGAGCAAATCAAAACCGCAGGTGACAAAGAAAAAGAAGCACTTCTCAATGAACTCAAAGAAGTGCTCAACCACAGGTTTGATGCCATCTTAAAGCGAAAACAAATCGAGTACGAACAACTGCTCAAAAAGCTCGAGAGGCTAAAAAAAGAGGTTGAGCAAAGAAGCGCCAAGGTGGAAAAGTGGAAGGACGCCGGATTCAAAAACGAGAGCGTAAAGGCAAGGCTCGAAGAATTGCTCGGCAAAACCGATGAATTCAAGTGGAACGAGGGGGATTGATTTCTAAGAAGACACAGAAAAAACGGATTTTTGCCTTGGCAACGATGAACAAAGTCTTGCGGATTTCCCGCAGGACTTTGTTTTTATAATTTGCTTCGCTTCTGCTCAGCTTCGGTTGCTTGTTCGAGTATCTTTTTCTCTTTCTGCGTCAGGCTATGGATGCCGAAGTCGTGAACCTTTTGCAGAATGCGGTCGAGTTCGGCCTGCAGATTGCGTTCCGCGGCTATTCTCTCCTGCAGGCGGCTGGATTGGAATTTTAACTTGAGTTTAGTTCGCCAAGACTGCGAGAATACGTAAATTGCACCTGCCGCCATACCCGCCAGATGGGCTGCATCGCCGCCGGCGTTTATACCCCTTGTTATTACAGCAATAAGGTAAACGGCTGTCAAACCAATCGCCGCTACTCTTATCGGCACAGGGAAAAGGAAAATAAAGACAACAAAGTGCGGAAAAAGGATTGCGCAGGCAGCCAACATTCCGAGTATTGCTCCCGACGCTCCTACCATAGGCAGCGCAGGCAGGAAACCAATGATAACCAGCAAAATATAGAACAGCCCCCCTGCTATCCCGCAACCAAAGTAGAATATCAAAAATCTTTTACTCGACCAGTGGCGCTCAAGCGTTGGCCCCAGGAAGTATAAGCCAAGCATATTAAACACTATATGAGAAATACTGCCTGGGTCATGGAGAAATTGATAAGTCACCAATCGCCAGACCTGCAAAGCCCGAAGCAATGAAGTTGGGTCGAGCTGAAACCATTTATAAATAAGAGCACCTAGTGGTTTTATAATTATCGCTGCGAGAAATACGGCTATATTAATAATCAATAGCCATTTGACCGCAGGTGTAAGCCGGGGAAAGGTCATCCGCATCTGCGGAGCGTTGTTGAATTGCGAATGAAAATTCGCCTGAGTGTAATCTCTGTCGTAAAGACCCATAGTGTTCCTCTGAAACCCAGCAGAACAAGAAGTTAATCACGAGATTGCTTCGCTGCGCCCGATAGATGATCGGGTTTCATTTTTTCAAATACTATCATCAAAAGCACGCCGAATACTATCATAGCGATACCGATATTCTGCGAGATTGTTAAGCTGTCGAACTCGAACGGATTGTCGTCGCGGAGAAATTCCATAAAGAACCGGCTGATGCCGTAGATTACGAACATCAGGCCGAACGTGCAGCCGGGTTTAGTAAACAGCTTCCCGCGGCCTTTGGATTTCTCGGCCTTCTGGTTTCTCCGCCAAAAAAGATAGAGTATAAGGGCCAAAACAGCGCCCTTAATCGATGAGTACAACTGCGTTGGGTGAACAGGCAAACAGCGATAAGGGCCTTTATCAACCATATATTTTTGTTCCGCTGTTAAATCCTTATAAGGTTTTAAGCCGTAGAACTTTTTGCCGTCTTCGTAATAGTAGCCTAAAAATTCCTCAGGCAATTTAAACTGCGGCTGGAAGCGGTTCCTTTCCGGGTTCGGAGATATCTGGCTGTTATAGGCGTATGAGCCATACGGGAAGCGAACAGCCCAGGGCAGGTTCGTGGGCTTACCGAAGCAGCAGCCGTTCAGAAAGCAGCCGATTCTGCCGAACACAAGCGCCAGCATCAGGGCAATGGCGAGTACATCAAGATAACGCCTAACAGGAAGCTTGTGATACCGGCAGTAAAAACCGATAACAGCAATGGCCGAAAGCACACCGCCCAAAAGCTCAAGGCCCCCTTTCCAGATGGCAAAGACAGACAGCAGGCGTCCCTGAAACTGGTCAAAATAATGAATTACATAAAAAAGCCGTGCGCCTACTACTCCTGCGATAAGTGAATAAAGAGCCGCATTAGTTATGTACTGCGGGTCAGGCGTGAAACTGCGGCTAAGACGTCTTATCAGATAAACCGCTGCAAGAAATGCGATAACCATCATCGTGCCGTAACTTTTTACGGTCAAATGTATGAAAGGTATCTCAAAAAGTTCAGGATGCATTTCGCTCGTGCCTCGTGCGAGTTAACGGGCACAGATTCCTAACCCTTGTTTTTTATTTTGTTATTTTTACCGAGAATAACAACCTTCGGTTTAACTTTTCTGGCCTGCGCAGGGTTGTAGTATCCGAAGCTGAACACAATAATAGTGTCTTTTGCCCTTACCAGTTTTGCAGCCGGCCCTAGGACTACCACTTTACCCGAGTTCGCATCGGCGGGGATAGCATAAGTTTGAAGGCGGTTACCGTTATTCAAATCGGCTATCTGGACGACCTCGTAGGGTAAAATATTTGCCGCCTTCATCAGTGCAGCGTCTATAGCGATGCTGCCCTGGTACCGCAATTTGGTTTCGGTAACCGTTGCACAATGCAATTTGCTTTTTAATAATTTTACAAACATGGCTTACATTATATCTTATCGCCCGCTTACGTCCACCAGAATGTTGTCTATCAATCGAGTTTTGCCGATTTTAACCGCTGCCGCTATTAAGACCTTTCCAGTAACTTTCTCCAGCTCCTGCATGGTCTGTGCGTCAACGATGCTTACATATTCTATTTTTATTGACGGCACCTGCTTCAATACTTTTTTCATTTCGCCGACGATTGTTTTACTCTTCGTTGTACCAGCTTTAATCAAACTCCTGGATTTCTTCAACGCCTTGTAAATATACGTTGCATCCTTTTTCTGCTGACAGGTTAAGTATTGGTTTCTGCTGCTGACCGCAAGTCCGTCGGCCTGACGCACTGTAGGACAGACAACAATTTTCAAAGGCATATTCAAATCAGCAACCATTCGCTTAATAACGATTGCCTGCTGGGCGTCCTTTTGGCCGAAAAACGCCATATCCGGTACGACGATATTAAATAACTTGGTGCAAACAGTGGCAACGCCGCGAAAATGTCCCTGTCGGAATCGGCCGCAAAGCAGCTCGGCCAGCTTTTCCATATCCACCCACGTCAGGCTCTCACTTTGGTACATTTCCCGGGAACTCGGCGCAAAAACCACATCGACGCCGGCTTTTCTGCATATAGCCAAATCGCTCTTAATCGGCCTCGGATACTTCTTGAAATCCTCACTCGGCCCAAACTGTGTGGGATTGACAAAGATGCTGACAACTACGAAATCGGTTTGCTGCTTCGCTTTTTTAATCAGCGAAATATGGCCGATATGCAGTGCACCCATCGTAGGCACAAAGCCGATTTTTTTACCCTTGCTGCGGGCGGCTTTAACCAGGTTTCTAACCGAATTTATTGTTTTGGCGATTTTCATTATACTGCAATATAACTCTTTATCTGATTCGCGAGATGCCGGACATTGTCATCCTGCATATAATCGAATTCAGACTTCGACAAACGTATAACCGGACACTTTTTCCAGTCCGCGAAGAGTTCATCGTGGCCTCGGCTGAGAGAATCCAGAAACTGTGGCTGGATTTTCTGTTCGTATGGCCGATTACGTCTGTGAATGCGCTCCAGACAATCTTCCACAGAATCAGCTAAGTATATTACCAAAACGGGAGCCACAATATCAGAGATTACTTGCTTATGAATCGTATGATACAATGTAAGCTGCTCGGCATTTAGCAGGTGTTTTGCGTAAATCAGCTCCTTATCGAACACATAATCAGCAAACAGCATTTCGCCAGCTTTTAAGCTGTGGAGATTTAACTGAGCAGCCCTGCCGGTCAGGAAAAATAATTGACAGTCCAGCGCCAGTTCTTTTTTGCCGGCATACACATCCGGCAGATAAGGATTTTTATCGTAAGGTTCAAAAATACATTTAGAGGAAAATATCTTCGATAGATTTTTTGCCAGGGTGGTTTTCCCAACGCCGATAATGCCCGCTACGCTGACAAGCTGCGGCAGCTTGGGATTAAGCACAAAATCCGCATTATTGAGCCGATTTGATAGCTCCTTCATCGGCACTTTTAAAACAGGATGCAATAAGTCGGCATCGAGCTGACACAAACCCTTAAGCACAAATGAGCGCAAGTGCATCTGCGGATGCGGGATAATTAGGCCGGGGCTATTTATTATTCCATCGCCAAAAAGCAGAAGGTCTAAATCAATGGTCCTTGATGACCATTTTTCTTTTCTGCTCCTGCCAAGTAAGGTCTCGATGCCGAGCAGTACTTTGTGTAAATCTTCCGCGGTCAGAGCGGTTTTAATCTGGGCCACTGCGTTTAAGTATTTCGGCTGGTCGGCACCTCCGAGCGGAGCGGTTTCGATTATGTCGCTGACGCGGGTAACTTCGACATTCTCAGTTTCGGCCAGCATTTTAAGGGCCTTATGAATAGAGTTTTTTCTATCCCCTAAATTGCTGCCTAGTCCAATATATGCTGTTGTCATTAGTAAAACCATCTTGCGCAGGAATGACAATACTATATGCTATGTGCTATGCGATGCATAGCTTCCTTGACATCCTCCGGCCCGGCAAAGGCCGTAAGTCGAAAGTATCCTTCACCCGATGGCCCGAAGCCGGCTCCGGGCGTGCCGACGACGTTTGCATTTTGCAGTAGGCGGTCAAAGAAGTCCCATGAGCTTATGCCGTCCGGCGTCTTCATCCAGATATACGGTGCATTAACTCCGCCGTAAGCCTCGCAGCCGAGTTTTGTGAGTGATTCACGAATTACAGCGGCACTGGCCATATAGATATCAATAATTTCTCGGCACTGCTTTTTCCCCTCTGCCGTATAGACAGCGGCTGCGCCGGCCTGTGATATGTATGAGGCGCCGTTAAATTTAGTGCACTGCCGTCTGTGCCACAATGAATTGACTTCGACTGTCTTGCCGTCCTTTGTATAGGCCTTCAGTTGCTTCGGTACGACAGTAAAGGCGCATCTGACGCCGGTAAAACCGGCTGTCTTGGAGAAACTGCGAAACTCAATCGCCGTTTCTTTCGCCCCTTCGACCTCGTAAATTGAATGAGGAATCTCTGGGTCGGTTATAAAGGCCTCGTAAGCAGCGTCAAAAAGAATTACAGCCTTGCTTCTGCGGGCGAAATCGACCCACTTTTTCAGAATTTCCCTTGTTGCCACCGCTCCGGTAGGATTATTCGGAAAGCAAAGGTAAATAATATCTACTTTCTGCTCCGGTATATCCGGGACGAAACTATTTCCAGATGTGCAGGGCATATAGACAATTTTGCCATACTGGCCGTTTTTGTCGGCCTGGCCGGTCCTGCCGGCCATCACATTAGTGTCCACATATACCGGATATACGGGGTCGGTTACGGCAATGACATTATTCAGGCCGAATATTTCCTGGATATTGCTCGTATCGCATTTTGCGCCGTCGCTGACAAAAACTTCATTGCGGTCTAAATCAATACTGCGAGAGTTAAAATCGTTTTGAATTATCGCGTCGATTAGAAAATCATAGCCCTGTTCCGGGCCGTAGCCGCGGAAGGCAGCACCGGTGCCCAAATCGACAACGGCCTTTTTCATCGCTTCGACAACGGCCGGAGCCAGAGGTTGTGTAGCATCGCCAATGCCCAAACTGATTATCTTCGCATCAGGATTATTTGCCTTAAAAGTGCGAATGCGCCTGCTGATTTCAGGGAACAAATAGCCCGCCTGCAGTTTCAAAAAATTCTCATTAATCGCTGCCATATTTTTCGTCTTTCGTCACTCGCTGGTTGGATCACGTGCGGCGTTTTCTGCACGAATCGCAAACACCTTCGAGATATACCGTTTTTCTCAATACGGTGCATTTTTCACTGATGTTCTTCGGTACAGTGATATTATCAAACGGCTTATGATGAAAATCGATGATTTTTCTGCATTTTATACATTTGAAGTGCTGATGATTTTCGAGACAACCATCAAACCTTTTGACATCGCCCGACCCCTCAACGATAAAGGCCGCACCAATTTCAGCCAAAGTCAAAAGGGTCCTGTTAACCGTATCTAATGAAATATTAGGAAAAGCCTTCCTCAATTTGCGCCACAGCACTTCGGCTGATGGATGCTCTTTTGACTCAATCAGCGCCTTATAAACTGCTACTCGCTGCGGCGTTACCTTCAATCCTGCCTCACGGCACCTTATTCGAAAAGCATCCATTTTTCCCTTCCTAATCGCTGTTTAACTCGTCTCTGGTCGCTCGTCACTTGCTGCTCGAACGGCTCACGATTTCATTATATCGCTTCCTGTCGGCGTTGAGTAGAAAATTATTCAGCTTTATGGTTTGTTTGGGAGTGCGTTATGCGGAAAAGTATGCGCAAAAAAAGGGAGCCGCCCTCCTCCGACGGCTCCATCATCGGAAAGCAAAACCGGTCTTGTCCAACTTGACACCATACAACACCGATTTTGATAAGCAAAAGGTCGGGCCGCAGCTCCTCATTTTTTCGCTTTGGCGGTTAGGACACCTTGCCCGCATCAATTGCCTAAGTCCAGGCTACTAACATCCTAATTTTATATTACTACTATATAGTAGTTGTTCCTGTTAATCAATAAACTTTTTGATTTTTCTGAAAAATTCTTGCCGCCTAACTCTGCAATGCCGGACATAATTCAAAAAAACTTTTCAAGATGCGCTTTTGCAGTGGATTTATCTGTATAGGAATGGAGGTAGGAGCAGTTCTCACCCGGGCCTATTGTTGCGCCCACATTCCGTCAGGCCTGACCTGTAGAACACCAATATCCCGGAAAAAGCTTAATTTCGCAATCGCGTGGTCCACCAAAGCGGCTGTAAGATTGTTTTGAGCCTGTAGCAAAGCATCCTGTGCCTCCAGCAAATCACGGGTAGTTAGTCTCCCCGCTTCGAGTAACAATGAGGTGCTCTCAACCCGCTTCTGGGCTAAATCCAAGCTGTTTTTTTGAATGCGGTAGCTTTCCGCAGCCTGCTCGAGGTTGCGATATGCATTGCGCACATCCAGCTTAACCGTATCTGCATCGTTATCATATTGTCGCTGCTGCTGCTCCAGGGCTATCAGCGCCTCGCGGTATGCATTGCGTTCTGCTTTCCGGTCTAAAGGCAAGTCGGCTTCAAGACCCAATCCGTAAGTGCCGCGGTGGAATTGCAGCCTGCCGTAATCGGTCGGGGGGGTCGACCCCACGCTCATACTGCCGACCAGGTTTAATTCGGCGCCAAGACCGTTCTCTGTCACCACAACCTTACGCAGCGCATCATCAATCATATCCATACTGGTAGCTAAGTCCAGGCGCTGAAGCAATGCTGTTTCAATTGCCGCGTCCGCCGTATAATCGGGCTGGTTTACGCCGACCTCTCCTAATGCCTTTAACTCATTCTGGTCCAGTTCCACGTTGGCGTCGGTCGGCAAAGCCAACTCTATTTTGAAGACATCAAGCCCCTGTTGGTAACTTTGCTGGGCCCGCACATATCTATCCATCGCATCCAGTTCACTCTGTTTCGCTTGGTCAACTTCAAAGCGGTTCGTACGGCCGGCATCGGCCTCCATCTCCAAACGCTGTCTCGATTCAACACGCCTTTTGTAATTGTTTTCGGCGTTTGTTACCACATCTCTTTGCTGCAAAACACGATAATAGTCATTTACGATTGTAACCACAAACTGCTGGCGATAACGGCTGAAGTAGCGTACCTGATACAAAACGTTCCGTTCAGCCTGAGTCAGGTTTTCCTGGGCTATTCTTCGGCTGGCACCACGCAGCAGTGGCTGGGTTACAGTAGCGGTCATAACCGAACCAATTGAAGCCCGCGGGTCACCGGTAAGAAACCGCGCCCAATCCAATGCAATACTGGCGCTAACTATCGCTCCATCAGCTAATGCCTGATTAAAACCCGTCTCGGCATCGTAGCTCAGCTTTTCCTCGTTATCATCCCCCGCAGCGCTGGCGGCATCATGACCCTTCGTGTATCTGGGGTCAAAAGTGCCGAACCACTGCATTGCATACTGATGCCGTTCGAGAGTTAAATCGAGCGCCATCAGGTAAAGGTCTTCTTTTTGCTTTTGATAGTCACGATTATGGGCGGTAGCCATAGCAACCGCCTGCGCAAGATTTATTACGCCCGATGGCGGCACGGCTTTTTCAATCTGCACGTCATTTGGAGATGGCGGTACGTCGCTGATTGTATAATTTACCTTTTGGCCAAAGCTGTCCTGCCATTTTTTGTCGATAATCTTATATACTTCTTTATCGGCATCGGCCTTGTAGTACTTAGGACTGCATGCACCAGCCATACCTAAAATAATGGCGGCACACAGCCCGCAAAAGAACAGCATCGCCGGCCTAAAATTGCGGAACATAGAACCCTTCTCCAATGCAATCCCCACTTGTAAGACTCCCTTGTCTGTATTTATATCATTATACCATAAAAGGTTATAAGAAAAAAGCCAAAAACCGGCCAAGGCACCCGCCGAAAATAATCATTTCATATATCATAACGCCCTGATCCCACTAACATCCTTAAAGTCAATAACTTACGTACCAAAGAACGCACCGGCGCCATCGAATTTTCTGTTTATATAGACGTTTGTCAGGTTAAAAATGTTGCAAAAAAATCTCCTGATTCTCAGGGGTGTTTCTTGTAAAAAGAGCCGATTAGCAGTAAAATACGCAAGATTTTCAATGGCGGCGTACCCAAGCGGCCAAAGGGGACGGTTTGCAAAACCGTTATCCGTGGGTTCGAATCCCACCGCCGCCTTTTGATTAACTCAACTTGAAAGGTTATATTTAGTTCTACTTTTCCCTTGCTTTTTGGTCCGCAAGGTCTATAATCATAATCAGTTCCGCAAAGGGGGAGCAAGCCCGCAAAAGTAAGGGCGGGCACGAGAGAGAAGAAAGTATACACTTCTTGAGGTTTATCCTGACCAACCATACGGCGGTTTTCTGCACCTGCTGCTGTGCCAATTCCTGGGCTGGCCGCAGTTTTACTGCTGGGTTTTGGTGCAATGATTACGAGGAAAAAAGCGGGTTTTTCTTTAAAAAAATATTTTGACAATCCAATTCGGCCTTGTTAATTTGTACGGGTCGTGTTGAGTACTGGCCGGAATGCAGTTTTGAAATGATGTGGGAACCGGCTGAATGTAATAGGAAGTCAAAAGGAATCTGGCTCTTCGGAGGAGGATAAAATAAGGATGTAAAAATGGGGCGGCTGGGAGGAGTATCAGGTAATACTCCCTTGCCCCGTTTGTCAGGCAAAGGATTGTCGGGTTGCTTGTTGTTTGGTTGCATACGGGAAAACAAAACGGTTTTAGATGCTCGCCTGTGCCTGTCGATATAATTTAATTAGTGGGTGGTCTTATGATATTAAAAAAAAGAAAACCTTCCGGACGCGAAAAAGATGAAGAGGCCGTAAAGCTTCTCGAACAGCTAAGAGAAAAATTATACGTGGATGATATTTCGGCTGCTCGGCGGGCAGCTTTTAATTTGTCGTGGAAACAGGAAGACGGATTAGACATCCTAAAAGAAGCTTTGCTTAACGATTCTCCCAGAACGGCAAAAATCGCAGCAGTTTACGGCCTGAGGAATATGCAGGGCAGGATGAAGAAACCCGCCCTGGCCCTTTTAGAGCAGGGCATGAAACATCGCAGAACTGATATTAGAAATGCATGCAATCACGCCTTGTCGCTGATGAACAAAGAACCGCGGGGAAAATCTCATTCAGAAAGGCCGCCGAAGTCAGGAAGGCTTGAAATACGGGAGATTCGAGGCAGGAGACCGTCCAGGGGACGAGTTCACCACTCAAGGGGAATGCACGAACAAAACCGCGGAAATAGAAGATAATATTTCTTCTTGGTAATTAACAGCTAACATAAATTGTCACTTCATATTAACCTCGCAGCTCACTGGCGGCAAAACATATAGAGCTTGGAAAAATCAATAAAAAAAAGGAGACGGTTGACCCCCCCATGTATTCGACTTGGCTGGCCAGCACGTCTCCCAGAAGAAGAGGAGTATAAGGCTATTTGTAGCTGTTCAGAGACAATATCGCTTTTGCACACTCCCTTATTGGTTCTGCACAAAGTATAATATATCTCTGTAGAGGAGACAAACGGGAAAAGAAAAAAATTATCTCTTCGAGAAATGACACAGCCTTGAGGTCACGGCCCTGTTAACCTTAATACGACCAGGACACCTAAAAGACAGAGCACGAGTAAAGCAGCTCGCAATATCCGCATAAACTGTGTTCTGGGTTCCACAACCCGCCATATAAAGGCCCAAAGTACTGCAATTAGTCCCATCCGTAGGAGAAACAATAAGAATTGCCTAAACACAGACTTATTATAGACTATTTTAACGTAAAAGGTCAAGCCGAAATTGCCTATTTTAACAAGAAAGCTGTATTAATACTGAAAAAACAGGCTTTTTGCATACTTTGCCAGAAGGCCTCTTCTGTACCTAAGTATTTTAGGTATAAATACTAAAGTAATTTGAAAACATACGCCGAATAGAAAGGACAGGATGTCCAATAATTTCTTTGTTTTTATTAGGAGAATTAACAATGCAGTTTCTGGTAGAATTGAAAAAATGGCTTGGTGAGATTACTGAAATTTCTTTGTTGCTGATTGCCCTGGGGATAGCAGTTGAAATCCTTTTTGGCAGTGCTGTTAGTGCTGTTCCCTTTTTTGGAGGCGTTGTTGCCAATATCACCATGTTACTTAAAACCCTGGGCGATAACGGGCTTGTTGGCTTGATTGCTCTGGGCATCATTCTTTTCCTGTTCCACAGGAAAAAAGCCGTTGCCTAAAGTCATATTCGGTTGTCGTCCTCAGAAGGACCAATAGGCCAGAGAATGCTATGACCTTCTGAGGATGACGCCGGTCGAGTTCAAAAAACTGTAAAAGTTAAGGATGGTCCATTCACGGAGGAATGGGCTTTCTTTATATGCTCCTCTTCGAAGCTTCTGTCCTCAGATTCCATCTCAAATAGTTTTTGTGCTTGCTTTGAGGATTGCCCCAAGCTATTGTTTTTCAGAGCGGTCAATGCTATGAGAGTAAAGATTTCAAAAAGCGTCTTGGAACTTTTAGAAGGCGACATTACGGAAATACAAACCGAAGCAATCGTCAATGCCGCCAACGCCCGGCTGATTCTGGGCAGCGGTGTAGCAGGGGCAATCAAAAGAAAAGGCGGCCCAAAAATCCAGCAAGAATGCAGCGAAATAGGTGGAACGTTTGTTGGCGGGGCTGTCAAAACCACCGGCGGCAGCTTAAAAGCTAAATTCGTCATTCACGCCGTCGGACCTCAAATGGGCGAAGGTAACGAAGACGAAAAGCTAAAAAACGCAACGTTAAACTCACTGACATTGGCTGATGAAAATAACATAAAAAGCATCTCGTTCCCGGCAATCAGCACTGGAATTTTCGGCTTTCCTGTCGATAGATGCGCAAAAATAATGCTGCGAACAACTATTGATTATCTCAACGGCCAGACGGGGCTGGAAAAAGTTATCTTTTGCCTTTTCGGGCGGGACAGCTATGAAGTCTTCGCAAACCAGCTAAGGCAGGAAACTTCAAAATGAGGGCGATGCTCTTAAACAAAATATCGCCAATTGAAAGCAGGCCTTTAGAAGCAGCCGATTTGCCGCCCCCTGCGCCGAGAGATAATCAAATACAAATTCCCGAATAGCACCGCCGCCGTTTTGAGGGTATGCGAATAAGAACTTTTACGTTGCCCAAAGGCCTTGGGGTGAAGAGTTTTTCAAGGGGAGAGTTTTTTTTATTCCACCGCCCAGTATAGTTTAATCAGCTTGAATTCATCAAGCTTCTTGGCATCAACGGGTTTGAATATATAGCCAGCAACACCAAAATTAAAGGTTTCAATAATATTTTTTTCTTCACTGGATGCAGCCAGCATTACAACGGGGATTTCTTTCAGCGTGTCATCTGCTCTTATGATTTGCAGAAATTCGATGCCATTCATCTCCGGCATATTCAAATCGAGGAAAATAACGCAGGGCTTTGTATTGCCGGGAGTTCTTAAGTATTCCAATGCCCTTTTGCCATCGGTTGTATGAACCAGCCCGTTTTGAACTTTCAGCTCTTTTATCGCTCTTTCAAACGTCATAGCATCAATGGTGTCATCCTCAACAAGTAGTACAGGCCTTAATTTTACGCTTAACACTTATGTCTCCCTTTGTTGTAAAAGTTACCCCCTAAATTATGTGTCTTCTTAGCTCGCCTACCTTGGGATATTATCGGCATATTAAAAGGGTACCTTCAAAAAAACCCGCTTTCCCAAGGGGTTAAATTTGCCGTTTTTTTTTGCTCAACTCCCCTGTTAACTATTCCGATAATACTATGTCTTAAACCATACGTGAGTTAGTCCGCCGCAAGCGGGTAAAGGAGCAGTTAAAAATGACGATTCAAAATTTCTCAAAAAATGTTATTTTCGTTGATTTGCCGTCCCATGAACCGCAAATAGGAAACGAGCTCAAAAGCCTTAACGTAAGCGTCAGCAACAAAAGCGACTGTGATGTGGTGATTGATTTCTTCAGGGTCGAAATAATAAATTCTTCAAGCATCGGCAATCTGATGATACTGAACAAGCTGCTGCAGGAACACGGACGTCAGCTTATCCTCTGCAATGTTTCCGTTATGACCAAATACATCTTTACGGTCGCCGGCCTCGATAAGGTCTTCGATTTCGTTGACGACCGCTTCTCTGCCATGGCGGCTATGGAAGGTGTCGAAGAGGTAAAAGTAAAATAACAGCAGTCATCGACAGCGAATGAGCTGGCTGCTGTCAAACGTAACGTGGGGAATCTTCTTCAGGTCTTCGATAAAACGCAAGCCATCCTTCCAGTAACCCGCGGTCGGCTTCAACTCCGGGACAAGGCCGGTGAAGAAGCTATTCATATTATCAATCAGAAGCTCCCTGATATATTTGCTGACCATCGACGCCAAGGCCGTCGGGAGAAACCTGTTGTCTGCCCCGACTACAAAATGCAGGCGCATCTGTTTGTCTTTAGCTTTTAATTCATAGCTGCTGGTGGTCTGGTCCTCTTTGATAATCGCCAATTCCATATCCGGAAACATCCGCTGGAGGTTTCTTTGATACCGCGTCCGCCCCCCCTGCCTGTCGATTATGACCTGCACGTAATCGGTTTCAGAATTGTCGAAAACGTTCTTTATGAGCTGTGAAACCGCGGTAAAAAGAACGCTGGCTTTGTTCTTCACATTGCCGACCATTTTGTTGTAATACGCGACGTCGAGACAACTGCTTTCGATCCCCAGCAATTCGATGCCGTTCGAGGCCAAGTCATCTTTCAATACCGACGTGGCAATCGCCAAATCACCTGTATCGGCCGATAGACGATAATCAGCTATATCTCTATGCCAGGGGTAATCTCCCAATCGCCCGACGCAGTCCGGCGATAACAGAGTTAATAATTCTGTTAGGGTGGCCGGCTTTTTACCAAGGTAATCAAGGCAGGTTAAGATAGTCCTTTGGAGATGTCCGATTCCCTTTTGTTTGCTGTATGCTTTTTTGCTGTCGGTGACGAGCAGGCGGCCCGCGAGATGTTTGCGTGTGCTGCCGACGCTTTTTCTTAAAATCTGCCAGAGGTCTGCGGTGAGGAGATTGTCTGGAATAGAAAATGCGCTCGATGATACGACCAAAGGCCCAAGTATCGGCCCGAATCCAGCTTCATCAATCCCTGCCAAAATTACCATCCGTGTAATCCTTGTACTTTCCTTTAATCCGAACAAAAGCTTACCAAACAAGCTACATAACAGGCAATATAAATCCGCCTTCGCCGAGGCTATGGCGGGTAAAATTGGCTTTGTTTGGGTTCGTTTTGAGTAGTTCATAGTTCGGAGTTCGTGGTTGTTAGTAATTGTAAAATAAGGATTTAAGCTCATTTTAGACGTTTTGGAAATTGGGTTCGTTTCGCATAATTTAGTTCATTTTGATTGAAATTCTCGCTACTGGACAGACCAGTAGCGGACACCAGACGCCAGACTACAGACGACAGTGGACAAAAAAGAAAAAAACAAAATACAGTAGTCCGAAGACAGTATTTAGAATAAAGAAAACATAAACACTAAGCTCCAAATACTAAACCACGTAAAGGACAGAATACGTCCTTTCTATAATTGGAGGAACTTGCGCGAATTTGTCGAAAAATTGGGAATTTTTAGAGACGTGGTTTTGGCTAAGTCGTTGGAGCTAAAGGGGTAAAAAAAATTTTGAAATTAGCCGTTTTTGGTATGCAGGTAGCTGCGCTTTTGATTGAAGGTTACCAAAACCCTTTTCACTCAAACACTCAGGTTTTATCTTGACAGTCATACCCCAAAAGGTATAATCAAATTGTCTTTTACCGCAGGGTAAAAGGTATAAAGGAGAAAAGGGAAGTGCGAGGAGAGGTTAATCCAGTTGAATCTACACATAACTTTAGCGGAGTATTTCTGCGCAATCGGTGCGCTACAATATTAACACTTTTTGAGAGGAGAAGAAGATGAAAACAAAACATCAACAAATCGGTATGGCGCTGCTGACCATCATAGTTATTGCAGCCTGTACAACAAATCAAGCCTGGGGGATAAGCTACAAAGCAATTGAGTTGCACCCCAGCGGATTTGATAGCTCTGGTGCTTTCGGAATCAGCGGCACTCAGCAGGTCGGCTGGGGTCATCCTGTAGGAGAAAATTACCACGCACTGCTTTGGAACGGCAGTGCGGAAAGCTGTATCGATTTACACCCAAGCGGATTCACTGAGTCTTATGCTCGCGGGACCAACGGCACTCAGCAGGTCGGCTATGCGGCTGTAGGGTACGGCAACCACGCCTTGCTCTGGAGCGGCAGCGCGGAAAGCTGTATCGATTTACACCCCAGCGTATTTGATTACTCTCGTGCTTTCGGAACCAACGGTACTCAGCAGGTCGGCGAAGGTTATATTGTGGCCACAAGCAGTTTCCACGCCTTGCTCTGGAACGGAAGCGCGGAAAGCTATACCGAGTTGCACCCCAGCGGATTTGATAGCTCTGGTGCTTCCGGAATCAGCGGCACTCAGCAGGTCGGCTGGGGTCATGGTTCGGCCACTGGGTACAACACGCACGCCTTGCTCTGGAACGGAAGCGCGGAAAGCTATATCGATTTGAATCCCAGCGGGTTCACTCACTCTTATGCTCGCGGGATCAACGGCACTCAGCAGGTCGGCGAAGCGGCTGCTGCAGGGTACGGCAGCCACGCCTTGCTCTGGAACGGCAGTGCGGAAAGCTGTATCGATTTACACCCAAGCGGATTCACTGAGTCTTATGCTCGCGGGACCAACGGCACTCAGCAGGTCGGCTATGGTTATGGTTCGGTCACAGGGTACAACATGCACGCCTTGCTCTGGAACGGAAGCGCGGAAAGCTATATCGACCTGAATCAATTCTTGCCAACAGGGTTTAGTATTGCTGCAGCTGAAGGTATCGATAGTTACGGGAACATCGTTGGCTTTGCACAACAAGGTGATTCAGACCTTCGTGCTATCCTTTGGAAACCAATCCCGGAACCAGCGACGATTTTTCTTCTTGGCCTCGGTGCGGTGATTGTAAGGAGACGTAAAAAATAAGCAATCCTCATGTGGGTAACCCCGGATGAAAGAATCCCCCAACCGCAAAAGACGGGTTGGGGGGCTAAACATTTTTGAGATTGCCGCGCTGCGCTCGCAATGACGACCCCCTGCCGCTCGCGGCAGGGCTAACCGAACCCCGTCATGCAAGATGACGGGGCTAACCAAGTATGCACTCACCCCCCTGCCAAAGTGGCAATAACAAAAAGACAGAACACAGAATACGGAACGCAGAAGACAGAAGAGAAAAGATGTAACTATTTGAAATATAAGGGATTAGGCGAGAAATTGGCTTTAAGAGCCGGGGCTGGCATAGGGTTTGCACTTAAGGTATATTAGAGCGTAAGAGATAACTCAATACTCTGTCGAAAAAGAAAATCGGCGGAGTGTTTTGCTTTCGCCGATAACCCCGCCAAGGTGTTGGCGGGGCTAACCTCACAATGAAAGTAAGGAAATAGAAGATGAAATTTGACAAATTCACCTTAAAGGCGCAGGAGGCGCTGGCAACGGCCCAGCAGGTTGCGATGGCCAAGTCAAATACCATCCTGTCGCCGCTACACTTACTTAGCGCAATCTTAGAAGACGATACCGGCGTTGCGGTTATGGTCTTAAAGAAAATGGGCGCTAATATATCGCGTCTAAAGGATATGACGGAAAGCGAACTTGGACGACTGCCGAAAGGCCAAAGCAGCGGCGGGATGATGCCGGACCCAGCTTTTAATCAGATAGTATTAGACGCTCAAAACCGGGCTGACAAAATGGGGGATGAATATTTGAGCGTGGAGCACCTGCTTCTTTCACTTGCTTCGGTGCAGAGCGACGCGAGGGAGATTTTACGGCTTAATTCGATTGAGCCAAAGCAGATTGAAGAGGCGCTGAAAGAAGTCCGCGGGGGCGAAAAGATAACCGACCCGAATCCGGAAGAGAAATACAAGGCACTGGAGCGATACGGGATAGACCTTTTGGAAATGGCGCAAAAGGGAAAGTTAGACCCTGTCATCGGCAGGGACGAAGAAATCCGGCGATGTATGCAGGTGCTGAACCGGCGGACGAAAAATAACCCTGTGCTAATCGGCGAGCCGGGCGTAGGCAAGACGGCGATTGTCGAGGGCCTTGCACAGCGGATAGTAGCCGGGGATGTGCCGACGGGTCTCAAAAATAAGAGGATTATTGCCCTCGATATGGGGGCATTGATAGCGGGGACTAAATTCAGGGGTGAATTCGAGGACAGGCTAAAAGCAGTGCTGAAAGAGGTAGTCGGGGCCAAGGGCGAAATAATACTTTTCATAGACGAGCTGCATACCGTAGTCGGGGCGGGCAAGGCAGAGGGCGCGGTCGATGCGGGCAATCTGCTGAAGCCAACGCTGGCCAGAGGGGAATTGCGTTGTATCGGCGCGACGACGATTGACGAATACCGAAAATACATAGAGAAAGATGCTGCGCTCGAGAGGCGTTTCCAGCCGATTATGGTAGACCCGCCGAGCGTTGAGGAAACGATAGCGATTCTGCGAGGGCTAAAGGACCGCTACGATACCCATCATGGGGTCAGGATTACGGATTCTGCGCTTGTGGCGGCGGCGACGCTATCGAACCGGTATATTTCCGACCGGTGGCTGCCGGACAAGGCGATAGATTTGATTGACGAGGCGGCGTCGAAGCTACGGATTGAGAACGATTCGCTGCCTGCCGAGCTGGATGATATTCGCAGGAAGATAATTCAGCTTCAGATTGAACGCGAGGCATTAAAGAAAGAAAGCGACACAGCGAGCAAAGAGCGATTGAAGAACGCCGAGAAGCAGTTATCCAAGCTGCAGAAAGAAGACAAAGAACTAACGACAGAGTGGGAAGGCGAAAAAGGCGAAATCGACCAGATAAAACAATTGAAGCAGAAAATCGAGGACGCCCACAACCAGTTCGAAAACGCCCAGCGCAACGGCGAACTGGAGACCGCAGCGCGTCTGAAATACGGCACGATAGCGGAATTGAAAAAACAATTAGAGGGAAAAGAGGGCCAGCTCGCCAAATCCGACAAAGGCATAATCCGGAACGAGGTAACCGAAGAGCACGTAGCCCAGATAGTTTCCAAATGGACGGGCGTACCTATCGCGAGGTTATTGAGCGGCGAGCGCGAGCGATTAATGAAGATGGAGGACGCTATCGGTGAAAGAGTAGTCGGCCAGAAAGAGGCGATTGAGGCACTTAGCAACGCGGTGCGGCGGAACCGTGCGGGACTGGGCGACCCGAACCGGCCGATAGGGTCATTCCTGTTTTTAGGGCCGACGGGAGTAGGCAAGACTGAATTATCCAAGGCGCTGGCAGATTTTCTGTTTAACGACCCGAACGCAATGATTCGGATTGATATGAGCGAGTTTATGGAGCAGCATTCGGTCGCCCGGCTTATCGGCTCGCCGCCGGGGTATGTCGGTTACGAAGAAGGCGGCAGATTAACGGAAGCCGTGCGCCGGAAGCCATACTCGGTGGTTTTACTGGATGAAGTCGAAAAGGCGCACCCGGACGTTTTTAACGTGCTTCTGCAGGTTTTCGACGATGGCCGATTAACCGACGGCAAGGGCCGAACGGTAGATTTCAAAAATACCGTCATTATTATGACCAGCAATATCGCCAGCCAGCAAATTCAGGAACTGACGGAGGAGTCGGGGGCGGACTGGGAAATAGAGGCGCACGTAAAGGACGCCCTGAAGAAGGTCTTCAAGCCGGAGTTTTTGAACCGCATCGACGAGGTAATTGTTTTTCATATGCTCACAAAGGAGGATTTAAGAAAAATTGTCGATATCCAGCTCGGATACCTTCGGGAGCGTATGAACACACGGAAGATTGGGCTGGAATTTACGGACAACGCACGTCAGCAGATTATGGACGAAGGTTATGACCCAGTATTCGGGGCAAGGCCTTTGAAGCGAACGATTCAGCAGCGATTAGAAAACCCGCTTGCAGCAGAGCTTCTGGCCGGTAAATTTGTCGATGGCGATACAATAAAAATTGACGCTGACACCCATAAATTCACATTCAAAAAGAAGAAATAAGACATATCTTTTCGGGATTTATCTTGCAGTTTTCGACGTTAAAAGGCAAAATAACGTTGACTGTAGGATATAAAAACCAAGATAAGTTTAAAGGGGCGATATGTTAAAAAGATATGCGGCATTTTTTTCACTGCTTCGCTCAATTATCGATATTATAATTATCGCCGTCGTCTGGATTTCGGTCTATTTCGTTCGATTCCATTCAGGGATATTCGCGACTACAAAAGGAATACCAAGTTTGTGGGGGCATCTGACTCTGGCACTGCCGGTGGTTTGTATCTGCTATGCAGGGTGTTTGTGGTCGGGGCTTTACAAATCCAAGCGCGTCCAGGGCATGCTCAGGCAGCTTGTGGATATTTTGAAGGCGAGCCTGCTGAGCGGTCTACTGGTGCTGGCATTTCTCTACTACCTCCAAAATGTGCCTTATTCAAGGAAACTGCTGGCATTGTTCATGGCAATGCTGTTTGGGGGGCTGTGCATCTCACATTTACTGGCGATAGAGAGCTTACGGTTTCTGCGAAGAAAAGGATATAACCTGCGATATTATGCCGTGGTTGGAGCAGGGAAAAAGGGACAACTGCTGGTCCGTGACATTAAGCAAATGGGATGGCTTGGGTTAAGATGCAAGTTTTTCGTGGACAATAATCCAAATCGAATCGGCAGGACATTGTCTGGGGTGTCTGTATACGGCCCAATTGAGAAATTAGAGGAATTGGTCAAAGAGAAGAGGATAGACGAGGTTTATCTTACTCTCAGCGGCAATAAAGCACAGGAGACATATCCGATTCTTGAGTCTCTCCAAAGTGCCGGTGTGACCATACGAATCGTTCCTGACTGGGGCAACCTTATGTCTATAAGCGATGCGGAGGCGGTGCCGATAGGGTCACAACTTTTGTTTTCGTCGGCGGATTCGCCATTGAGCGGGTATAACATCGTGCTGAAAGAAATTTTCGACCGCATAATGGGGTTTGTATTTCTTGTTATATTTTCGATTCCCATGGTAATAATCGGCGTGCTGATTAAGTTAACCAGCAAGGGGCCGGTTTTCTACAAACAGATAAGGGTTGGTATGGACCAGAAGGAATTTGAAATGCTGAAGTTTCGCACGATGAGAGTCGACGCGGAGGAAAAGGACGGCCCGCAATGGGCCAAGCCGAACGACCCGAGACGGACGGCAATCGGGGCTTGGCTTCGTCGCGGAAGTCTGGACGAACTGCCTCAGCTTATAAATGTAATAAAAGGGGAAATGAGTCTTGTTGGTCCGCGGCCGGAGCGGCCACACTTCGTAAAGCAATTCTCCGAAGAATACAAAAAGTATATGCTCCGGCATAAACTGAAAGCCGGTATGACTGGATGGGCGCAGGTCAACGGCTTCCGCGGTGATACTTCCCTGAAAAAAAGATTGCAATATGATTTATACTATATTAAGAATTGGTCGTTTTGGCTTGACCTTAAAGTACTGTTGTTAACTCCCTGGCGTATTATAAAAAGCAGAAATGCGTATTAAAATGATGGATGAACAATCCAGCAGAAGGAAAACTGTTATTCATATCTCAATTCTGCTGGCGGCAGCGTTTTGTGTTGGCGTATATCTTGTCGGCACGACTGTTCTTATTGCAAAAGACGGGATAACCTTCATAGAATACGCCAGAGGGCTTGAGACTTCCCCCATCAAAGCGATGAAGAGCGAATTTCAGCACCCTGGATATCCCTTCCTAATTGCTGTTGCGCATAAAATAGCAAAAATAGGACAAGATGGTTCATCACTGCGGAGCTGGATTTATTCTGCTCAAGCTGTGACGCTTGTTTTCAGATTGCTCGCAGTGGTATTACTTTACTTTGTGGGCAAAAAGATTGTGGGGGAGAGATTCAGCTTCTGGGCCATCTTAATTCTTATCCTGCTTCCTGATGCTGCAGAATATGGAAGCGATGCCCTTAGTGATTGGCCGTATATTTTCTTTTTGTCAGCCGGCTTTTTGCTGTTGATACATGGAGCGGTAAGTGGGAAATGGTGGCTGTTTGGTTTTTCAGGACTGGCGGCTGGAATGGGGTATCTAATTCGGCCCGAGTGCGCTCAAATAGTTGTGCTCGGCACCTTGTGGCTGGGACTGCAGGTGTTTTATTCCCAGCGGATTATAAGCAAACATAAGGCGGTATTTGCCTTCGTTTTGCTTCTGGCCGGTTTTTTGGTTACAGCAGGCCCATATATGAAACTTAAGGGAGCGGTATTTCCTAAAAAACAGTTAGTCCATTTCATGCCAGAGAGACAAACTTTTGAAATTTACGAACAGACAACCCGAATCTGCCCAAATAGTATATATACTGCCGGTTTTGCGCCGTCAGATATTGCAGAGGCGTGGGGCAAGCTGGTTCAGAGAGTCAGCGAGACGCTGATGTGGTTTTTTGTGCCAGCTTTACTGATAGGATCTTATAGGGGTTTGAGAAAGGGAGACTGGCGTGAGCCGGAGAAGTTTTTTGTAATTGTCCTTATTGCTCTTAACGTGCTTATAATGACGCTGTTGTATTACAAGTTCGGCTACATGAGCAGAAGACATACTTTGCCGCTGGTGGTGTTTACAATTTTTTATGTTCCCATCGGGATAGAGATGTTAGCATCATGGCTTAGCGAGAAATTCTCCAACAATGCTAATACAGACTTCTGGTTCTTGGCTTTGATATTAATCGGAATTGCTATATGCAGTCCAAAATTACTGAGACCCATACGTGCAGAAAAACAGAGCTATCGGGACGCTGCCCGATGGCTTGCAAAAAATACCGACGAGGGAGATATTATAGCAGCTCCTGATATTCGCATTGGTTTTTATTCCGGCCGCCGAAGCATCGAGTATGATGATCGGGGTATCCCTAAAGAAGCCCAATATGTGGTAAAAGCATTTAAGGATGAGCAGGATACGCCGGGCGGCGAAGAGATGCTACAGGCAAAAGAGGTTTTTACTATCGAGGGCAAAAACAAGAAATCTAAGCTTGTTATTTATAGGCAAAAGTATTAGCGGTTTTCAGCTATGGCAGTTTGAATATAATTTTGCATTGCTTGCTGGTAGAGGGGGCGGTCAAATCTAAGCACATTATCACGACATTTCCGAGGGTCAAACTGGTCTCTTGTTTTTTCAAACAGTAAAATGCTTTCCCGGAGCGCCTGTGGAGTTTGCTCGTAGAAAAATATTCCCGTCGCATCCGTTGTTTTTACACCCTGAGACGGATTCGGTCCTATTACTGTTTCCAGAGCACCACCTCTGCCAAAAGCAATGACCTGCTTGCCGCAGGCTTGTGCTTCGAGCGGGACGATGCCGAAATCTTCTTCGCCGGGGAATATCAGCGCCCTGCATTTTTTTAAGTATTCGACAACCTGGTTGTCGCCGGCGTTATCGACGAAAGAGATATTGGCCGAAGCCATACTCTTCAGCCGAGGCAGCTCTGGGCCATTTCCCACAATCACAAGTTTTTGGCCAGTAGCAGAAAAGGCCTGAACCGCAATATCGATTCTTTTATAAGGCACCAATGCTGAAAGAACAAGATAGTAACCATCATCGTCTTCGGAAACGGCAAATCGACTACACTCAACCGGAGGATAAATAATAACCGAATCCCTGCCGTAGGCCTCTTTTATCCGATTTTGAGTATTTTTGCTGTTAGCTATGAAGTGTGTCACTCTGGATGAAGCTTTTGCATCCCAGTTTTTAAGGCGGTTTAGCATATACTCTATCGGCAATCTTTCCCACCTGGGTACTGTGTCCATATAAGCATCCCGCATATGCCATGCATATCGCATCGGCGTATGGCAATAACATATATGCAAAAGGCCCTTTGGAACTTTGATGCCTTTTGCGACACAATGGCTGAAACTTAAGACATATTCATACCCGCTCAAATCGAATCTTTGTATAGCATGAGGGAAAAACGGCAAATAAATCCTGAAGTTTTTTACACTGCCCGGCAGGTGCTGGACATAAGAGGTTCGTATTTTGTGCGATTCTATTGCTTTCGACACAAACCCGGGAAAGTGTACCAACGTGAAGATGTCGGAATCCGGGTAAATTTCACATATAGCATCCAGGCATCGTTCGCCGCCACGCATAGCTGTCAGCCAGTCACAGACAAGGGCTATCTTAGATTGCTCCTTATGCTTTGTTGAAGGCGGTGACGATGTAATAACCTGTTTAGTCTTTGCAATCAACGGCCTTACGCGTACATAATCCGTTCCCAGCTTATATCCCAAATATTTTGTAATAAGTCTAAGTGCAGATACGGGGAGTAAATCAAACCTTCTCTTCTTAAATAAAAATTTGATCTCTGATTTTGCGTACCTGATCCCTTCGCCTTCAGCTTTTCCGAATTCCTCCAGGAGCCAATTTTCCGTTCTATGGAACATTCCCATGTCGAAATACCGTTTGAGATCCTGCCAAATGGTGTAATTATGAGAATGCCGGACTATTGCTTCTGCAACATAAGCGATTTTATAGCCTTTTAGAAGTATCTTCGCACCGGCGCAGGCATCTTCTCCGAAGGGCAAACCGCTTTTGAAATACCCAATTTCCTCCAATACAGATTTCCTATAGGCTGCGAAGGAATTGGAGAGAAAAGCTGTTTTGATGCCATAGTTTTTCCTGTCCTCCAGGATTCTTGTATAAGATGTATTCGGATAATTAAATGCCCTCAACTGTTCCGCAAAGAGGGACGCTCCGAAATACGGTACTTGTCTTCCAAAAGCGGCTCCGATTTTTTTGTCATCAGCAAAAGGCTTAATGATGTTTTCGAGGGCATATTCATCATAAGGCAAGGCATCCTGGGTCAAATAAATCAAGATATCACCCTTTGCCTTTTTAGCGGCCAGGGTCCTTGTTCCGCCATGGTCGAACTGCGATTGTGGAATGGTCATAACGTCAGCCCGGTGATCCCGGGCAATATCAACAGTATCGTCGTTTGAGGACGAATCTACTATCATCAACTCATAATCCCTGAATGTTTGTGACTCAAGTTTTACGAGCAGAGAAGGCAGATGTTTTGACGCGTTATAGGTGGGAACGATTATGGTGACCATTTTTAGTTAGGGTGTTCCTATCTGCAGCGTTGAGCGATTTTAACGAGGGTCTTATTCAGCAGCAGCCGGCAAAAACCGGCACGAGGGTCAAATTTTTTTAACATCCGATAGTGTGCCGACAACAGCTTTTTTATGCAACATAGCTTCTTCAAGAAATGAATGATATCTATCTTCCGTGCCTTTTTTGCCCCTACCTGGTTCCCGGAGTGCTGCCGATATAAAACTGATGGAATTGACAGATAAATAATTTTGCCGTGTCTGCATACGTTAAGAGCAAGCCACCAGTCATACATTATGGCTTCGTCAGGAACAGGTATGGATACAGCCCTGGCTTTTTTGTTTATCATCATCGTACAGCCCGTTACTACATTCTGGGCCATAACCCTGTTCAAATCATTGCCAGCCTCAGGAAAAATTTTTTGATAAATCCACATCGAATCCGCAATGGTGTTCCGTTCAGAATCTATAACTTTCAGGTCCGTGTGTATTAATATTGGTTTGTCCGGATAAACCTGCTCCGCTGCTTTCATCGCGTTCAGTGCCATCTCTATTTTGTTCGGCAGCCAAACGTCATCCTGGTCGCAGAACATAATATATTCGGCATCGGCATACTGCAACAATTTTCCAAAATTCAAATTCGCGCCCAAACGACCTTCATTATCCTTAATTAACCCGATTTTGTCCGGCAGGCGGTTTGCGTAGCCTTCTATGATGCGCACGGTATCATCATCCGAGCCATCGTCTCTAATCAAAAGCTGCCAATCCTGATTGGACTGGGTAAGAATAGAATCTATTTGTTCAGCTAAATATTCCTGCCCATTATAGGTTGCCAACAAAATTTTAATATCTGGTTTATAACTCACGGCGTCAAGTATCCAATAAATTTTCTTTTACTGAAAGATTATTTTCCTGACAGATTTTAGAAATTGGTAAACCATCGGCCATCTTGCGATTCTAGCCTGGCATTTTTTCTTTAGTCTTAACGAAAACGGCATACCTTGATATTCCGCTAACGCCATAGATTCAGAAAGGATATTTGCGAGAAACTTATAGTCGGGGCCTTTGATTTTTGGTTCATAGGTATTGCGTCTGTAGAAATCGTGCGAAGTTGTCAAATGTATCCCCATTTTTTTGCCCATTTCAAACAAGTCGCTGCCCGGGTGCGGCGTATAAAAGGCCGGCGAACAATGGTAGGGCCTTATTTCTTTGAGCATAGATAACGTTTCGAGAACTTCTTCTTTGGTTTCCGTGGGCAAGCCAAGCATATAGTTTGCCCATATTTTTATACCCAATTGTCTACAGATATCTGCAGCCTCAATATTTTGCCAGCGGGTACAGCCTTTTCGAAGGAACTTGAGCACGCGGTCCGAGCCGCTTTCAAAGCCGATAATGAACAATTCCAGACCAGCATCACGCAGTATCTCAACCATATCACGATTTTTACAAATTATGTCCGCCCTTGACTGCACGACAAAAGGCTTATTTAACCCTTCGGCCTTAAGCTGTCTGCAAAAACCTATTACCCAATCCCGGTCTTCCGTGAGACAATCATCGTGGAGCATAAAGGAATTGAAGTCGTATTTATTCCTGAGATATTTCAACTCCTCAATAACATTCGCCACTGAGCGTCGTCGAACCGCACGGCCAAACATTATTCTTTCCGCCGGCTGACAAAAATTGCAGTTGTATTTACAGCCTCTTGCCGCTATCAGTGTAACAAAGGGATGTTTTAAGAAATACACAAAAGGCTCTTCAGGACAGCTGAACAGGTCCCGGTCCGCCCAGGGCGCCTCGTCCAGATTCTCCAGTCGCTGTCCCTGCACTACTTTAGGGATTTTTTCTCCATTGGCCAAGTCGTCAAGCAAGGCTGGAAAAGTAATTTCAGCTTCACCCTTTACAACACAATCTATACAGTCTTTTGTCTCCAATTGCTGAGGGCAAATTGAAGGATGAGGGCCGCCTATGAAGATTTTCGTTTCCGGTTTTACTTTCCTGATTATTTCCGCGGCCTTGATACCGCTATTGTAATCCACGCTCATCATAGTAATGCCTGCAACTTCGCCAAGTTCATCCTCGACAACCTGGGAATAATGTTCCCAACTCGTTAGTCGGCGAAGGTCTATAAGATTGACGCGGTGGTTTTTATTCTTCAGAGCCAAGGATAAGATTGCAAGGCCGTGGTTTATCCAAGAGCCTTCATTCCCCTTGAGCGAATTAAAGCCACAATCAGTAATTCCAGGATAAATAAGAGTAATTTTCATTTTTCATTGTATTTCCACAGTAGTCGGACAGCTTTTTTATAAACGCCCAGACCAAAAAATGTAGAAAAGACAGCCAGCAGCAATTTGACGTTGGATGGGCACAATTTGACAGCCTTAATGAGATAGTTTCTGCCGTATTGCATTTCCTTGTTGACCACTAACCGATTTCCGATGTCAATATAATGCTTTGCCAGCAACTTTTTGTCGCCGGCAAACTCATCGGAGTATTTCTCCAAAATCGACTCAAGGGCTTCGATAAAAGCACGATAATTAAAAGAAACATTGTCAGAATGATAATAAGCTATAGCCAAAGGTTCATCTACGCATTTGAAGTGGTAATATTTCGAAATTCTAAGCCACAATTCCCAGTCCACGAGATGGAATATTCCCTCATTGAACATACCAGCCTTTTCGAAACATTCCTTTTTAACAAGAGTGACAGGACTTCCTACGAAATTCCCTTTCAATAGCTGCTGGTGTATATCCCCATCTTTTTTATTTACCCATTCAAAAGGAATATATGTCCTCTGGCCATTTTCTTCTTTCCAAAATCCGGTATACACAACGCCAATCTGCGGCGGGCAATTTTCAAAAGCCCGGACTTGTTTTGCAAGTTTTTCAGGGAGCCATTCGTCGTCACTGTCCTGTTGTGCCACGTAGTCGTATTTGGCAGCTTTTATGCCGGTGTTCCGCGCCGCTGCTTCGCCTCTATTTTTCTCGTGCCGAACGTATCTAATCCTTTCGTCGTTAAAGCTTCTCACAACTTTTTCAGTATTATCAGTTGAGGCATCATCGACAATAATAAGCTCGAAACTGCGATAAGTCTGGTTCAGCACGCTCTTAACAGAACGAACTAATAACCGGCTTCGATTATAAGTCGGGATTATAACACTGACAAACGGATTGCTTTCTTTTTCGGCCAATTCTACCATTCTTACGGTTTAAACAACCGACATTTCAAATTTTGCACGAAAGAAACAGGCAAAAACCACAAAATAAGATTACGCGTCAGACCGTAAAAGGCCCAGAACGAAAAATCGAAATTTTCGAGTATAATTCTGATTCGGGACTTCAACTGTTGATTGCGCCAGCCCAACGAAATACCACCCGGCGTAACAAAGGTGCGCACTAAATATTCGGGAATATTAGCTGCTTTGAATCGCCGAGTGACTTTAAAGAACAAGGCAAAATCCTCAGCAGAAGGATGCTCGGTAGAATAAAAGCCGACTTCTTTGAATACTTCCAGCCGACACATCACTGTTGGGTGGCAAAACATATTATTTATAAACATTTTCTTAACGATGGATTTGTGGTCAGTCGGCGGACAAAACTTCCAGAGCGATTTTCCGGAATGGTTAACAAACAATGCCCATGAACCCACTAAAAAGACATCGGGATTGTCGTTTAGAAATTCTCTCTGTTTAGCAAAGCGATCCGGAGAACAGATATCATCGGCATCAAGACGTGCGACATATTTGTACGGTTGACGTTCACAAATATATTTAAGCCCGCGATTGAGGGCATGTTCGATGCCTTCATTTGTCGGCGAACGCAGAACGATGGTCAAAGGATATATCTGTCGCAATTGCTCTTCTTCAACAGGTGTATCGCTGCCATCATCCACAACCAGTACATCAACCGGAATGATAGACCGAGAAACAGCAAGCAGCGACCGTTTCAACCCTTCGAGGTTGTTGTAATGCGGGATGAGAACTACAACATCCGTATCCATAGTTTCAGTTCACGCATCCATTTCAAAAATCAGAGCTCTGAGTCGCCTAAGCAAGTTAAGCAAGGTTTCCCCGAGCAGGCTTTTCAAAAGCAAAAAGAGCATCTCCGGCCTTCGACAGCCCAGTTGCCAGAGTTGCCGTAATTGCCTGCGGGCATCCTTTAACTTGTTGCCACCCACTAATTCCCTGGCCAAAAAAAGATGGTACTCACATTTGCCTGCTTTGTCTTCGCAAACAGGCAAACCATCCGGATAGGACCGGACGAACATATCATAAGAATCTCTACCCACTGCAAGCTGCTCTGCGTGCAGTTTTCTGGCAATATCGGCGTATTGTTTCTGAATCGACCAGCGGGAAACGCTTATTGCCTCAGGAGTAACTCTATACTGGTACAAGTGTTCGGGTAAAATATCAATATCGGAATACTGTGACAATCTCAGCCACAAATCATAATCCTGCGAATGGCGGAAAAATTCACGGTAGAAACCAACCTTCGCCAAGCAGGATTTTCTCATCATCGCTGAGCCGTGCATAAACAGATTTTTACTTGCCAGGTGCCGTTTTATTCCATCCCGGGAGTATTTGGTGTCTTTGGTTGTTCGGAGAATGCCATTGACGCTGAATACGTCTCCAAGACAGCCGATTACAGCAACTTCCGGATGATTTTCCATATAATTGAGCTGCTTTTCGAACCTGGTGGGGAGAGAAATATCATCGGCATCCTGACGGGCTATGTATTCAGATGCAGCTACTCTTATCCCCCTGTTTAGCGAACGTGTCAAGCCGATATTATTTTGGTTTACTATTAAGAGCCGATTATCTTTAGTTTGGTAATCAAGGAGGATGTCCAAGCTGTTATCTTCTGACCCGTCATTGATAATGATAAATTCAAAGCTCTTACAGGTTTGATTCAGAATTGAGTCAACCGATTCACGCAGATATTTTTGACCATTGTAAACCGACATTACAACTGAAATCGCAGGAGCATCAATAAAGTTGTTCGGTTTTACGAGCTCAAAATCTCCGCTTTGGTCGGAATTTATTTCTCTTATCAGCTCCAATTTGTTTCAACCTTCCGCATAACAAACAGGCATACATGGTTTGCAAAACGTCTAAATGCCACATCCAATATTTTCTTCATCAGACTTGAAGCACGACCTCTTTTATCATACAGATACTGCAGAAAAGGTTTTAATATCAAGACCTCATCTTTCAAGCCTTTAATCCCATCGCAAGGTTTCACATCGACCAAGCTGAATCCTTTACTTTTCAAATCATTGATAATATCCTCCGGTTCAAACGCGAACTGATAAAAATTCTCCCTCATTTCTTCAGATTCCTTATATTCAGGGTATTTTTTTAGCCTCACTTTAGCTCTTCTCAGAGGAGATATTACAGGTACTGTCAGGAAAAGATAGCCTCCCAGCTTAAGCACTCGAAACATTTCACTTACAATTTTTTCGTAACCATCGTAGAAATGTTCTATGACTCCCAACGACCAATAGCCGTCAAAAAAATTGTCCGGAAACTGCAAATCTCTGACGTCGCCGGTCTTAATTTTTAATTCAGGCGCATACTGATTAACTTTTTCGATAGTCTCCTTCGCATAATCAACCCCGTAGGCATCATACCCATTATAATGAAGGGCGCAAACCTTACCTCCCAGTCCGCATCCGCCTTCAAATATTTTAGTCCCCAGCGGAAGGTACTTTTGGGTATAACCGATTATAAACCTATCGCCCTTAACCTTAATTTGTTCTTTAAGTTTTGAACTTTCAACCTTCCAGTGCTGGTCCCAATAGGCGTCATCGGCCGCTTTGCCTACATAAACAAGCCGGTTATTACTTTTATCAAAATAGCGTATCATATTTTCAAGTTTGCGATTATTTCTTTCTCCCGTTCTACTACAGTTTCGAGTGAGAAGTTGTTTCGAACCAGTTGCAATCCCTCTGCGGTAAGGGAATCATTCGGCAACCGAGCAGCTCTTTTTATTACCTCAACAATCGCATCGGCCTGTGTTCCTCTTGCCAGATAACCGCTGACGCCGTCCTCTATAATCTGATTTATCCCATTCACATCCGTTCCGATACATACCAGTCCGCAGGCCATTGCCTCCAGCAATGTTTTAGGCATTCCTTCGTGCAGTGAGGGTAATATGTAATAGCGGTAACGATTAAGAACCGCCGGCAACTCATTATTGGGAACGACGCCCATAAAATTAACATTCGCATTGAGCTTTTTTGCGAGGGTTTCCAGCTTGTCGCGAATGTCGCCTTGGCCGTAAATGTCAAGGGTCAGACTGGTTTGGGCGACCGCCTCGATGAGGTTGAAAAGGTTCTTCTCCTCGTTGAGCCGACCGACAAACACAAGCCGGTCAGGATATTTCTCAACCGGTTCTCCGGGCGTAAAAAGCTGCGTGTTAATATAATTGGGTATTACCTGAATATTCTTTTCAGAGAGGCGGTAGCTCTCAATAATATAACCGGCCTGAGATTGAGTAGTAACTGTAGTCACCGAGGCATTTTTATATGCGAGCCGTTCAGCTATTCTAATCAGTATTTGCCGGTGTTTTGGCGCATTTTGCGTTTTTCTCAAAAGCGACCAGGTGAAACCAGTCCTGACAATCAAAGGCTTGCGATACAGCCATTTTGCGATGACGGCGGCCCAGCTTCCGTCCATTTGATTGGTTTTAAGAATATCGCAAGGACGAAGGACGGCAAAGTGAATCAACGGCATAAGAAATGAATAAATCAAACAGCCCCAGCGACTACAAAAAAGATGCGGCATCTGAAGGATTTCGATACGGCTATCAAGTCGGCTGGATAACTTTAATTGCTCCGCTAATTCGGCATCCTTTTTACCGTAAGTCAGCCAATATACTTTTTCAAGATGCCCCCTGCGAAGATGCTCCTCATACAGTTGCTTTTCACGGTCGAACAAGCCGGTGTCGAGCCAAATCCGGAGGGAAATACCATGTGTGAAAAACAAGGCAAGCTGCATAGTAATAGACAGAAATAACGAAATTAACGGAGAGAAAACATTAGAATCCGGGAAATTAAGCTGCCTCTTCTTAAGCAAAGAGAATACAATTTGTCTTTGAGGCGAAGACAGCCCCTGTAAAGATTGTAAAATGGCGTATGTTTCAATGTTACAGCATGCTCTGAAAATTCTTTTCTTCTGGGAATCAACTCCTCAAAAAGTTTCAGATAATTTTCACTCATAGCAGAAGCGGTGTTCGCATAACTTTTCATTTTATTATAATACCTGTCGTAATCCCTATATATTTGCAACAGGGCTTGCCGGAGATTTTCTTTACTGACCTCAATGCCATATTCTCTGCAGTATTCCGGTATTCCTCCTGAATTAACATATAATATCGGCAGTCCGCAAAGGGCAGCCTCGATATGATGCATACCCGCGGCCTCATCTCTGGCGCCGGTCAAATAAACATCGTGCTTCTTTAATGCAGCAGCAAGCTCCAACTTATTTAAGGGCGGTATAAGTTGCGTGTTTTTGTATTGCAAACCTTTAGGATAATTGCCGATATAGGTGAATTCATATTTCTCCTGGAACGGTTTTTCATCTAATAACTCATCCAGATGTTTATATATTTCGTGCCCTTTCAGGTAATTGCTGCTCCAATGATGAGTAACAATCTTCAATTTAGACTTTTTGTCCCATTCTTTATGATGGGATTGATTAAATATCGCCGCATCAGCTCCATTATAAATTACAATAGAGGGTTTTGCTGCAGACGACTTCGGCTGCATCAGATTCTGGAGCCACTCTGAAATGTAAACCAAGTAATCCGAATAACCACAGCAGGTAATCATCGAACGGCTCATTAAGGCATTTGAGCGATGCATGCCGGAATCATTCATACGATGAACGATAATTGTGTCGGGATGATCAAGTTTGTAAAGATAAGCCGCATAGAAAGAATAGGCGGATGTAAAAGTAATGTTGACATGAAGAATGATATCGATGTCATCGTCGTCTAAATGATTGATGACAGTTACCCCTTTGTTCTCAAGAAACGCCTTCAAAAAATTTGCAAAACTCATCCCCCCTCCGTAGGCGCTATCGATAAATTTTATGTTAAAGCTAACCTTCATCTGCTCAAGGGGTTATAGCAAGATAATCTTGTGATTATGTGGGATGAGACAGCCTCGACGCGGTCGGCTGATTTTAGATGTTTATACCTTTTCCCAGCATCGCCTTCCAGCATCTTTCGGGGTGTCCGGGTCTGGTCCCTCGAGAAGCTTGTAATTTGCACGAATATAATCAAAGACGGCGGGCCTTTGCTCCTGAGCCTGCCGAAAAGATATCCAACTTTTGGTGCGGGGATCGTCCATAACTGTGTATGTTTCCCATAACTTGCCGCCTTTTCGGAGGTGCTCCGTTACGTGCCGAACCACCTCAAGCGGGTTATGAATAAGAACAAGGGCCTCAATAATGCTTACGACGTCGTATTGGTCCTTCAACGGTAACGGAGCATCAGGTCTAACAATCAAGGCCTGCAACGTGAACGGCCGGCCACTGCGTTCAATCCTTTTTCTAAGACGCCATTCGCCAAACGTTCGATGCTCACAGTCAACGTCAACCGTCGTAAAGTTAAACACCATGTCTTTCACGTTTTCCACAATCCAGTTGCATATCGGTGAAGTTCCACAGGCATACTCGCAGTATTTGCTTTCGGACGACAGAGTTTTGACAAGCCAATCAAAACGGTCGTTGCGATGATAATAACACTGGCGAAAAGAAATCCAAGACCCCATATCCTTCTGCCACCGGTAAATTTCTTCAGCGGTATTGCGGGGTCTGCCTTCCCAAATTTCGTCCATTGTCTTTCCGGCGACCGGATTTGTCGTGGATGAGTTAGGCAGGCAAGGTCTGCGTGTGTCGGAACGCGGCCCCAATTTCTTCGCCTGCTGCGGTGTTACACAATAGTACTCGCACAAATCTTCATACCACTTTCGCTTATTACCAAAGAAGCTACAAAACTTTTTAAACACAGTTTCAACAACCTTTCAGCAATGATTTTATATTATAATTTGAACATGCAATTTTGTTTTTAAATTGCCGGATATTATCATTAACTATTCCGATTCTTAAATATTCATTTTGGGAGTAGAAGTGATTATATCCATTAGCAACAACAATGCCATACCAATCAGGGTTATTTCCCATCCAGGTGCGTGTGTCTTCATTTATATCCCAAGGCTTTCCATTGGGGAAACTTAACCATTTAATACAATTTAGGCCGTTCTGCTGTATTTCCTGATAATTCTTTTCTATCTCGATTTTTTGTTGTTCATACGATAACTTCGACAGCACAGGATGCGACATTGTATGGTTACCAATTTCCCAACCATTTTCCTGCAAAAACCTCAATTGATTCCAGTCCAAATGACATCTAATTTTTTCATCTGCGAAGCACTTATTCCAAATGCTGCTGATGATACGTTCCGTTTCCCCGTAACGATAATATTTTTTGCAAAAGTCGAATAATGATATTTCATCATTAATATTAAAGATTTTTGTGATTTCCGCCCTAACATCGTTATGGCACCCCCTGCTGAGCAAAAGCCCCAGTAAAACTCGATAATATATTTGTCTTTGACTTGCAAAATTACTGTTCACAAAAACAGCTGGATATACGCCTTTTTTTTTGCATATTTCAAAAGCATTATCCAATATATTTGAATATCCGTCATCAAACGTTACGGCGTAATAAGGTTCTTCGAAACTGCCTTTGTAAAGGATTTTGGGGACTTCGCTGAGCTTGACGCAATTTGCATTTTCCGACAGATAATTGATATGGTCACAAAAATCTTTCTTGTATGTCAATACTTTGGTACAACATCTTTCCCATTCCTTACAATTATTACTATCTACCAAAGAGTGATACAAGAAAATATATACGCCATTTTCCAGGCGGTTGCGTTTTTTGAGGTTTACTAAAGAATAAGACGATTTATTTTGTATGTTCCTCAAGGCCCTTGAAACACATGGAAATCTGTATTTATTAAGTACTTTTAATCTTAAATTTGCAGTTTGCTTTACGCGATCATTAAAAGCCTTTCCCGGAAAATAGCTGTCTTCTGAGCGCTCACTATTTCCTGTAACTTTTTCTCCATTAATTATTTTTAAGGCGGTCCTAATCAAAGCATCAATTCCACCCTTAAAGATATTGGCCATTAACTCCTGAAGGTCATTTACGTTCGGCTGTACATAAAATTTCGATATTATAGGACCGGTATCCACGCCTTTGTCAATATAATGGATAGTCGCCCCAAGCTTTTCGTAGGCTTCATGGTATAAAGCAAACTGAGTCGAATGACTGCTTCTATAATAAGGCAGGATACCGTAGTGCAAATTGATTGAGCCATACCTGGCACCATCAACCCATGCATCTTTTAGGATTTTTCCCCCAAAAATTAAAATTAAATCCGGTTTCAAATCGTATATTTCTTTTTGAACATCAGGACGGTTAATATCTATTACATATTTTTTTACAGCATTAGATTTTTTCCATAAACCGGAATCAATATTGTCATACAAATCTCGCAAGTAATCATCAAGGTTCTTTCTTCCCCTGCTTAGAATTTTGTGCTTAACTGCAGATAATTTATTTCGTATTTTACCATAGCAGGAACAACTATCCTCTTTTCTTTCGATATCCTGTATATATATCCTTGAAATATGCGAACCAAAGTATTCTACAGCCTTAGATAAAAATATCTGGTGTCTGAATCCATTTCTACTTGTAATAATTATATTCATACTATTCCTAAAACACGCTTGTATAAAAAACGTTCATATTGCCGGGCTATGCAGGTCCAATCGTAGCGGCGCACTGTTGCCAGCCCTTTTTCAACAATTTTTTGCGTTTTTCCCCTATTTTCCAGAACCACGGAGCTTTTTCTCACAATTTCATCAACATGGTCAACATCACAAAGAAATCCATTCTCACCGTCATTTATTATATCCGGGGCCATACCGACTTTTGTAGAGACGAAGGGAACACCGCCGGCCAATGATTCGAGCAGAGATTTTGGTCCGCCTTCACATCGGCCTGTCGCAATATAAATGTCCAGCGTTTTATAATACATGGCGACGTCATCAGGGTCGTTAAGGAAATGATGCAAATAAGGAATACCCGACTTTTCAAGCCGTTGTTTGACGTACCCGCGAGCCGGGCCTGTAAGCACTACAAACAAATCATATCGCTGGCGTAATTTCTCGACCACATCGCAAAAAATATCCGGTCCCTTTATCAATTTAGGTTCCAGCCCTTCACCCCATCCGATGCCATCCTTTTGAAAAGAGCCGACTGCAATTTTCCCCTTCGGGATACCCAATTCGGCACGTATATCTTCTTTTTGCTGCGGCGTCGGCACGCCGAAGGCGCTCAGATTAACACCGAGAGGAATTACCGTTATTTTTTCTTCCGGTATCCCCAACTCTATCAACTTATTTCGGGTAAGGTTACAAGAAGTATGCCATAAACCCACGTGTTTTACTGTCTGTGAGATAAATTCGACACGTTTGTCGGCCGGTGAGACATGAAACCAGGTCACTATTAATTTGTTGCTTTTGTGGGGAAACTTTGGCCCATCATTATTTAGGAATGTGTTAACTGAACCAAAATGTACTATGCTGTTTCTTATACCACGACAGGTCGTAACAACAGCTGAACTAAGGCCGGGCAAATTCGCCGTTATGGAACGGCCATCGTGATCTATGGACCACTTTGCACCTTCTATTATATAGTAGATATCCTTACGGTTTATTTTATTTCTTATAGAGTCTTCAACTGTTCTTATGTATCGTTTATTCAAAAGCATTGCGATGATTACTTTGAAGTTTACGGCTTTTTCAAAATTAGACCATGCTGGCCTCCATACAAGGAGAACCCATCAGGGACTTTTTTATGTGAAACGCATTTTTTCAGCGTAAGAAACCCGCATCCATCGGCGAGTTTTTCGGCATATCTCAAAGAGACTATCAGGTTTTTACAATTTACTTTAGCCGGAAGTTCTTCAAAGCCCCTTATTAGCAAGAATCTCTCAAGAATACAATCAATCAAATAATTAATACGGGAGCTGCTATTTAAGGAACAAACGCACTTTCGGCCGAAATACAAGATGGCAATTCCTCCCGGTTTTAATACGCGCTGGGTTTCCGCCAAATAGCGTTTAAAAACATCAATTTTTTCTACGTGCTGTAAAACAATAAAAGAATAAACGATATCTACGGAAGAGTCTTCAACGGGTATTGTGCTGCCGTCAGTTTTGAACAGTTCAAAGTTAGACGCGCCTCGATTTCTAAGCTCTGCTTCGACTAATCTATTGTTATTATGAACATCAACACCTATTACTTTTTTGAAACTTCTACAAGCAGCCAACAGGATTCTTCCCCCGCCGTGTCCTATCTCCAGAGCAATTTTACCTTCAGGATTACTAATATATCCAGCTAACGGCAGGCCAATATGAACCATAAAATCCCATTGTCCTCTTAAAAACGCAGTGTCGGCGTTCTCGGCACTATCAAACCAGGTGAAAAATGCGTCCTTGCCCCCATGGGAAGCATTATCAATCTCCTCCCTAAAACCTACAATATGACCGCGTGTTTCAATTTTTCGCCCTGTTGCCATATTGCATCTATTCCGCACGTTTTAACAAGATAGCCCTTGTTATTTTCGGGCGTCTTGCTGCGACCTTTAATAAATCCGAAGCTTTTATGTTATTATACAAATAATGCATGCTCGCATTAACACCCGTACTCTTAAACGGCTGATAGTTCAGCTCATCAAATCTTTTTTTGGCGTCAACGTGAGAAGACGAAATAACCAAGTCGGGGCAGTACCCCAGGTCCAGCATATTCGTCAATGGTTTTGTAAACGTCGGGTCCGGGTCAATGTTGCCCAGTGGGTGAACCTCAAAAAATATTTGAGCAGGTAAAAACGCCTTAATATCACTGCTTAACCTGTTAAAAATCTCACGTTCATGACCTTCGATATCCATTCTTAACAGGTCAATTTTTCTATCGGCACTTACCAAGATTTCTCTAATATCCTTAGTTTTAACCTCAACATAGTCCGGATTGTTATCGCCGGTTTTGTAGTTTATTAAGCTGTGGACATTCGTTGCGTTGCCGAGAAATAACCTTTTGACGGTATTATCGCAGGAAATCGCCATATTGTGAATTTCAACAATATCAGTAAGATTGTTCAGCTTGACATTACGGGTGAGAATGTCAACACTGTGAGGATATGGTTCATAAGAATATATTTTGCCGGTTTTACCTGCTAATTTTCCCATAAGAATAGTGTAGTAGCCGACGTTTGCCCCTATTTCCAGGATACACATCCCCGGTTTTACGATTTTTTTGATTGTTTCAGTTTCGGCAATTTCTCTTTCTCTGTGAATTATCAGATCTCTCGACAATCCTTTTTCCTCGAAGTTCAGAATCATCGGGTAATTGTTTACTTTTCTGACAACCTCCCTTTTTTTAAGAACTTTTATATTGATATGATGGTCTATCTGATTAAAAGCCAGCGAGAACGCTTTCCCAAATTGCCTTTTTTTTATAAAGGGAAGCAAAGTTTTAATATTTTCAATGTTCATTGAGTTATCCCTGCTAAAAAAATGTTTTACATACCTGTTTTGCCCTGTAACAATATCCACATCCAGCCGGGCTCCGTTTCTACTTTTACCACACTTTTGAAATATTTAAGCATCAAAAGAAACAGCACCTCCTGTGATTTCCAGCCAGCAGCTTCAAACGCTCCATGCTCCTTATTTTGTCCGGCGACATCATATAATATATACCCATCCGGTTTTATCACACGAGCGTGCTCACGGAAAAAAGATTCGAGATTAAAAGCATGGTCCAACGCATTACTATAAATCATATCCAGAGAGGAGTCAGCGTTCTCCAGACGCATAAAATCACCGATGCGAACAAACTTATTATCAGGTCCTGGATTCAAATCGATGCCATAAGCATTTTTGAAACCAATATCCCTCAAAACTTCGACCTCCGTTCCCTGTCGTGCACCGACACAAAGGATGTGTGCCGATTTCGGCAAAAGAGCTGATAAATGACGGAACCGACTATAGAACCTGTGGCGATAAGCCACTATTGCCTCATTTATAAAACCGCCACGCATCTTCAGTATCTCGTTAAACTTTTGACCCTGATGATTTACGTACTCCTGGTAATCCTTATAATCTCGATAATGGAAATCACCTTGGCTTTGCTCTTTCCAGCCGCTTTGGGCGTGATGTTTATTGCGAACGCTATGTTTATCGCGGCTGTAGACATAACTGGTATCACGGAATTTGCGAAGATGACGCACATATCCATAACCACCGGGAGTATAAAGGTAAAGAACAGTTTTAAACCAGAATTTTAGATGCATCGCTCTTCTCTAATCAGAGGTAGTTTTTTCGAGAAAACTTCGTGTTCGGTTGCCAAATCTGAGCAATTTGTAATTTGCAAACCGTCTTCTCCAGCCATTATAAGGTGAGTAAAAAATATCCAATAATAAATGCCATAAAGCAACCGGGTACATTCTCGCTTCGCCATAACAACGCCAGGCGAATTGATGGGCGGCTGCAAGCCCCTGCCCTTTTAACTTTTTTATGGAATCCGGTAAATCAGAGCGGCTGAATATTTTACCGGCAAGGTAAATCCTTTCTTTGGCCCGCTGGGAATTCCACTTAGTACTCTTCGCTTCGGGATGAATCCTTAAATAGACAGCGGGAAATGGTATATATACAGGGCGCCTTACCAAAGCGATTCTTAATAAGATATCAATATCCATAATATAATGAAGACTCTCATCTACCATACCGACCTCAACCGCAAGCTGTCTATCCATCAGACAGCCCGGCTGATAACCCGACTTCAACATAGAAATCGCAGTCGTCAGTTCAGGTAAGAAACTAACCTTGTCGCTTTCGATAGGTTCGTTGCCGTGCTGGATAACGCTTTTATAATCAACAAGAATACGATATCCATGAATGTAGCCAGCCTGCGGGTATTTGATTATTGTTGAGGCCATAGTCGCCAGACTATTGGGCGTAAGGATATCATCAGAATTATGCCAGTTGAAAAACCTTCCCGTGCTTTTCAGCAACCCTTTATTGATTGCGTGGCTTTGTCCTCTGTCCGGCTCACTTTCCCAGTGGGCCAGCCACGGCTCATATTTTTTTATAATCTCAACGGTTTCATCCGTGCTTCCGCCGTCTATGATGATGTATTCAAGGTTCGGATAACCCTGCAGCAATACTGAACGGATGCATTCTTCAATAAACTTTCCCTGGTTATAGCTGGGTGTAACAATGCTTATTTTAGGCCAAGGCTGACCATCCGGAGCCGTGTCCAGCAGAATTTTGCTCTGCTCGGTCCATGGCCAGCCGATTTTACCCGCAGGAGCAGACGGCAAATCTTTCAGAGTCGGACTTCGTAATAGCATTTTTTGCAAATTAGGCATATAAATTTCGATATACTTCCAGTGTTTGAGCGGCTGTCTTATCCCAAGAATAGGATTTGACCCTCTTAAGGCCTGTCTGTATTCTTGCGGAGTTTCGCCCCTCGGACAAAGCAGTATCCAAAGCGATGAGCAAATCATCTTCTTCTGCAGGGTCGAAATATATCGGGCAGTCTCCCGCCACCTCAATCGTAGAGGGAATACGGGAAGCAACAATCGGACAGCCGCAGGTCATTGCCTCAAGCAAGGGTATGCCAAAGCCCTCACAAAGGGAGGGGAAAACAAATGCAGCCGCTTTATTATAAAGACGACAAAGTGTTTCATCATCAACATCCTGCAATAGATGAACACAGTCCTGTATTTGCAACCGCGCAAGCTGCCGCCGTTCATCGTCCGACCAAGGTCTTGCTCCTACCAATACAAGCGTCACTTCCTTTTGCCGGTGCCACTTACTGTAGGCTTGCATCAACATACCAAAATTCTTGTAAGGACTGCGAATACCAACATAAAGCAAGAAAGGCCGGTCGGTTGGAAGCCTGGAGGTATCTACACTTTGCTCCAGTTGTCTGAAAACATCGCTGCACGCATTCGGCACTACATAAATAGAGTCGGAATTAAACCCATAGAAGTTTTTTACATCCCTGCGGGTGGTCTCAGAAACACAAATCACGGCATCAGCACTGCGGATACACTGCTGCTTTCTGTCTCTGAGAAGATCAGCGTTTTGGCCGTTGTAGAAATCACGGAACTGTTCAAATATCATATCATGAACCGTCACAACCGAATGTCCCTTCCATCTTTGCGGTAAAGTGTAGTAGGTCGAATGCCAAACCTTTCCTGAACCTTGTCCAATCAATATTTTTTGAATAAGGCCGTCAGCCGCTGGTATAAGTAAGCTCCATATTCGCTTTGGACGCAGATAACGCTCGATATCAGGAATAGAACGATGTTTAATGTGCCGATGCCGAGGCAGCGCCTGTTTTAGTCGGCCTTTTATCAAAAGAGTTATGTTTAATGAGTCATCGGTTTCGCACATCCGCAGAAGGATTTCACGGAAAAGTCTTGAAATCCCGCCTTTCGACTGCAAACAGTAGATAATGCCATCAACTATAAGTTCCATTATGCCTATAGGGCTTCAAGCAAGAATTTCGCCGAGTCGTTGCGCTTCGTTTGAAGTATTGAATTGACCTGCGAGTAATCAATCTTACGCGAAAAAACATCTTTGAGAGAGACATTTTCATCAACTATACGTTCAGAGAGCTTGATGTCTGATGGAAAATTTCCCAATTTATTTTGTCGATAAGGCGTGATAAACATACAGAATTCTTTCTGATTCAGGATTGAATATATCATACCGTGAAACATAGTGGTTATGACACAATCCGCTGCGGCAAAATAGCCGAGCCATTGAAACGGACTGAGGGTATCGAGACTGACATCGCACCAGGGCAATCTATAACCAACCGAAATAGTCTTCCGACCAACAAACCTAGCATACTCAACAATCTTGCGAACCATCTTACTACTGAAGCTGCCATATACCAGAATAAATCCTTTTTCGCGAGGCAAGACAGCTTCAGAACTCAAGTCAACAAGAAAAGTCGGGTCCAACACAATTCGCACAGGCTTATCACTTATAACACGCATTATGTCGGCAGAATTATCATCCCTAACCGAAATATGTGCTATTCGGCCAAGGGCCTCTTTGAGCTGCTCTGGAACAGGCTGGTTTGCTTTTATACTGCCAAAACTCGCTCCATAAGATATAATTCGCTCTGCCTGAAGCCCCTGTGAAAAATATACAGGATCATATCCAATCAGCCGTGTACTAAAATTCCAAACTTCGTCACTACCTATAATAATCCTGCCAAATAATAATTTCGAAAGTCCTTTTAGTGTAAAGATTCTTTTAGTCAGCCGAAGCTTCTTATGAGCTTTTTTAAACTGAATAATTTTTCTGACGTTCCGCACAAAGTAAACAGGCCGCCGCAGCTTCAAGAAAACCCGGTATTCTCGCTTTGTAAAACCGGGACTTTTATAATTTATCACCTGACAGTCAAATCCGTGCTGCAACAGAAAACTTTGTAAAGAATAGACCTGGAAAAAGGCACCATAATTAATCCCATCATGAAAAGTCAATATCCCAATCTTCATCCGAATACTCACAAAATCAAATTAACTTACGCAGTCTTTGCATCAAGTTGTCAAACGATACCCGGACAAGTCTTGTGATACAGGCGATGCCAAGAAGAAAGTGATATCTCCAACTTTTTGCGGTAAAATTCTCAAGTACCTTGCTCATAGCTTTTTGAATTACTAATCCTACGCCGGGTAAATGTCTGAATTCCGCATAGCTTTCACGGCTAACTTTCCTGAGCTGGTCGCGAATACACATATCAAGATTGCGGCAAGGATTAAACCTTCGGCGTGCTGCTATGCGCTTCACAGGAACATAAGATGAATCGTGCCTGTTATTGAGTTCGTAAAGCCGATGCATAAGGTCATCACGTTTCTGCAAAGCAACGTCCTTCTCCCTGGCAATTACAGACTCTACGGGCACCTCGTCAAGAATAATTTCTCCCGCAGAAGCACCACTAACCAACAAGTTACGAATTACCTGTGAGCGCACTACCACAAAGTTTGCTCCCATATTACCATAACAATAAGGCTCGGCTACTGCGTCACCGAACGTCACATCAGCAACTTCAGCCATAATATCATCACAAAAGTTGCAAGCATTTATCTTGAAACAATCGTGCCCCCACAGCCAGCCCATTCCTTGTGATTGATAGACGTATCCAGCAGTTTCATTTTGTCCGGAGCCACAAATAAACTCAAAACGATGATCAAGGTGATGCCTGCCTTGGTCTTTGACTCTGAAAGATGCGGATTTAAGTTTGGAAGGACATCCTCCACAGACAGCACAAAGATATTCGGCAAAAAACCTGCTTTTCTGCTGGCCACATACTAATCCGACAAGAGCAACAATTTTTTTCTTCAAGCCCGTATTATGCAGCATGGCAAGTCGCAATCCTTTGAGGACACAGGGCAAACCAACAACAGCATATTTGGCATCGACATTGAGAATCTCAGAAACTACCTTTGATAGTTCAACGGGATAATACACAGAACGAGAGGCATTGCGAATGTCGCCGATTGAATTAACAATTGCGAAGCGGAACAAAGTACCGGCATCATTATCAGGCACAACACAACAAACGTGATCGACCAGTTGCTCAGTAAATAACTTTTCAAGCAACCAAGTTGTCAGTCCTCCGCCTGCTGCACTGCTTCGGTGGTTATCGACCTTAGAGTATCCTGCAAAGAGATCCAGGAATAAACCGGTGATAGGATTATGCTGAATTCCACTTTGATCCTTAAACTCACGCTCCGCCAAAGTGGTTTCGTTTTCCTGCTGATTCCAGAAGGGGCAAACGCCAAGACACAATCCGCACTCGGTGCATCTGCCAGCTTGTTCCGCAGGCACATATTCGCCGTAGTTATTCCAGACAATCTGCAGAGCGCCTTCAGGACAGATACCCGCACAGAGACCACAACCAACACACAAGTCGTTGCGCACAATAACGTCACAAACATTTTTATATTTAATTGTTTCCGCCTCCGTCTTAGGCATCTATTTAACCACTTCTATAAGTGCTACCGCTCCCGGTGCTGATATTCCAGCCATTTTCTGTGTATTTGTAAAAAGACGTGGAAACGCTGCTACATGATGAAAATACGCTTAAAAGACTTTTGGGTTTTTCGGCAAATCCTTTGTTTCTTCTCATCTCCGGTAACACCTCAATTCGACCTCACAGGCCTTCCTGTTTTGCACTTGTGTAATACTCCTGCCCAAGAAACTGCAGCCCCGCAAGTCTGGAAAAATCTTTTTTGCTGATATATTCGACGTACCTTTGGAATTCGGAAACAAGAACTTCGGCATTTTCCCCATAACAATCTATCACGCGCCTCCAATAATATTTGTCAAGGTCGGGATCCTTAGTTTCCTCAAGGCTGCACAACGGGGACCAAGCAAATGGCACATAAGAGTACCTTTCAATGTAAAGAAAAACCCGCCGAGCTGTATCCTGCTGGACTTTCGACAGTTTACCGATTTTCTCTATATTACTGAGAGTTTTAAAGTATTCGTCTTGAGTTTCTGGTTCTATGGAAAACCCGAAGCCGCTGTAATAAGTAACACCAGCTAAGATCGAAGGGATTGCCCCCAGAGCAGGAAGCTCCATACCAGCAGTACCCAGTACTGTAATAACTGCATGGGCGAAATTTAAAAGACTCCGTGAATTAAAGGGTGATTCCCTATCCAAAAAAACTATATGATTCGGACATCCGACAAAATGACTCGGCATTGATATATCATTAGCAGGGTACAACGCAGCCGTGGGATGCTCCTTGAACACCCAATTAACATCTGTTTTGCCCTTGGCAAAATCCAACGTTTTTACAAACCAGTCATAGTAATCCTTGAAAAGCATTTTGCCGAAGTGCGTATGAGGGTGATCATTAAAAGCATGCAACATCACGAAAACAACCGGCTTATCCTTTGAAAGCCCAAACTCCTGGGCGAATTCAGCTTTCGAGTTGTACACTTTCTTTCCTTCGCCATAAGCTCTGCTGACATCTTCGTCGCCAAGTCCCCGTGTTCTGTTTGCAGCTAAATCCTTAAACTCCTCGTCCATCTTCTGCTGACTCAGCGAGGCAAGCAGCCGCACATCGACTGGGCGAGGTGTGTAAGAATATTGATAGATTTGCGATAGTGAAGTATATAGATTTATTGCCAATTTGTTATTTCCTGCGCTGCGGAGATAAACTTTCAACCCAAGTTTCAAAGCAGTCCGCATCAGAACTCCGGAAGATAATCCAACCTGGTGCGATACCAGCACAGCTGATGTATGACAGCTCTGCAGAGTCTTTTTGAATCGGTAATAACTTGTAATCAACGCCAGCAAAGTCTTCAGAACACCCCTGTTGACTCTGTGAATAGTTGCAACCTTGAACCAGACTAAGTAAGAATCATAAAGAATATCCCCAAAAGGAACGCCGTCTAAATAGAAACCTTTAATATTTTGTGTCAGCAATATCTTCAAAGCATGATATACGAACTTAAATCCGATAGTTGATTTGTCAAACAGTGACAATTTAGCAGGATAGATGATTTGTGAAGTGCTATCATAAGACATCAAACGCTGCTGAACCTCTGGTTTATAGCTGTTGTCAAGCCAACGAATACTCATTTCCTTAGCCTCTTTTATAATACGTGCGACAACAGCATTGGCATGGGATATAATGGGATGATGGTGCATTTCCACGAGCAACACGCCATTTGAGCCTTTGCTTGCTGGAATCCTTGACCACTGTTCTTTGTTGGCTTGAATAAAATTGGAGTGCAAGTCGTTCATCAACCAAATTCCCGAATTAAATCAGCGAACCAAATAGAGGGGCACAATTTCTGATGCACGAAGATTTGAAACTGCCAATTGCCGTGGAGGGAATCAACCCGGACATTCGTACCTACCCCTTTTCAGGACTAAAATACCATCGTCGAATAAAAACTTACCAGAATAATCAACCGCATCAAGAATATTGTGTCTTGAAAAAGATAGATATTAAGGATATCGATATTTTTCGATTCCACCGAGGCCTTTACGGCTCAGATGGTTCAAATTATTGACTGGGCAACTCAGGGCTATTTCCCAAAGTCCTTTTTTTGAGAAATACTCAAAAGTGTTTGTATATATATCTATCAATTCTTTTACCACGCTAATCGTATGAGCCGTAGATAAAAAAACTATTCTGTTGCTTCCAACGTGTACCCCTCTATTCAGCATTTCGGTGTAAAACAAATCCTGGATCCCTCTATCACATTCATACTCATCCCGGTCCCGTCTTGATTTTATTGGATAGTCTGTAAAAATCAACCTTAACATGGAACCGATGCCCTGCATTCTTATAGGAATACTCTTTCGAACACAAAGGTCATTCATCCGAGTTTTGAGAAGATTTCCTAATTCAAACATAGATGGATATATCGTATCGGAATTTTGCATCAGGTGTTTCAATACCATCATCCCTGAAAAAGTTGTTATAGGATTCGCAGAAAAAGTCCCACCCATAAAAATATGGTCCTTTTTTATCACATTCATAACTTCCTCCCGCCCACCAATTATTCCTACAGGAAAACCACCACCAACCGCTTTCCCGTAGGTTGCAATGTCAGCTTTTATGTTATAGTATTCCTGGCCTCCACCTAAAGCTAATCTGAATCCAGTGATTATTTCATCAAATCCTAACAAAATATCATTCTCGGCGGTGATATCTCTTAATTTGAGCAGAAAATCCTTAACATCATCTCTTGGGTTTGAACCCTGGCTGGGTTCAATAAAAACCAAGGCTAGGTCATTTTTATGCTTGAGAATAATTTCAAATGCCCTGTCATTATTATAAGGTAGCAGTACTACCAAATTCAAAAATTCCTCCGGTATGCCCCCGGATAGAAGATAAGAACCAGGATTATCTTTATCAGTCTCATAATTGTCACCTACGAGACTACCATCGTGTGAGCCATGCCATCCACCACTGAAAATGCCAATTTTCTTTTTTTTGGTAAATGCCCGAGCAATTCTCATCACACGCATAGTTGCCTCTGAACCACTATTACAAAAGACAAAGCTGCTGAAATGAGAAATACATTTACTGACTAGTTTTGCAAATTCATGAGGAATAAACGTTGGCATGGTGTATAAAGTACCATCGTCAATTTTTTTTCTTACCTGATCTAGAATAAAAGCGGGGGCATGTCCCAAGAGAAATGTCCCACCTCCCATCGCGGTATCGATGTACCTGTTATCATCAAAGTCTTCCAAATAGGGCCCATAAGCTTTCTTTATGTATATTTTTTTATCGTTTAATCCATATTGTTCGTTAAGAACATAGTTGTTTACACATTCTCTATTCAACCTTTCTATGGTTTTAGCCTGGCTGTTCTTGAATTTGTTGTAAACTTCTTCGCTGATATTGCTCAATCCCATAACAAAACTCTTTCCCACCTAATATACTCCGGCGATAAACTCTTATGATATAACATATATATGGTAAATTGTAGATCTATTTGAGGCATTTGATTTTGGTGTGTTACGTAACATAAAATGTGCAGGATTACACTTTGAATAGCTATAAACATGTCATTTCACTTCTTTTTAGTATAATAACTATCCCAAATCTCAGCATGTTTTCTACCATGCAAAGTACCCCTTGCATTACACTGATTACACGGAAACAAGTCTCTTTTCCCCTTATAAAGATGACCTCTGTATTTTCTCATGATGTCGGATGTCCACACCTCATATAAGGAGTGAATGTTCAAATTCCCTGCCTTTACACGTCTTTGCCAGTCCTGTGTACATAAAAAAACATCGCCGTTCCAATCAATCATTATTGAATAATGCGGGTAAAAACATTGTTTATTGGGGTCTACCTCTCCTTGATGTCCCACTTTAACTACGCCAGCACGATTAGTCAACTTAACACCAAAGCCAAGGTCTTCAGAATACCATCTATCACGAAGAATATATTTATCTTCTCCCACACCCGCCTTAGTAAACATTTCTTTAAATTTAGCTATTTGAAATTCTCCATCATACATACTCACAACAATTTTGCCAATTCCGGCGGCAATCATTTCCTTAATAGATTCAACGCTCAAATAGTCTCCGTTTGTTGTAATCTCGGTATTACAAACAGCGGAAAAGGCTTTTGTTGCTCCTATTAAACTCTTTGCAGCCATCGGTTCGCCATAGCCAGCCAGCATAACTGTACCTTCAAAGTTTATCTCCTTTAATTCTTCTGCTATCTTCCTGCAGAGTTTTTCTGGCATTTCCAATCTCAGATTAGGGGCGATAGAGTCATCTATTTTGGGACAAAATACACATTTTCTGTTACAAAATTCAGTGAGACTAACTTCAACCCAAGACAGTAGAGGAATACCATCATCGGTAATTTTTGTGCTTTTAGCAATTAATTCATCAACTCTTTTCAGGTTTTTACTGATCGTTCTTTGGGGATTCATACTCAGCCTCTTTTTCTTGCGACAATAATACAGAATCCCGAGTTTTCATCACACAAAGGAACAAATGAGTTTTGTTTCTGGTGATATACATGAATTTTAAAGCCGTTCAAGTATTTATGAAATGTCCTTATTAATTCCTCTTTTGGCATTTCGTTTATGTGATAAGCATTGGTAATATACGGCTGACCATTCTTGTAACGAAGCATTGGAGATGAGCCGATAAACAAACCATCCGGTTTTAACCAGTTTGATATTTTATTAAGAAAGTTTAAACACTTATCTTGGGGTAGATGCTCTAATGTCTCGTAAGAAACTATTGCATCAAAGAATGAATCATCAAAAGATAGACTGCCGACGTCTTTGCAAATATACTCGATATTTTCCCCGGAATGATAAGAGTTAGCAAAATCTATCGCGTCTTGAGCAAAATCCGCACCGACAATTTTTTGTGCTTTACTTGATAATATTTTTGTCCCGTAACCTGAGCCGCATGCACAATCCAAAAAAATGCCATTTTTGCCTAAAAAACCCTCTGCAAATTTATATCGACTCACATGCCTGTCTATATTCTCATCGCTCTCTGAATCCTGCTCGGGATTCCGTATATATAATCTTTCCGGAGAAGACACGGAAAGCAGGCTCTGTAGAGTTAAAATACCTATGATTTGCTTATTCCCAATCATTACAGGCAAAACATTTATAGACCTTTCCCTCATAATTCTAAGCGCAATACTTGCATCTGATTCAGAATCAATGGTTGTCGGATTGGTATTCATAAGATGCAGAATATTATCTATCAAGGTATCTCCATTAGCGATAAATCTTTTGACATCAGCATCTGTTACAACCCCTTTCAAAATATTTGTACCATCTGTGATAAAAACCACACCTTCATTGCCGTTATTGACAGCATCAGCTAATTCTTTCAGACTCACAACCGGAAGTTTTAAGACATATTTATCCGGCGAGTTCATTATTTCGCTTACTATCATATCGATACTCGAATAGCTTAATCAGTCCTTTGGGTATTATTTCAGAGTTCTGTGCAGAACTCCATCGGTAATTATTCCAATCACATGTTGTTCACAAGGCGCGTTGATCCTTTACTTCCCGGTGTGATTCTAACTAATCCTATTAGTCTTCGGCGTACAAACCATTGAAATTGACAGCAAGCCGAGCAGTTTGCCTTCTCCACTGCAAACGAGTAGCGTAATAATTTCGTAAGTATTGAATATCTTCTCAGCCTCATAAAGTTTTAAGTCTTTACTAATAGTCTTGGGATTTTTCGTCATAATATCACGTGCTTTGAGCATCAGTATATCCCCGTGTTTGCTCAATGCCCTTCGTAAGTCCCCGTCAGTGATTATACCGATTACATGTTCCTTGCTGTCAACAACCACACTCGTACCCCATCGGCCGGAGGTCATAACTTGAATCACATCTTTTATATCAGAATATTCTGTGATGATTGGCAGATTATTCTTAACCATAACATCCTCTACCCTCGTTAGCAGCATTCTCCCGACGCTTCCTCCGGGATGAAATCTTGCGAAATCTTCGGCCTTAAATCCTCTTTCTCTCATTAGTGCGATGGTGATTGCATCCCCCATCACTAAAGAAACAGTGGCAGAAGTGGTCGGAGCTATTTTGAGCGGGCAAGCCTCCCTTTTGACATTCACATTCAAATGATATTGAGAGCTGCTTGCTATTGTGGAATTTGGGTTTCCTGTCATCGAAATAATCCGGTTACCGTTGCCCTTTAAGAAGGGAATAATTTTCAGTATCTCTTCAGTTTCTCCCGAATATGAAATTAGCATCAAGATATCTTCTTTCTTTATCATACCGAGGTCGCCATGAAATGCTTCCGCTGGGTGCATAAAAAAGCTCGGCGTACCTGTCGAGGCCAACGTACACGATATTTTTCGACCGATAATGCCGGACTTGCCCATTCCACAGACAATTACTCTTCCATTGCATTCCAATATCACCTTAACGGCTTTTGAAAACACATCATCAACCCGCTGTGAAAGCTCCGTTATTGCTTCAGCTTCTATCTTAAATACTTCCTTAGCATAGGATATGAACTTATCTTTAGACTTTTGCTGATGCAACTCTACTACCGCTTTTTTCTTTGTTTCCATTTTGGATATGTTGGAAATTACCCTATTCATAGAATCTCCTTGAGCGAATTAACGTGTCACAAAAAAGCGTTACCTTTTCTAAATGTTCAATATGCTCCAAAGATGCATTCTTCTGGTATACAAAATTTTCGATAAAACAACTCATCTGGTTCAAAAAGCCTGTTTTAAAGGTATCCTCCGTATGCCGTTCGGTTTCTGCCAGTGGTACGTAAGTTGCTCTACCCTGATTTTCTTTTCTTTCGAGGTTATTATACACTACTATTTCCTCAAATGGGCACATTTCTACGATTTTTTCTTCAAGAAAAATTTTGAAATAACTGTTTTGGGGACAATTCATCAGTATCTTCAGCTGTATAAGGCACTTACGTTTAGCCAAATAAAGCTAACACACCCAAGGATTTCCCTTTCCTCTTTCAATATTGACCACATTTTTGATATCAACATCTTGGCCATCTCCACTAAATCCAGTAGCTTCGAATTTTACGATGCCACGTCCTCGGCTTAAATGACTTGCTATTTGCGTATAGAACCGAGTGAGGCGTCGTTTTTTTTCGACACATCAACTTCCACTATACCCTTGGTTGATTTGGCTTGCTGTGGTTCTGAATCTGATGGTGCGACTAAAGCTCGTCGACGATTAGCTGATGTGAAAACACGAAAAGCTTTTCGGTACTTGGTCAGATCAGTTTCCTGCATCGCCCATATATCTTCATAAAAACTATAACCACGTATCTTCAAGGTTAACTTGACAGGGGTTTTGAGCCTGTAAGCGGACAAAGGTTTACTATAATTGTCCACAATCCAGCCGCGCACATCGAATGGGCTTTCGACAGTTACCTCAAGCGGTACCCTGCGGTGTATAGGAATAAATGAATTGAACACTATCTCTTTGATTATTGCCAGTTCATCTTCGAAGCCATCGGGTAGGCTACCTGATTGTTCTTTGCAAATCATCGTACCAATTGCAGCTATTTCATCAATTACGTTGGCGAACTTATCGGCCATCAGAAGCTCTACCATTATCGTTCTCCTGAGGTCGTAGAAACCCAATAGTTCCTCACCACCGGCAATTTTCCTATGCACGTAATCCACAACTTGCTCAGGGGTCTCATAAAGAAATTCTCGTATTCCTGCTTCATATTTCGCTGCGGTCGTCGAGAGTATCTGGCAAGTATCAGGACTATCAACAATTCGCATAAGAAGCTTTGTGGTACGAACGCCATGACATTCAAAAAAGAACAAAAATTCTTTGAGGTAGCTTCGATAATGGGCAAAATCAAGAAGATAAATAAATCGCAGAGTCTTGAAATGTTCTTCTTTGGAGATGGTGTTATTAGCTACAACCCACTCATCTATTTCGATATTCTCTAATGCAGGGTGTCTGGTGTAGCCCTTTTCACCTGCGGCAAACATAGTCTTGACGCCATATTTGGCACGGTCCTGTGGAGTATCCATCTCAGTACCTTTTAGAATCTGCAACGGCTGAATCTCCATACTCTCAAACCTATGATCCACCAACTTTTGAACGGAAGCCAGGAACGTCTGCACGGTCTCGCCGGGAAGCATAAATATCAGTTCGCTTACAAGAATTAGATTATTCTGTCGCGCAAATTTTATAACGTCCTGCACCTCTTGTTCGCCTAGATTTACCCGTTTTATGTTTTTCAGCACCTCCGGCGTCAACGACTGATAGCTGACACAAAGTGGTATAATCTCCCGCATCAGAAAGACAATTTGCTTGACCCGCTCTGTTAGGTGTTTATCCGTGTAAATCGAGCCGCTTTGAGGAAAACCGGTTTCTTTCCTTTTTTTCATCAGGTATTCAACTATTTCGAGATGGCTCGGCAAAAGGCCCAAATTTTCATCAGCAAATCGCATAAAAGAATTTTTCGTTCGTGCAGCTACATAATCGATTTCCGCTTTAACTCGCGACAAATCAAATGTCTTCAATTTGCACCAGTTCTTCTTGCCGGACACACAGAACGTACATTGATATGGACAGCCACGCGTAACCTGGATACTTGGCATATAGTCAATATCACTCAAAAAACGATCCATCAAACCATCAAAGTAAGGTGATGGAATTTCATTAATATCACCTTCAAAACGGTCTATCACTTCACCCCATACCTCAGATGTGCCGGGCTTAAGGGAAAGACAGCCTCTAATCATAGTCCGACGCACCTTCTCAGGGTCGTTTAGATTCAAAAGCGTTTCCATAAGATTTGCGGCGGGCGCTTCACCTTCGTTCGGCAGATAAAAATCAACATGTCGGTTTGCACACAAATCCTTGTCCAACATGCCTGGGAAAGGTGAAGCATCGGGCCCGCCAATTGCGGTCACCGCATCCGGGCAACGCTCACGGATATACTTGGCTGTGTTAAGAGTGAGTTTGGTATTCCAGCAGTAGGAACCAAAAGCAGCAAGATGCGGAGTTGTGTCCTTGAGCGCTTCGTATATTTCTTCAAACCGGCGGAATAGGTGTACATCAACATCCTTTCCAAAGCGACTTTTTAAGTACGCAGCGACATAGCCCATGCCGATTGGTATAGAATTTCGCAAGTAGCGATAGTAGGAATTTTGTAGGTCTGCCAGAAAAACAATCATGCCTTAAACCTCCGTATTCTCATTAGAAAATCTAGTTCCCACCCTTTTTCGAGATTCCGTACTTATGACTAACGTGGTCTGCTATTTGCACAAAAGAAGGAACACCCTTCTGACCACTGGTTATTATACGATTTGATAAAAAATCACTGTACCTTTCCGAATCTACCCTGAGGCCATAGAGAATTTCCAGGAGGGAACTCTCCTCCCACTCAAACATATCCAACGTCGGAAATAAAAAAACTTTATTACACGCTTCACAGTTTCTCTTAGTAAAATCGTTAAAGTATTTGCCAGTTAATTGAATAACTTTTTTACCATAAACGAAAGCATTGTTAATGGAGCTCGATTCGTGAAAAAGCACTACTTCGGCCTGTGCTACAAATTCCGCCGTCTTATATTTAACGGTTTTTCGTTCTCCAAAGTCTCTTTTTAGGTTATCGTCATCGTATTTTGGGTGCAAACAGACCACTAATTCTTTTTTGAGTATTCTGCTTATTGTATCCAAAATAGTATTTAAATTTCTGTAATATAACTCTCTGTCAATAGGCTGGTAACCAAAAACTATCTGGTCATCGTGATATGGCTCCATAGAGTCTAGAAAGACTACATAATCTGTTGAAATCTTGTGGTTGCTGACTAATAAACTATCATAAAATCTACTATTTGTCACAACCACTTCCTTGTAACGGCTGGAAGGTTTTTTTTTCTCCGCTTTATGTTTGTCGGAAACGAAATAGGTATCTATATCCGCCAAAAAATCATGTGAAGGAAAGCGACGACGAATATGAGCAGCAAGATTCTTCAATTTTGCTCTGAAATCGTTAAAATACGATTTTTTATACTGAAAGCTTGCTATTACTGAGTGCGTATATATATAAATAAGCGGTATCGAATATTTCCTTAAATAATGATGAATCCACCAATCTGGCCATGTCTCGGAAAAACAACATATCGCAACCACATCATTAGACCTTAAGAACTTTTTGACCTCTGAAAGTTTTTTGGGGCAAACAACTTTGAACCCTGCTGGTAACCTGTGATATGCACTGTCATTATCATATCGACCTAATATAAGCTTAGATGTAAATACCTTGCTGACATCCAAGAAGAATACTTCATCGAATACCTTGGCGAAATGTTTAAAAAGCAGACTATCGAGGTCTACTATTGTTTCAACACTGCCTGAACGTATGAAACATATGTTCTTTCGGCTTATAGGTACACTTATGCTCATATCTCGGCACAAAAGCGTTTTTTCAATCAACCAAATCCCATCTCAGCGGCGTCCCACGTTTTATGTCCGCCGTTGCTCTTTTGCCCAAAACCGCATCTATGTATTTCGGCTCAAGACCAGCTGCAGGCCTGATAGATTTGATATCATCTTCAGAAAAAACTTGCCCTTTTTTAACATCTTTAACCACAAACAAAGAACGTCTAAAAACCTTGCTTTTGTTTTCTTCTTTAGTTAGTCCATAATAAACCTTGCCTAAAGCTTTTTCCACAATTCTTATATTTGTCACCAACTCTTTTAATTCTTCCGGCTCTATTGAGAAGAAACCATCGGGTGTTTTTATCTTTCTTGACAAGGTAAAGTGTTTTTCAATAACACTTGCACCTAAAGCTACTGCACAAACAGAAGCTCCAATTCCCAAACTATGGTCAGAAAGACCGACAGGACAACCAAAATGCTCTCGCATGTTCGGAATAGTTCTCAAATTCATCTCCTCAGGCTTAGCTGGATAACTCGACACACATTTCAATAAGATGATTTCTTTTGCACCAGCCTCTCTGGCGGTATCAACTGCTTCTTGAATCTCACAAATATCAGCCATACCGGTGGATAGCATTAAGGGCTTTTTTGTCTTTGCAACATACTCAATCAAAGCCAAGTCTACCAGCTCAGGCGAAGCCATCTTATGAGCACAAACATCCAGTTCTTCCAAAAAATCGACGCTGGTTCTATCAAAGGTTGAACAAAGAAATGTCATATTGAGGTCATCAGTTACTTTCTTTAGCTTCTTAAACCACCCCCAAGGAGTGCAAGCTTTTTGGTAAAGTTCGTATAGTGTTTGTCCACCCCACGTTGGGTGCTTAATTTGAAAATACTTATTGTCCGCTTTGATTGTCAAAGTATCTGGCGTATAGGCTTGGAACTTGACAGCATCAGCACCACATTCCTTAGCTTTTTTTATCAGTGCTACAGCCCTGTTAAAATTCTGTCCGTGATTTGCCGAAATCTCCGCGACTATAAACGTTTCCTTGCCTATTTTCAGATCAATCATTGATTATTAACCTTCGGAATATCCTTAACCTGTTCTGTCCCCAAATCGAAGAAAGTTTCGCTGATGGTCCGCACACATGTTCCGCCTTTGAACCTCGGCTTATACTCAACAGGTTTGCCTTCTTTCAAATCCATCCACCACTTTACATCCTGGAAACCAAAGAAATGTCTTACGTAGACAGTACTCGAAAAACGCGGGTTGACTTCAAATGGAACATAGCCTGAATCTGTCTTGCGACACTGAATATTCAACGAACCTTCCAGCGACACAGTCATGGCAATTCTTTCTGCCAAACGTTCAAGGTGGGCATCATGCACTAACTGGGCGACTTTTGACAGGCTGCCATAGCCCAACGACCTCTTAAATGCGATAGAATAAGATTTTTCTCTGGTAGAAAAGACCGTCACGGTATATTCCTCGTCCGTGGTTCCAATATTCTCTTGGACAACGTAATTTTTAAGTCTTCTTCTGAAAAAGTCAAACTCTGCAAGGTCATTTATCAAAATTAGACTTTTGTTGCCATGTCCTCTCCTTGGCTTCAAAATACACGGATAGCCAAGTTCGTTTTTGTAGTGTTCGATAAGATATGTCCGTGGACTTGGCAGATTGTTGTTCGCCAGCAGCAACGCAGTTTCGTACTTGTCCAGGAAAATCCTTACTATGTCGTGACTATTGATAAAAATAGTTATATTATTCTTAAAACGGTCTCTGTGAATATCGAAAAACTCGATCTCGGCCTCGCTGGTTGGAAAGACATATCTGATATCTTCACTTTCAAGTAATCTTGTAATAAATCGCAGGTAGTTTTCTGAATCCAACGCACAAGGCGATTGATAAAACTTCTCAACCAATGCTCTACCACCGGCAAATGGATCAATATCACAGCCCAGCAATGAAAACTTGTAATCTGTATCCTTCAGACACTTAAGCAGACTTTGTCCAATGTCCCCGCCAACCCCGGTTACCAGCACATATCCTCTAACCATAGACTATCTATCTTTCCAGAACCGCTGCTAAATACGCATTTTTGTCTTGGTGTTTCAACACATCTCGCATCATCAGTGACCTATCATATTGAACTCGTTTGATATGCACTGTCTTTTTCTCGAGGTCAACAATCGCATAGCTGGGGTCCCTGCTATCGCGTGGCTGGCCGCATGAACCAGGATTTATTATTCGCACATCATCTGCGAGCTTGTCCATAGCATAATGAGTATGGCCAAGGATGACATATGCATATCCAAGCTCTTTGAATCTCTTTAGACAAGACGAGGGGTACACATATTCATTCATATGGTCCCAGGGGCTGCCATGAAAAACAGCCACCTTATAATCCTCGAAGATATACTGATCCGGCATACCTTTGATAAATTCGAGGTTTTCCTTGTTTATACTACTCCTAAGCAAACGAGATGATTTGCCATACAGTTCTTCATATTCATCCTCTAAAGCTTGGTCCTGCAGCATGCGAAGAAACATCGCATCATGATTCCCGGCTACACAGATAAGATTCTCCATCTCTCTCATGATTTTGATAATCTCGTTCTGGTAATAGTAATAACCACAAATATCACCACAAAAAACATAAAGGTCTGCCTTTTCTTTTTTCAAAGATGCAAGCACCTTCTCAAAAGCATAGCCATTACCATGTACATCTGCAAAAACGCCTATCCTCATACACCATTTGAGTTACTACAGAAAATCTCCTCCAGAACTATATGGGTTTTGCGACAATATACATGTTTCTGCCAATGCCTAATTGAGCCAGTGACAAATACAAAGAATCCTTAAAAACTTCGGCGTGTGCCTGATGGAGATATTTCTCAAAGCCGACCCTTTTAAGATGAGCACTCCTTCCAACATCAGGTTTTGTGATATAATCCTCTCCCGTTAAAGGAAAGATTTCCATAGGGAAATCTGTAGTTAAAAATTCTATCTCAAATTCACACTTTCGCATAAAACCTACTATTGTTTTGTGCGACCAGTAATTAAGATGTTCAGGTGGATGTACCCAGTAATTTTGCTTGTCTGGCTTATCTTTTAAAACAGTTTGCATAAGTAGATTCTGCAGAACACTAAAATCATTAGGCACCGCCACAAAAACGATTCCATTCGGCAGCAAAAGACATTTCCTGACAGTCTCAAGAACTCCTTGTGGAAAATTCAAATGCTCAAGCACATTATTGATTGTTACTACAGATACAGGTTTAAGACCCAGATTTATCAATTCATCAATGCTTGCGCACTTGATATCAAGCTCTTCTTTGTCTTCTATAAGCTCATATGCATACTTGGAGGGTTCTATACCCTGAGTCTTCCACCCAGCTGTTTTCATGAAACTCAGAAAATCTCCGTAACCAGCCCCTATATCCATAATACTGCGAGGTAAATCATCTCTAAGATATTTCTTAATAAGCCTTAATCTGTCTTCATACTGAATCATGTAAAAACCGTCAGGGTCTTTTAGTCTGTCTGTCATGCTTCGATTCTCACCCAGAGTTTCATAATAGATTTGCTCATAGTGTAAATTTAGTTCTTCATTTGTGGGCATAGGGTGAACATGCCAGTAACCGCAACTCTCACAGTTTATTAGTGTGTACCCGTTCTTATTGATAGATTCTTTATAGGGATGATTCAGTTGCACTTTTAATATTCCTAATTGCTTCTTCAAATGAACGCCCACTGGGAAGATGGCTGGAATGTTCTATTATCTGATCGTGCCCAGTCTCTTCCTTCTCTACATGTTCAGGTTCTCTACCATCAAGCAACACATCACAGATTATCCTGAGCATTTCATAAACTGTATTGACCGAACTGCCAGAGACCAAGTAATCACCTCCGACCCTATTCTCTATGCAAAACCTGATTATATTGCATAAATCTTTGACATATATATAATTACGTTTAATCGCTCCTTTCCCAAACTGCACAGGCACAATACCCTTTATCGCGTTATTAATAGCTACATTAATGCCAAGATGCCTAGGTCCAGACTTACCAAAAATTCCACCTATCCGCAGTATCCCACTTTCAACCCCGGACATCTTTATTGTCTCTTCAGCAAGCCATTTGCTGTAGCCGTAATCAGTATCCAACTCCAGTTTACTATTCGAGGTAATGTGATGGCTATGCGACCCAAAAACGATTGCCGCAGATGAAAATAGGAAATAAGCCCCTATGCTTTTTGACCAGTCAGCTAATTCTACTGTCGCAAGAACATTGGGCTTAAACAGCTCCTCTCGTGTACTTCCATCCCATCCTATCTTCGCCCCAAGATGAACAACAGCGTCAACCTTTGGCAACAAGGCAAGTTTACTGCAAAAATCAATGTCACAAAAATCCAGCACTACTTCATTATCGAAACCCGAGCTTCGCCGTACCAAAGGTACTATCTGCCAGTTGGTATCCTCAAGCATCTTAACAAGGCAACTCCCCACGAAACCATTGGCACCGCTAATTAAAACTCTTCCAACCACAGTGTACCCTTCACACAACTCCCAGAGCAGATACTATTCGACTTGGCCCCTGACCATCTACAAGGGTCTTGCCCGCTTGCGACATTTTAACCCGAATATCAGCGTATACCAGTTTTTTCAGAGAACTAGCCAACCTCTCTTTCATATCCTTGTTATTGTACCAGCATATATATTTTAAAAAACCAACCTCTTGCCAGCCTTTGATATTCTGCAGCTGGTTATCTGCTACACAAATGCCAATTGCAGGAACCCCAACCCTTGCCAGCTCATATAATGTCTGGCCACCAGATGATATCGCTATATCAGATTCGAGCATAACCTTCTTCATTTCAGCAGCATCGGGATAATATATCAGTTCAGTATTGTGGTCTTTGATAGATTCAATCTCCGATGCATTTTGGAATCCTTTTCCTATGACCACCTTTTTATTTAACTGTGGATAAGCATCAACCAATAGCTTCAGAACTTTCGGTGTAAGATTGCATACATCTGTCCCACCGAACGTTATCATCACAGTTTCGAGAATATCACGTATAGTTTTTCCCGGTACGTCCCAAAACTCCCTCCTAAGAGGGGTATATCGAGTACCCAAAAGATACGTAACACTATTTCTTTTTGGGTACGGCATCTGCTCCGCCGAAATGGTTCCATTGAGCACAAAACCTGTTGGATACTTAATCCTTACAGTATCATCAAAGTAAACACCCATCCTTGCGATATTAGAAATCTTTTCATATAGGTCATAATCTGCGAGGTACGAGTCAACAAAAACAATATCTGCATTTTCTATATACGAAAAGAGCTTTTCAGTATCGTTCAGCCAGTCAAAACTGATGCTGCCTTTGAATTGCTTCCGGACTGATTCATCGCCGTTGATTATAAATGTCGGCTTAACCACTCTCTCCTGAAGTGCCTGAAATATGGCCGTGCATCTGCTAATATGTCCGAAGCCTATATTTTTACCGCCTTCGGTCAATATCCAAACTTTCACTGCATATGTCCTGCAAGAATTTCCTTTGCCCTTCTGAGCCCCTGGAAATCTAATATCCTTATCGCCTCTTTGATTTCCTGCTCCACTGAATCAAATATCCTTTTTTGAATTACGTTCTTATTGATATCCTTCAACCAAGGTTTGTCACAAAACAACTTTATTATATCCTCGACACCAAAAAACTCATCTGCCTGATAAAGGTAGTCAAAGACTGCACATAGCAAGACATAATCCTCTGCTGTATCGAGCGTAACTCTGATATCAGAACTATAAAATGCTTTCTCCGCCTGAACTTCACCGAGGTTAAATAATTGTGGGTTACTGTATATGTACGAAGTTACATGCTCCCTTTCAGACAGCTTCTTTGCCCCCCCGTGTGCTTTTTCGAGGGCACCAAAATTGAAAACTTCCGTATCCAACCCATGTGGGAAAGTCCTGTGAAGTACATTTGAAGTATAATCATTTTTTGAAGCTATATGTCTTTCCACAACTAAATCAACTACTGCCGGGTCTATGCACGGACAATCACTTGTTATTCTCACAACTATATCTAAATCATTTTCTTTCGCGGCCAGATAATACCGTTCCAATACATCATCTATGCTTCCTTTAAACCATCTGACGTTTTCTTTCTCAGATAATTCGACAATCGCCATATCTGCCTTATCCATAGTGGTGGCAATTACAACATCATCGAGTTTCGATGTTTTTTTTAATCTTCTGATTACCTGTTGCAAAACAGATATTTCGCTGCCATAAGGTAAATCCTTAAGCACTTTACCCGGCAACCTTGTCGAAGATGTCCTTGCTTGAACAACGGCTCCTATCTTCATTAGCTTTTCCGTTTTTTAATAAGAAACATTGTATCTATGTTTTCATTCCCTAAGTATTTTAACTTCTTTTCTTTGACAAGCTCCAAGTCGTCGAAGGAATTAAGATACAAACCTGCAAAATTTGTTTTCCAGAGGAGATCCGTGTGCCCTCTGTATCTAACCTCGGTACAACTGTCAGCATAATATTCAAACCCCCAGATATATTCCCTGCTGCACCTGTGTATCTCCTGTAGCGCCCTTTCTATATCTTGCGGGGCTATATGAATCAGAACTCCCGAAGTAAAAACAATATCGAAATACCTGTCTTTAAAGGGAATATCAAAAGCATTGCCCCGAATAATATTAATGTTCTTAGTGTTGTTCTTGGCATGTTCAATCGCATAGCTATTCACCTCGATACCGTAAAGATTTTCAAATCCCATTCTTTGCAGGCTCAGTAATTGATTGCCGAGGTTCGACCCGACCTCCAGTATTTTTACCGACCGCTCAAAATTACCCAAAAACGCCTCGTTTAACGCTGTTCTGCTGATGCCGTAATTGCTTACATACAACTGATCTAATTGTTCCGGCGCAAAAATATTCCTCTCGGTGTACTCCTCGCCAAGTTTACTTTCCCATTTTTGTGACTGAGATGTAGTATGCTTATCCATTTTTTCGGCTTTCCATTAAATCTTTGTAGACAGGATTTTTTAATTTCCAGCCCCCCTCAACTTCCTCAAATATCTCACGATTCCAGAATTTCTCCACTATGCCCCAGAACTGTTTGGGGGTAT
>JAQTLP010000009.1:0-100000 GCA_028714855.1 Phycisphaerae bacterium | reverse complement strand
GTTCTGAGCCAGGATCAAACCCTTCGAATTTATTCGTCGAACCCGCCCTGCTGCTCGAAAGCAAACAGAGAGGGATTTCGTCGAGAAAGGCTCAACACTTTGGCATATGCACCGAAAGTGCCGAAATAAAAAAATTTGAAAGCTCACGGCTGTAACGCATATTTACTGCCGGAGCTGCACTTTCGCTGCTAATTTGGCTTAACTGTTAACTTGTAAAAGAGCTTTATGCATTTGGCGCAAAATCAGAGGCCAAGCGTCGATGCACGTATCTAGCTTGGCCACTACTATTCCGTCATTCTAACTTAAATAATGGTGCCGTCAATAGGAGAAATTGAAAAAAATAAAAATATTTTCACTTTTTTATTTTGAGGGGCTTATGGGCATAAATAAGCAGCACAAAGCCCTCCTGCTCGAGGGATAAGCTAAATTCCGCTTTTTCGCTCAAAAACCGCGAGCCAGTATTCAGATCGCGGTGTATATTCAACAGCATTTTCATTCCAATGATAGATTGTATAGTTTGTTGAGACAATATCAATAAAGCCAACCAGCCTGTAGTATTCCTCCTGATACTTTTGACCCCAGTTCAATATCATTTTCTCAGAGGTAGGTTGCGCCGCCCAGGATAAACGATTCACTAATATCAGGAACTTGGGTTTGGCTGCCTCTATCTGCCGTATCATTTCCTCCTGCATCTGCAGTGCATACGGATGCGGCTCCATCAAAGGATATGCATAAACATAACTGGTAGCCGAACGTCTGTTGGCATAAAAGTAAATCTGCGGCTCTGAGCCGAGAACAACAATTCTATCACTGCTTGAGCTGTTAGCCTTTATGTAATCGGCTATTTTCAGCGATTCGGGGAAAGGATTAATAGGACCGCAGATTATACGGGATACGATGGCAGGGTCTTTAGCCAACAGGAGATTCTTTTGCTGGTACAGTGTATGAGACAATATAGCAATTCCCAAGAGGATGGCAATCGGATCTTTTCCAATTATCGCTTTTTGCAACCTCAAAACCTGCCGGATGCCAAACAGGCCGACTCCGGATAGTAAGGCAACGGCAGGCAGCAGAAGAACGAAATAATGCGGACGGAAATAAAAGCCCGGACAAGTGGACAAAAACGAGAAAAGTAGAAAGCCGATGATAAACAGCCTTAGGTCGCGGATTTTCTTTTCTATAAACAACGTAAGCAAACCGATTCCAGCCGAAATCCAAATTAAAACTGCCGAACCAAGAATGGGTATTATTGAGGATTTAAAATTCTTTAACCCTTCCGGTATAGACACAATTGAAACATATTCGCGAGCGTACACAAATGTCCAGAACCAGAATTTCTCAAAGACGCCGACACGCCATAGAATGAAGCAGGTTATGCCAAAAGGTAATAACACGCCAACAATAAACAAAGCTGCTCTTAATAGAAAAGGTTTGAGTTCAAAGGGTTTGCGTCGAAACTGGGTAGAAAACAGGTATAGGCCTGCAAATGCAATAAAGGCAATCCCGTGCTGTTTCATAAGAAAACCAATTCCCAGTAATATAGAGGCAACCAACAAGAGAACCGGACTTTTGCGGTCAACCGCAAGGACCAGCAGCAATATGCCGGCTACAGCGAAAAGAACGACGAAATGTTCAGCGTTGGCAGAGATTCCCTGGACCGACGGGGCGAGTGAGAGCACCGCAAAAACTGCGGCGGCAAAAACGCCGGAAAAAGAGTCAGTTAATCGCCTCGCCAGCAAAAACACCAGGATAATTGTAGCTGCGTTGATAATCAGCAATCCAAAGTGGATAGCAGGATGTGTCTGCCCAAAAATAGCCAAGATTAAAGCATAGGCCGCATAAATTCCGGGGAATTTCATATTATATATAAGTGAATAAGGAGGAACCCCCTGTAATATAAGCTGGCCGGCATAGGCGTACTCACCTTCGTCGCGCTCGAGCGGGACATCCAAAAGGTGAACTCGGAGTCCAGCTATGATAGCAATAACAATTACGACCGCCAACCAGGGCAGAAAATTTCTCTGTTTTTTTTGTTCTACTTTCTGATATTGAGGCTGTTTTTGCTGGCACATTACAATTTTGCCTTATTTGAAAATGGTATCAAACCTGCTTACCCTTGTTACTTGACAACAAAAATACCATATTTTTCAGCCGATACCCGACCAAAAGAAAAAGGCAGCGGCCGCTTTATACCCACGTAAAAGCCTGCTCCAAGCAGAGGATCCATCGTTGATAACCATCGACAGGGCATAAATTCAAAAACCTCCACCAGAAACATCTTGTCTACAGACAGAGGCTTCAGGTCTGTGTTGTTCATAGGTACGACAATCACATCTCCAGTGACCAGCTTTGAATCATTGAAGTCCTGAGCTTTGGCATCACGGGCCTCCATATAATACTGAAATCCCCAATGTCCCTGAAACCATATGGTAGTGGGCTGACGGTTCTCGTACATTTTGTAGATTTTCTTCACAGCATCTCTGGCCGTGCCGGCCAGCGTATAATCGGCCCAGCAAACAAACAACGCTATAATTACCGCGGGAATCAACGGCCAGCTAACTCGCCAGCCCGCCATCCGACGGGCGGTTTTACCCTGTCTATTGATTCTATCGATTCTACGCCCTAACAGGATTCCAACCGCAGGAACCATCGGAAGTATACTACGCCCATTAACCGTCCAGTTTACAAAGCTGGCAAAGACAAAAGTTCCAAGCACCCAAAGAAACAACAGCAGCGATTTACAATCTCTGCACTTGTACAAATCGGCCGCTGCAATCCAAATGATGTAAACCCCTCCCAATGACATCAAACCAAATTGTAGAAGAAGGTCCCATCTTACCCTGTTGCCAAGACGTACTATGACATTACTGATTTCTCCCACAAGACCAAGAGAAAATACAAGTACAACCATCAAAGCAGCACCACTTATCAGAATCCGCCGCGACCATAGCAGCGGAGCGTAGAACAGAACCGTTGTTATGCCCCCTCCCGTAAAGGCCAGACCGAGCAATCCTCCCCAAAGCAATTCAAGACCGGGATTAAAATTCCATCGCTTTGTTGAGGCATAAGATGCGGCATCCGTCAACAAGCCCCTGCCGTAAAGTCTGAATGTTGTCCATTGATAAAGAGCTAAAATCACAACGGGAATCAGCAAATATAACACCCATGTTCCAATCTTTCGTTTTTTCGCCACAGAATAAATGAACAGAAGCAAAATCAGCGATATCCCAAAATATTTAGTTAACGCACAGGGCGCGATAAGCACTGCACCGATTAACAATCCTGACCATTTATTCTTCTCCATTCCCCAAACCCAGCAAGCCACCGCCCAAACCCAAAAAGCCAGCATCATCGTGTCACACATTACATTTGTGCTGGATACCACAAATGCAGGAGTGAGCACTCCTGCCATTACAGCCAGCATTGGCCGGGAGCACAACTGCTTTGCCAGATAAAAGCTGCCCAATGAAGCTGCCAGAGCCGGAATTAGAAAAGCCAGGTGTAACGCCACCTCACTCCAGCCAAACAATTTCGTCACCATCGCAATATAATAACAAGTCAGAGGTGGATTCTTAGTGATATCAGACATCGGCTCCACAATGCCATACCAGTTAATGTTGAAGCCGTAAAAGTTCGCGGGGTTACTTTGAATTTGTTTTGCCGCAGCAAGAAACAAGGTGTCATCTATGTGAAATGCTTTATTTACAAATGGCACAAGGCATAATAACGTTACCCCGCTGAGAATTACCAGAGGGTTGGCCAAAATACGCTTAACCGTTGAATAAATCATCCAAAAACCTTGTCATCCCATACTTACCCAAGAATCCTTTGGGCTTATTCTATCACAAAGACCAGCACTGTTAAGGGCAATAGCAAAAAAAGTGAAATTTTTATTATGCTGATGATGACGGCGTTTGGATTGCCGCAATGCCTATCAGGAACGTGGTGTTCGCAGTGACAAAGGAGCCGTAAGATGGTTAAGCTGCACTATTCGCAGTTCCAAACAGCTATATAGTATCTTTTGAGGCACAACTTTTTCTCATAGGTTGGCTTACCGAGGTGAAATTTGAGGGCTTTCGGAGTAATTGCCCAGAGGTGGTTTTTTTCCCAGACCAAACAGCGACAGAGCGTAAAGAACGGTTCGTAAGGAACGCTGATTATAAGCTGTTTGCGGGTGACTCTTCTTAGTTCGTAGATTGCTTTGACGGGGTCAAAGACGTGCTCCAAGACCTGCTGGCAGATGACGATATCGAAGGATTTATCGGGGAAACTGAGGTTCTGGATGTCTTCCTTTTTTATCAGTTCGCTGGTTGGATGAGAGTCTGCCGCGGTGACATCATATTTGTCTTTCAATTTGTCGTAGAAGAATAGCTCCGAGCAGCCGATGTCGAGTAAGTTTTTGGCGTTAGGATCCAAAAGTTTTCTTACCGTTTTCCAACGGTATAACCTTATTATATTATAGATTTTTATCTTCAGGGTTTTAAGGATCTTCATTGGTTAACCTTGTTTAATTTATTACCGCCTATGCGTTTTGTAAATGTCAGAGGCAACAAGCCTATCAAGCCAGGCAGAATTAATGTTAGGAATCGATATATTAGCGCACCGGCTAAAATCTCTTCCATAGAAGCGCCGGTCTGGGTGAAAAAATAACATAGCACGGCCTCATCGGAACCAATGCCGCTTAGAGTAAAAGGAAACAGACGGACAAGGGTGATAAGAGGGGCTACTGCCAAGACATAAAACAGCGGTACTGCCAAGCCTATTGCGCGGAAGCAAAAGTACATTTGCAAATAGGTAAGCGCCCAGCCGCAGACCGAAAGTAAAAAGGCGTAAAGCAGTTTGGCTTTAGTAATTCCGGACTGTTCGAGGGCTGTTAAGAAATCGAATTTATCGCCCGTCACTTTAGTGAACCAAGTAAATAATCTTTGTACGAAATGTATTCTTGCGGTCAGGTGCGGCAGTATCAGAACAAATATTGCAGGGATTAGGACTAGGATTGACAAGAAAGCATACAACAAATTCCCACGGTAAAGTGCACAGGGAATACCAAGGGCTGCTAACGAGCCCAGAGCTATGACTTTATCAAGCAGGCTTACGGAAAGCATATGCTCTTTTATGCCGGACCAGCGATAACCAAAATAACTTTTTGCAATATCTCCGAGGCTGGCAGGCAAGATAAGATTGAGCGACATTCCTACCAGCATTAAATTTGTGGAATCTACGAGGGTAATGTTGTGGTGAGCATTTTCAAAGAGTATCTTCCAGCGAAGGCTTCGAAGGAGGACACTCGGAATAAGCAGTACAATGATAAATACAAAGACAGAGAAAGAAAGCTTCTGAAACTGTTGGGTGAAGCTTTCGATATCCAGATAATAAAAAAGGACAATTACGATAATCAGAGAAATTAGTGCCTGAATTAGCAATCCTGATTTGCGTTTAGTCTGCATAGGCACTCGCAACGCTGTTTAATGAATTTTCTGATACAGCTTAAAGATCTGTTTTCTTAAATCTCTTAACTGATACGACAGAAAGCAGAACAGGAACATCGAGAAGCCGGCAAGAATCATAAATACCGTGGTCATAATCAAGATGACCCTTTCGCCAATTACCTGGTCTTCAATAAAGTACAGATAGCTAAGGTATAGTCCAAGTGTCACACCAACCAAAAGAACCAGGCTGCCTAAAGTACCGAAGAGTAAAATCGGCGCTTCGTAGAAGCCGAAGAGCAGATGGGTTCGGATGATTTTACCGGCGTGAAATTTAGATTCTCTTCCGGGTTTTCCCTTTTGGCGAGGAGTCCATTTTAAGGTGGCTGGGATTTCGTCGAACTGACAGCCGAGCATACAGGCCTTCGATATTATCTCAAGATGGATTTCTTTACCATCTTCCTCAAGGGGCAGCAGGCGAATGATATCCCCCTTGTAGCCCCTGGTCATACCTGTGGCCGTGGTGATATTCGACGGAAATGCCACTCGCAACACTCTGTTGCCCAGTCGACTTAAAAGAGCTCTTTTGAAAGGCACATTTTCCAGCTTGCCATTTTTCGCATATGGAGAGGCAATGACTACATCCGCATCGGTGTCCAAGAGTTTTCTGTAAATGGAGGAAATAATCTCTTTGCCATAATTAAGGTCAGACTCAACTGCTATGACGTATTTACCACAAGAACGCTTAAATCCTGTTCTTAAGGCATACCCCCTTCCTCTGTTATTTTTATATGTCAAAACTTTGATGCGGCCATCATTTTGGGTAAGTTCTGTAATGATATTCTGTGTGTTGTCTGTGCTTCCATCGTTGACAAGGATTAATTCCCATTTGTCTGTGAAGCCCTGCATTGCCTGAATAAGCTTGAGAACAGAGTCTTTGATGATTAGCTCTTCATTGAATATAGGTGTAATAACGGAAAGCTGTATGTCACCGCTTAATACATTTGTCATGCTGAAAAACCTCAATATCTGTTAATTCGGCGTCAAAGCGTATTCACATTAAGGTCTATCTTAATGTTTCGGCGGCCGCCAGTCAAGGCCGGCTGCCGGCATTATCACGGCCGCCATCCTCGTATTAGCCTAATATGGCAATCTTCGTTCGGGTTTATAGATTTATCTATTACTGGTTGTAAAGCTGTACGTTCCGAAGAGTGAGAGTTAATGAAACATCCGGCTTGCTCCCACCAGCATTTCATATATTGGCTCAGTCGCCAACCATAGACCGTGTGCGGAGCCGGCGGCAAAAAACAAGGCGATTGCTCTTTTAACGGAAGATCCGTGTCACCAACTAACCAAATACTATGACCGGACATCAAGGTCTCGGTCATGCGGTCAAGAATCGGCTGGAGAGGATCGTCAGAAGCCATTTTCCCCTTGACCAGGTCGTAACGATGCACTTTGAAATCGTCTATTGGCGGAATCGTCATGAAGGCAATAGGGCCATGGTAGTACTGCTGAAATGCAACAGCGTAAAACCATGGGTGCAATAAAATCATATCATTCTTATTGGCGGATCTTTCCAGTCTTGACGCGATGATATCCAAGTTGGTTTGGCGTGTATGAACCTTCTGCCATACAGCGCTCCAACTGAATACTACTATGAATATTGCTAAAGTTATCCGAAAAACAGTTACTATCTGCCCCTTTCTTCTCAGAATCGCATCCAGTGAAACCGCGGTCAATACTATCGAAGGTAAATAATACCACGGCTTAGTACTGATACTGATAAGCTTATATAAGATCACCAAAAGAGATATGCTTGCAACCATCACGATTGAGCAAAACAAGATAAAGTCCCTTTCAGTTTTGGAAAAATCCGGTGAACGAGAAAATTGAAGGTAAACAGCGGCGGCGATGCCCAAGATAAAAAGGCAAATCCAAATCGCAAGCATAAATTGCCCGGGAGCAGCCAATGCCTGCGAAAATACTTTCAAAATCCAGAGAAAAGTTACCGGATCCTTTGTGAGAGCGGACCACTGCTGAGCTTCTCTGAAGATTTGCCGGTAAGGCAAAAGTGAAATCGCGGCGACTACACCCATCGCTATCAGTAATACTGACCTTTTCCAGCAGCCCCTGCGAAGGGTCACAACAACTCCGGCAAAGATAATCGCCATTAATAGAAACGCATTATGAAGCAGGAATTGTACGCTTAAGACGGCTGCAAGTGTGGCGACAATAATTTTGAGGATATTCGGCTGATCGGTCACCTTCCATATAAATGCGAATGCAAGCAGAATAAAGAAATATCCCATTCCGTAAGGTCGAATGGAATCTCCAATTTGTATGGCCAACGGATTCAACGCAAACAGCACCAGCGACAACAGCGGCACAGAACGGGTCAACAGTCGAGCATTGAGCCATAAGCACCCAAGAATAGAGATGCCAACAAGAAACCCAAAAACTCTTAATCTAAAATCACTTCCGCCCACTGCCGCCGTCCACAGACGCAACACCATTGAGGTAAAGATGGGAAAAGGATGCCATATAAGGGAACGCCAAACTTCTGAAATAGAAGGCATTGTTGCTACATTGAAAGTGCTGACCTCATCGCGCCAAAGCGCACCTGCATTTCCCATAAAGATAAAGTGAAGAAAGACAATTATCAGAGTGAGCAATAAGGCTGTGACTAATTCCGTCCTTTGAACCAACGTATAGCAGGCCCTGTATATATCCACCTTTGGTTTCGGCATATCTATCTTTGTTTCCGAAAACGGGTTTATTTCAGCACCATTGTCAGACATAATGCTATAGCATTCCGAAACAAAAGCAGTATTATTCGAGGTTTCCCAAACACTAACTATCTACGTTGTTGATAAACAGCTAAGGTATCATTGTAACAGCAGCACACTGACAGTGCAAATATGATTTTTTCAATGCAGGTTCGACAGCAGAAATTACGATGACCAGCTGTGAGCGAAAAAAAGTTGTGGTTATTTGACTCACATCTGTAACCGTTAAAACAACAATTTTCCTTCTTGTAGAAAGTTTTATAATAGACTATATCTTGTGTTATGGTCGAAACGAAAAAGCTTGAATTTAAAACAAGGGGCAATTGCGATATTGTCGATATTACCAAACAGATCAGCAATGCCATCGCAGACTCGGGTATACGCAACGGTACCGTTACCGTTTTCAACATCGGCTCAACGGCGGGAATTACAACGATCGAATATGAGCCGGGGCTGGTAAATCATGATATAGAGGCGGCATTTGAGAAGATTGCGCCGCAAGCCAGCCGATATGAGCACGAAGAGACATGGCACGATGATAACGGGCATTCTCATGTAAGGGCGGCTTTATTGGGGCCGTCACTGAGCGTGCCTGTCGTAGATAGTCGGCTTGCCCTGGGCACCTGGCAGCAAATTGTCCTAGTAGATTTTGATACCAAGCCGAGAAAAAGAACGGTCGTCTGCCAGATAATTGGAGAATAAATAGGTCATTTACCGATTACGATTTATTAAGGCAAAGAATGTGTTTAATCATAAGATAAATCCTCCGGCCAGTCATGAGTATGCCATCGTTTTTGTGTTATGCATCATAGCCGCAGTTCGGATATTCATCTTTAATGCGGCATTTCCTTTATTTAACAACGTTGATGAGGATGCACACTTCGACCTGGTATACAAATACTCCAACGGTCAAATTCCTCGTGCCGCTGTAGAAAACTTCAGCCGTGAGTCAGCGGAACTTATTTTACTCTATGGGACGACTGAGTATGTATCCAAACCGGAACAAATTTTAGTTCCCATACCGTTGTGGGCTTATCCAAACTTACAGGAAATACTGAAATCCCAGAACTTTGCCGATGCAGTCGCGGTATGGCAAAACTATGAGAATCATGAAACAGCATCGTTTCCCGTCTACTATATGGTGGCAGGCATCTGGTGCAGTGCCGGCAGAATACTCGGAATAAGCGGCGGGCAGCTGATATATTGGATACGATTTCTGAATGTGCCTCTTTTTACTTTGCTGGTATGGTTTTCCTACCGGCTGGGCCGGACGTTTTACCCAGATGGGTCGCTGCTGCGAATAGGGCTGCCATTATTCGTGGCCTTCTTCCCACAAGATGCATTCTACTCTATTAACAGCGACGCCATTTCGTCACTGCTTTTTGCGATATCGTTTTTCCTGCTGCTTCAGATATATTTCGAAAGCAAATCAGTTCACTACCACCTTTTAACAGGGCTGGCGGCAGCGGCAACGCTACTGGTGAAGTTATCTAATATAGCGATGCTGGTGCTATTATGTGTGATTGTCGTGCTCAAGGTTAGAAAACTTTTCAGCGAAAAAAAGATCAGGGAATATCTGCCCCGGCTTTGCATACTGCTGGCAGCGGTAGTGGTACCTGTCGGCATCTGGTTATTACGGAATTATCTTGTGTTCGGAGATATCACTGGGACAAAAGAAAAGATAGAATTTTTTGGATGGGTAGTAAAGCCCTTAGGCAAGCTGTCAGACCATCCGATTTTCACGTACAAAGGGTTGTGTTTCTTCCTTGCCGAATCGACAAAGACGTTTTGGCGGGGTGAATTCGTCTGGCATATTGAACGGATGGCATGGTGGGGTGCGGATTTGTTTTACGTAGTTTCTTCAGCGGTGCTTGTTACCATCTGCGGCTTTGGTGTCATATTGAACAGGAACAAAACAAATGGGCGTTATCGTTTTGTGCTTGTCATGAGTTTCCTGGTGGTTGGCACGTCAGTGGCATTTCTGGCTTTTCTGTCAATACTCTACGATTTCAATGATTGTCCCTATCCCTCACGGGAGCTGCCGTACTTTGTCTCCGGCCGTCTAATAGCCGGAGCACTGCTGCCATTCCTGCTTATATATATTGAAGGGCTGGAATATACATTCCGACGGCTGGGGAGATACGCCGTCCTATTGGCCATCGCAGTATTAGCCGTCGGCATTACCTTGTCTGAACTATGGTTAACCGCAGAGATTTTCTCTAACCCGTTTAACTGGTTTTATCTTAGATAGAGGAAGTTTTGCCAATTCAAGAGAAATAAAGGCTAAAACGAAATTTGAGAATATCGCAAGGCAATTATATCCTGGCTGGCGGCAGGGTCCTCAACGAGTACGAGATAAATATTGTGCTTCGTCAGCCTGATTTAAGAATCACAAGCCTTATTTGCAGTAAATTGTCCTGGTAGATTTTGATACCAGTCCAAGGACAAGAACAATCATCTGCCAGATAATCGGTGAGTGACCAAACACCGGCTGATTCCATACTGCCTTTGCAGAAAAAGCGTATCACCGAAGCAAAAAAAAACTCGGCTCGCCCTATAATAATACCAGTCACAAGCCGTATATCACGAAATGATTGAAAATCGGGTTTTTTTACAGATAAAACTTGAATTACCATAGACCTTCGGATATAATAGAGCCATCGTTGGGGGATAAATTTAGAAACATTTATTTGGGGGGGAAATCAGATGAAAAACACACACAAGCTTAGCACGATTATGGCATTAGTTGTGGTGGTAATATTGAGCTTGATAACCACCGCTAATGCTGCACTGGTCACGTACTCGGATACCTACGGGCCGACTACTGTTGGCTCTGCGGCCGGGTGGGCTGGTGCTTCGTTGTCAAAATTCAATCCTGCACTTGGCACGTTGACGAAAGTGACTCTGACTTTGAACTCTGACACCTACGCCGGCCAAATTCATTGGGACAACGAGGGAGGCTCTCCATCGGATGTGACATTAGGAATTGGAGCTGAGGTCACAATCGACGTGTTAAGCAGCGCTTTGGTTGTCACTGCGGTACCGCTGCAGACAGGCTCGGGCTCGGTCACGCTCGACAATGACGGAGTACCTGATTATATAGGTACGGACGCTTTTTCGGTTACGGGCGGTTCGGGAAACGACATCGAGTCTACAAGCAGCACAAACGGGGCTGTCCTGGCTTCTTTCACGGGTGCAGGAACCTTTGACGCTTGGCTGAGTACAAACGTCTCGACTTTCATCTCTACAACCGGCGGGTATGGCCCAAGCATCTACACGCTTGGCCTGACGGGTGGTCTGATTACCGTTGCATATGAATACAACCCTGTCCCGGAACCTGTAACAATAGCATTACTCGGACTTGGTAGTATGTTTGCTATTAGAAATAAACGCAAACGTTAACAAAACCGCAAATACCAATTACAAAATGGCTGTGAGTGCCTACCACTCCAGCCATTTTTATTTGGGCATATCCCGGTTTCCTGCCCAAGGCCAACCGGCTCTGTATATCAATCACACTTACCTGCTATGCCGACCAAGATAAGACTTGACTAAAAATCCGGCAAAACATAGTATTTGGGCAGGTTCTTAGTTGCAAATTCCCGTTTTCGCGGGCGACAAGTTTAGTTCTTTTTAGGTGCCAAATGAATAGTAACTATCTAAAACCGGCTTACTTAATAAGCATACTGTTTATTGTTTTTTTTATAAACGGCTGCGGCAGGCCGGCCCAAACTGTTAAAGAACCAAATGAACCAGCAGCAAAAATAGATTTGGGTGCTACAATAGGGTCGCTGGCGGAGGTATTCCCCTTTGACCCAATCCCCGTCGAGGGATACGGTCTGGTCGGCGGACTAAGTGGAACAGGTTCAAGTGAATGTCCGGCCCAAATTAGAGAATATCTCAAGCAATATATCCTGAAGCAATTGGATGAGGAAAAGGTGAACGTTGATGAGCTTATTAATAGTCCCGATACGGCGGTGGTATTAGTGCAGGGGATTATGCCGACGGCAGTTCCGAAAAACCAATACTTCGATGTAAGTGTATCTGCTCTGCCCGGCACACAAACAACCTCTCTGGAAGGCGGGTGGCTGTATGGCGCTGAGCTTAAGGCAATAGGAGGGTTTGGTGTAGCTATGAAACCTTTGGCTACGGCGAAAGGACCGGTCTTTGTAGATACCTTAAGTCCCGGCAAAACAAATAAAAAAAACGTCTATATCATGGCTGGCGGCAGGGTCCTCAACGAATACGAGATAAATATGGGGCTTAGTCAGCCTGATTTAAGAATCGCAAGCCTTATTTGCAGCAAACTAAACGGGCGTTTTGGTTACGGAGCAGCCAGAGCGGTCTCCGCCAGCCAGGTTGAATTAAAAGTACCTGCTGCATACAAAAAACAAAAACAAAGATTCGTTTCGATAGTCAAGGCGATATACCTTTCGGAGACTCCGGAAGCTACCAGGGAAAGAATAAGCACGTTCATCCAAAAGCTTGCTGTTTCTAAAGACAAGTACACAGCTGAGACAGCTCTAGAAGCCATCGGAAACGAAAGCCTCAGCAAGCTGGCCGCCCTTCTGAATTCATCTCAGGAGCAGGTACGTCTAAGAACAGCCAGATGCATGCTCAATCTGGGCAGTGATGACGGTCTGAATACCCTTCGAGAAATAGCATTGAACAAAGATTCAGCTTATCGGGTCGAGGCTTTGGAGGCGATTACTACATCGGCGAAACGGAACGATGCGATTGCGATAGCGCGAAAAGTACTGCGGGACAACGACCCCAATATCACATTGGCGGCATATGAAAACTTAAGAAAATTAGACGACCTTATAATAAGGCAAACGCTGATTGCGCGTAATTTTTACCTTGAGCAAATCTCACAAACCGAATACAAGGGCATTTTCGTTTACCGGAGCGGTCAGCCCCGAATTGTGCTGTTCGGTGCTCCGATATACTGCCGTGACGATATCTTTATCCAGTCGGAGGACGGCAGTATTACAATAAACGCCCCTGCAGGTCAGAAATATGTCTCAATAATCCGCAAACACCCCAAACGGCCCAATGTAATGATGCAGCTAAAAAGCTCATTTGAACTTGGCGACATTATCCAAACACTGTGCGAAGAACCGCTAAAAAAGGCCAAAGAAGATCGTCGAGGATTAAATGTCTCATATACTGAAGCAATCGCCCTTTTGAAACAGATGTGTGACAAAGGCGCGGTGGAAGCGGAGTTTCAGGCTGGGCCCCTGCCTAAAATCGACCTAATTATCAAGAGAAAATAGGTCATCAGCCGATAATAATAGTGGTATCTATCCGGCTGTAGCGGGTATGCCGCGTAATATCAGTTATCATAACTAAGAGTAGGGAATATAGATGAGACTTGAAAAAATCGTCCTCAACGGGTTTAAAAGCTTCGCCGACAAGGTTGAATTGACCTTCGATGCACCAATAACCGCCATTGTCGGCCCCAACGGCTGTGGCAAAAGCAATGTCGTCGATGCGGTAAAATGGGTGCTCGGCGAACAAAGTGTCAAGAGCCTTCGAAGCGAGCAAATGGCGGATGTGATATTCAGCGGCAGCAGCAGCAGAAAACCCGCAGGGACGGCGGAAGTAAGCCTGTTTCTCTCGAATCCAAATGGAACAGGGAGCAGGCAATTGCCAATCGACACCGACGAGGTGCAGATTACACGCAGGATTTATAAGAGCGGCGAAAGCGAATACCGTATAAACAATAAAATCTGCCGGCTTAAAGACATCCGCGAATTGTTTATGGACACCGGCGTTGGGGTCAAGGCCTACTCGATTATTGAGCAGGGACAGGTTGGGCAGCTGTTAAATGCTTCGAAAACAGACAGAAGGGCTATATTCGAAGAAGCAGCCGGTATAAGCAAATACAGGGCTCATAAAAAAGAGGCCCTTCGCAAACTGGAATATACCGAACAAAACCTGCTGCGGCTTGCGGATATTTTAGCCGAGGTACAAAAGCAGCTTCGAAGCATAAAGTATCAGGCAGGCAAAGCAAGAAACTACCTGGAATACTGTGGGAGGCTCAAAGAGCTGCAGGTGAATTATTCGTTGTCTGAATACGCAAAGAACCGTGCTCAGAGCGCAGAGAAAAAATCTGGCCTTGAACATCTTGAAGACAGGCTTGCCGGTGTTGTCGCAAAAGTGGCCCAAAATGACGCTCTAATGAGCGAATTAGGCCAAAAAATAATAGAAACAGAGAACGAGTTAAGCCGCACGGGGAACTGCCTTGTCGCCGTACAAAGCAAAATCGAGCAGAACTTGCAGCGAATTGAATTCTTGCGAACCAGAATCGCGGAACTGAAGCAGAGAAAAGAAGAAGCTGAGAAAAGAATCGAAAAGCTGCAGGAGCAGAAAAATCTTTTCGATAACGATTTGAGACAATACGGGGTCGAGCTTGCAAACGGCGAAGAAATGTTCGAGAGCAAAAAACTGGAAGCTGAACAGCTTCAAAAAGTCCTTCAGGAAATAGACGCTGAATGCGCGTCCCTCGATGCTGATTTGGAAGACGAAAAATCAGGTATTATAGATATAGTCAGGAGGACGGCACAGCTTCATAACGAGGTGCAGAGCATCGGTGCTTATCGCAGCAATCTATCCAGCCAGAAAGACCGTTTGTCCGGCCGTGCAGAGACCAGCCGGGCAGAGCTTGAAAAACTCTTAACGGAAAAAGCGCAGCACGCCGCCCGTCTGGGCGATATAGAGAAAGTGCTGGGCGAATTGCAGCAAAGTCTGGACTCCAAGCATAAAGAGACAGAAGAAGTCAACAGCTTGATTGCAACAGAGAGTAAGCGATTGGCACAAAGCAAAGAGACGCGAAGCGCACTGAACAGCGAATTGTCGATATTGGCGGATATGGAGGCAAGGCGCGAAGGCCTTAATAACGCGATTAAAAACATACTGCAAAGCCGTCCTAAATTCGATTACGTGGAAGGAATATTGGCAGAGGCCATAGCAGCCGACGTCGAATATGCAAACGCTGTTGAGGCTGCGCTTGAGGGCCGAACCGACGCTCTCGTAATCAGCAGCACAAGCAAACTGTTGGCCGATAAAGAAACAATCGAGGATCTCGAAGGCAGGGTGAATTTTATATGCACGGATAAAATAGAGCCGTTTGTAGATAAAAAGGATTTGTCGAAATTCGAGCATGTAAAGGGTAGGCTTGCCGAGTTCGTGAAAGGCGATAGCAAATATGCACCATTGGCTTGGAAACTGTTGGGTAAAACGATAGTAGTTGACTCGATTGATGCCGCGATTGAACTGGCCGGGAGCATTGGCGGTGATTACAAATTCGTTACTCTAAGGGGCGAATTTTTAGGCGCCGACGGCGTGATAAAGCTCGGACCTTTGGGAAAAGCCACAGGCTTGATATCGCGAAAGAGCCGGCTCCGCCAGCTGCAGGACACAATCGGCCAACTCGAAGCGGAAATCGCAGAGATTGAGGGACAAATAGAAAGAAACACTCATACGAACGAGCATCTGGCTAAATTATGCAGGGAGCTGCGGACAGCTATTTATGAAGCCAATACCGAAAAGATGCAGGCAATCTCGAAACTGACGGTTTATGAGCAGGATATAAAACGACTGAGCGAAGAACAGCCGCTGATAGCCGGTGAAATCGGTCTGCTGGAGGCGCAAATTGCCCAGTCGGCACAGAAAGAATACGACTCGAAACAGAAATTGCAGGAACTGGAGGCGGTGGACAGCCAGCGAACAAAACGCATAGAAGAGCTTGAGGCAAGATTCTCCGAGCGGAAAGCCGAGCAGCAAACACAAGCGGGCAAGTTCGCGGATTTGAGGGTCGCTCTGGGGCAGATTACCGAACAAATCAAGGCATCGAAACAAACGATTGCAAGCCTGCAAAACCAGATGCAGGAAAACCAGATAGCTGTGGAAACGGCACAAACAGAGATACAAAGCTGCAGTACACAATCCCTGGAATCCCAGAGAGATATCCTCAGCTGCGAATCAGCGGTGTCGGAGCTGTTTGTTGAAAAAGAGAAAAATCAGCAAAGCAGCACCCTGCTTCAGGAAAAAATTGAAAAACTGCTCGAAGAGCGAACCCAAACGGAACAGTTGCTTCGCCAGAAAAGGACTGAGCAAAGCGAAGTTGAGTCAGCGATTGGCGGAGTTAAAATAGAATTGAGCCAGTTGGATGTAAAGAGAGAAGACCTTGTTGAAAGAGTCCGGGATGAGCTCCAGATTGATTTGGCCGAGGCCTACGAGAATTACAAGGAAAGCCAGGTAGATTGGGACAAGGTAAGGGAAGAAATCACCGACCTTCGCGGTAAGATTGAACGGCTCGGCAACGTAAATGTGGACGCGATAGCTGAACAGGAAGACCTCGACAAACGAAATGAGTTTTTAAGCACTCAAGTAGAGGATTTGAACAAAAGCAAGGCCCAGCTGCAGCAATTGATAAGCCATCTTAACAAGAAAAGCAGGGAAAGGTTCAAAGAAACTTTCGAGGAAATCAGGGGCAACTTCCAGCAGGTTTTCCGCAAGCTGTTCGGCGGAGGCAAAGCCGATATAGTGCTTGAAGACACCGAAGATATTCTCGATGCAGGGATAGAGATAATAGCCCGGCTGCCGGGCAAAGAGACGATGAGCATATCACTGCTCAGCGGCGGCGAAAAAGCATTGACGGCGATTGCGCTGCTGTTCTCGGTTTTCAAATCGAAGCCGTCTCCGTTCTGTTTCCTGGATGAGGTTGACGCCCCGCTGGATGAGGCAAACAATGAGCGATTCAATATGCTGCTGCGGGAATTCCAGAAAGAATCACAATTCGTGGTAATTACCCACTCCAAGCGCACAATGAGTATCGCAGAGGTGCTGTTCGGGATAACGATGCAGACGCGAGGAGTGAGCAAGAAGATAAGCGTCAGGTTTGACCAGGTTGACGAAGAAACTGCTGCGGTGGCATAAGAATGAAGAAGTGTCCGTTTTGTGCGGAAGAAATTCAGGATGAAGCGGTAAAGTGCCGCTTCTGCGGCGAGTTTCTCAAAGGAGCCGGCAAGTCTAAAACGAAATGGTATTTCAACACCGCCAATATTATAGTTGCCTTTTTGTTCGTCGGTCCGTTTGCCCTGCCGTTCGTATGGTTTCATCCGAGTTATAAAAAAAATACAAAGATTACAGTTACAGTTTTTGTTGGTATAATAACAGCTTGGTTCATTTATCTCTTAATAAAGTTAGTTCCTTACCTATTGGAATATTACTCTCAGTTATTTAAAATAATGAAACAATTCTAGTATCGACATCTTGGTCTTATTTTGTATCCTGAAGCAGATGGAAACGATAAATATTTGTTAGCATCAGAATTTTTGAAGCATTCCTTTGAAAACATCTCCCCTTACTGGTAGATTAGAGCTATCAATGACTGAAAGACTCGATAAACATATCTTAAAAAACGGAATGGTCGTTCTTGGTGAGCCGATGGAGGCAGTCGGGTCGGTGGCGTTCGATTTTATGCTTCCTGCGGGGGCTGCAAGATTTCCGGACGGCTGCTGCGGAGCAGGAAGTGTTATTGCCGATTGGATTTTCAGAGGCGCAGGCGATAAAAACAATAGAAGCCTTGGCGATGCGCTTGATGGCCTCGGCCTGCATCGCTCCAGTTCGGTCGGCAGCTCTCATACAATCATCGGTGCTGTTTTGGAATCGGGGAATCTGGCTGAAGCGATAGAACTATATGCTGATATAATACTGCGTGCCGGCCTGAAAGAAGACCAATTTGAATTGGCAAGGCAATTAGCAATCGATGGGGTGCACGCCCTTGACGACGACCCCCGCCAGAAAGTTATGTTAAAGCTGCGGGAACAATTCTATCCGGATCCTTTGGGACGCAGCGCCTTAGGCGAAATCGCAGAATTAAAGACCCTCACTGCCGAAAAAACAAGGCGAATCATAAAGAACAACTTCACTCTATCGCAGACAATTTTCGCTGTTGCAGGCAAATATGATTTTGATGCTGTTGTTGCGCAAATAGAAAGGTTATTTTCTAACGTAAAAAAACAGTCGCAGCAAGACGTGATTCCACAGCAAAACAAGGCAGGCAAATACACGCATCTGCACAATGACGGCGCCCAAGTGCACATCGGCCTGATGACCGAGACAGTCAAACCTGCCGATGAAGACTATTATAATGCCAGAGTTGCGGTATCGGTCCTTTCGGGCGGGATGAGCGCACGATTATTTACAGAGGTAAGGGAAAAGCGGGGCCTTTGCTACGCAGTAGCCGCAAAATATCACAGCTTGAAAGAAGCGGCCGGTATAATGTGCTATGCAGGTACAACGCCGGATAAGGCTCAGGAGACTCTTGATGTAATAACAGACCAGTTCAACCGGCTCGGCGTTGGAATCAGCGAAGAAGAAATCGAACGGGCCAAAGTCGGGCTTAAGAGCACTCTCGTCCTGCAAAGCGAATCGTCCGGCAGCAGGGCTGCCGGTATAGGAGGCGATTACTATATACTTGGCAGGGTCCGCAGTCTGGACGAGATTAAAAATAAAATAGAACAAACAACAGTCGATTCTATTTTAGGGTTTTTGCGGCGTAACCCTTTCAAAGATTTTACGGCAGTAACAATTGGGCCGAAAGAAATAAAAATCTATTAAAGCAGAATATGGAATTTAAGAAGAAAATACTGGCAAATGGACTGGCTGTTATAGGCGAAGTCAATAAATCTGCCAAGTCGGCTGCGGTCGGCTTCTTCGTTAGAACCGGTTCAAGAGATGAGACACAACAGATAAACGGCGTATCACATTTCCTCGAACATATGCTGTTCAAAGGCACTGAAAAACTAAGCACCTTCGAAGTCAACCAGGCGTTCGATAGAACTGGGGCTATGTTCAATGCCTTTACCGGAGAGGAAAACACTGTTTTCTATGCAGCCGTTTTACCGGAATATCTGAGCGAGGTGACAAAGTTATGGATAGAGCTGATGAGGCCTGCATTGAGAGATGCAGACTTCAATATCGAGAAGAACGTAATTAAAGAAGAAATAGCGATGTATAAGGATATGCCGAACTTTGACGTGCTGGATAGATGCCGACATCTGCACTTCGGCGGTCATCCGTGCGGTAACAGCATCCTGGGTACTGTGGAAAGTATCAGCGATCTAACGGCCCAACAGATGCGGGACTACTTTTCAAGGCGCTATGCGCCGAACAATATGGCTGTTGCCGTCGCAGGTAACTTCGATTGGGAGCAGATTTGCGGTACCGTGGAAAGAGGCTGCGAAAAGTGGCAAAAGCAGGCTGCTCCCAGAACACTGGAAGACTCAGCCGGAAGTAAAAAAAAGGAACGTATCGAAAAATCAAATCTGGCCCGCGAGCATATATGCCTGATGTCCCCGGCGGTTCCGGCCCAGGACCAGAGAAGATTTGCCGCATCTCTGCTGGCGACTATCATTGGCGATGATGTCGGGTCAAGATTCTTCTGGGAGCTGATCGACAAGGCGCTGGCGGAAGAGGCATCAATGCAGTTTGCGGCCATGGACGGCACAGGGGTATTTTGCAGCTATTTCAACTGCGGCAGTGAAAACCTCGGCAAAGTGCTTGATACGGTAAAGAGTATTTTCGAGAGTCTATCCAAAAGCGGCGTAACCGAAAATGAAATGAAAACAGCAAAAAATAAAATATTGAGTGCGCTGGTAATAAAGAATGAGCTGCCGATGGGTCGGCTGATTGACCTTGGTGCCAACTGGATATATTTACAGCAGTATCGCACTATCGAAGATGATATTAACGCTGTAAAAGCCGTTACCATCGATGATATTCATTCACTAATAGAACAATTCAGCCTCAGCGAGTTCACGCAATTTTCAATGGGCCCCGCTCAAAGCGGCCAATCGTCGGGGCAGTAATCAAGCCAGTAATCAGCGAGTATACTGTAATCAGTAAAATCAACCTCACCGTCGCCGTTCAAATCGGCATCCAGATCACCAGTTAGCAGCCACTCATCGACGAATTTCGCCAAGTCCTCGAAGCTTACCTTGCACACCTTTACATTGTAGCCGTAGAGGTCGGCGGAGTTAAAGTTAATCCAGCCGATATTCTCACCCCACGCCCAGCCGCCAAAGTCGCCGTCAAGGTCAATGGTTACGCCGCCATAGGAAGGGCCGAAATTTATCCAGCCGACATTCTCACCCCAGGCATAACCAGATAAATTGCCGGCACCGTCGTTGACCACGCCGCCGTAGGATGCAGGTGATAGATTTATCCAGCCGATGTTTTCCGCCCATACGTAGCCGGTAAGTTTCGTCCTGCTTACGGTAACGCCCGGCCCCTGGCTCGGCTCAAAATTAAGCCAGCCTGCATTTTCGCCGTATGCATATTGTGAGTCGCCTTCGTAAGGATCAATATTTTCCGCATAGGCGGAGGCAAAACCCAATGCTAAAACGGCCATCAATGCCAACCCTATTGGATTCTTACAGTCCATTGTAAATCCCCTTATAACTTGCGGCCATAATCAAGGTTATTCTCAATTATTTACGGGATATTGTAATAATAACCGACAATCATGGCTTTCAAGGTGGCAGATTCTTCATTTACAACTTTCAATGTCTCACCCGCATTGACAACCACACACCTATCTGGAAAATCTGCGTAGCTCTGCATATAATTCGTTATAGACTCCGTATAAGACCTCACATAAGGATATCCCGTGAGAAAATTATCGTTTACAGTTAGATACGCTCTTCTTTTTGACGAATCATAACGAAAAGTCAAATTCAATAACACAAACCGCTTGCCTGTTGGCACTGTGAAGAGAGTATAAGTGCTGCTGGCGTCGACATTAACCTGTTGCAAACATCCCTCTCTTTGCGAGACACCAGAAACGGCATCGTAAATTTCATTGAGAGTTTTCATCGTTGGTGCCGGCGGAGCGTCTGGTTCCAAATTGCCGGCTGTAGCTAAGGTCAAAATCCCTGACAGAACAGCTAATGCCAATACACAGACTACAACTTTTGTTCTTTTGTCCTTCATTTCCATTTTTTCTCCTTAACAACCTACTTTCCACGGTTTCTTGCTCAACCCGATCAGCAAGAGCTTTTGCTAATTAGATTTCAATTCTATACTTAGGGCACTTAAGTTTGGCTATGCACGCTTTTCTTCGGGGGGCTATTAGCCGCCAACCGTTTTACTCTATGCCAATCTCCACGCAAAAACGCTACCTTATCTTTTTATAAAGGCACATCAGGAGAGTGAAATGTTGACTGAAAAGCCTGACATTTCGAAAAAAAAGGGGGAAATTTAGTTCAACTCAAACGCCGCGGTAGTAGCAGCCGCTGCAATTTGTTCTTGATTAATACCCGCAATCCGATTAAACTAATATAAAGTCACAGGAGGTTACCGTGGTGAACAAAGCTGGAAATAACGAACAATTTGACATAGACATTCTGCAATGCAAGGCGGATATCCTTCGCGCTCGCAATATAGTGCCGCTGCACAACAACACCACCCCCAAAAACCCGGTCGCTCAAGATAGCTCCATAGAGACAGCCCGGCCATCTGATACAGCGGAAATATCGGCAAAAATACCCCCCCCGCCGGGGATGAAAGAACAGGCAGAACCATCAGAGGAAACGTCCGATATCCCGATTTTTGACCTCGCTGAGGAGATTATGGCTGAGCAGCGAAAGATTATCGCCATAAAAAGAAAGGCCCCAGGCCAAAAAACCGATATCCAAAGATTAAAGCCGGAGACCCGGATAGACGACCATATTATTGAACAGCCAAAACCGTTATTATCAGAGCAAGACAAGATAATCGCGGAAATTGTAGCAAAAGATATCGAAAAACTATGCCGGGATAATTTCCCAGGCGAACAGCGGTTATAAAATGATTGATACCCTGAAAAATATCTGGACTAGACTGGGAATAAATTCCAAAGGTGAGGCGATTATATACCTTGCCGCCGGTGTAGTTGTAATCATATTATTTGTGCTGACTCTGAATCTCTTGAGGAAAAAGAAATTCAAGAAAGCAATCGACATTAATCTCACAGGTGATGGTCAAGGCGGTGACAAACCGGCTGAAGATAGTTACGAACCTATTATCAAACGGATAAGACAAGTTAAGAGAAAATGCAGGAGCATCTTATTTACTTCGACAGAAACGGAATCGCTGCCGGTAACAATACCTGTTAATGTGGCTATAGGGCTGGCCAAGAGTAAAAAACGCTGTCTGCTTATAGACCTTGACCTTAAGCGTGACGCCGTTGCCAAGGCCTTTGGGCTTGACGCAGAGCAAAGCGATTTGAGCACAAAAGCTGTTCAAACTGAAATTGAGAATTTGTGGGTCTGGCCAGGCCATTATTTTTCCCAATCGAGACAGATGAATATAACGGAGATAGTGGAAAAGGCGGAGGATAAATTCGACTTTATCCTGATAAACGCACCATCCTTGATAAACAGCCTGGACCGCAGGCAAATCATATTGGCCGCTCGGGCCGCTTTTATCTGCGCCAAAAATACGTCCGAGCCGGATGATAACCTGACTAAGTTAATAAAATCGCTGGATTGCACGATAATCGGTCGTATACAAACCACATAATACAAACCGGCATCGCTACTTATCACTCAGCCAGGTTGGGCCGTAACTTATATCAACTTTCAGGGGGACACTAAGCTCCAATGCCGTAGTCATCTCTTGCCTGATCCACTTTACGTGTTTGTCGGCCTCGTCCGCGGGCACCTCGAAAACAAGCTCATCGTGAATTTGCAGAATCAGCTTCACCGCAGGGAGCTCAGCTTCGATTTTCCGCTGGATGTTTATCATGGCAACCTTTATTAAATCCGCGGCTGAACCCTGAATCACTGTGTTTATTGCAAATCGCTGGGCCTGTGCGCGTTTATTGGCATTTTTGCTGGCGAGGTTTAAGATTCTTCGCCGGCGGTGCAGAATCGTTTCGGCAAAGCCGGTGCGTTTAGCTGCATCGATTACACCGTCCATAAATTTGCGGATTGAACTGTAGCGGGCAAAATAGTCATCAATAAACCTTTTCGCATCGGCATGGTTTATCCCTATCGAGCGGGATAATCCGAACGCACCCTGACCGTAAATTATACCGAAATTGACCGCCTTACAGTGTGAGCGCATTTCGTCGGTTACTTCTGCGATCGGCACCCCATAAATCTGGGAGGCAACGAAGCGGTGAATGTCCTGGTCGGCCTCAAAAGCCGACATAAGAGCACGGTCTTTCGAAAAATGTGCCAGCAGGCGCAACTCTATTTGGGAATAGTCTGCGCTGAGGATGCAGCTGGTTTTGCTCTCCGGAATAAAGGCGGAGCGAATTTTGCTGCCAAGTTCGGTGCGAATGGGAATGTTTTGCAAATTGGGGTCGCTGGAGCTGAGACGTCCCGTCGCGGTTATAGTCTGGTTAAAGGAGGCGTGGACTCGGCCGGTGCGTGGATTAATCAACTGGCTTAGCTTATCGACATAAGTATTCTGCAGCTTGCTTATCTGGCGGTATTGAAGAATAAGCTCGATAACAGGATGCTGGTCCGAAAGCTGTCCAAGGACGTCCGCATCGGTGCTGCGGCCGGCTTTGCCGCTCCTGACAGATTCGAGGCCGAGTTTATCAAAAAGGATTTCGGCAAGCTGCTTCGGAGAATCAATGTTGAAAGCGGCGCCGGCACATTCGTAAATACGGTCGGTAAGAGTCTTGAGCGTTGCGGCAAGTTCGCCGGACATTTTTTTCAGCAACTTAGTGTCGAGCGAAATGCCGTTGTATTCCATAACCGTTAGGACCGAGACCAAGGGCATTTCCACTTCTTCAAACAGTTTCTTTGTCGGGGGGGCTTTTTCAAGGCGGTTTTTCAGATATTCATAAAGCTGAAAAGTTATGTCGGCGTCCTCGGCGGAGTATTCACAGGCTGTAGCTGTATCGACCATATCAAAGGTACGCTGATTTCTGCCTTTACCGATGAGCGAAGATATTGGGATACAGCGGTAATTCAAAAAATCGGCAGCCATATTATCCATCGAATGGCTGCTGCGTAAAGGGTCGAGGCAATAAGAGGCAACCATCGTATCAAAATAAACCCCTTTTACAGGCAGTCGGGCATTTTTCAGGACAAGCAAATCATATTTTATGTTCTGGCCGATTTTCCTGACGTTTTCATCTTCAAGTATCGGGGCGAGTTTTTGACGGAGCATACCTGCATCGAGACACTTTTGGCCTAACGAAGCCCTTACAGGCAGATAATATGCTTTATGCGGCTGCCAGGAAAAACTTATGCCGACCAGGTCGGCCCGCATAGCGTTAATGGATGTGGTTTCAGTATCAATGGCAAACAGTTTTTGTTTCTTAAGTTCGGTTACGAAACCGTCAAACTTATCCTGAGTATCTATTAACTGGTAATCGTGCGGAATTGTCTTAGCCGATTCCGGCTCACCTAAATCAGACGTAACTATTGAAGTATCATCTGCCTCTGATTGAGTTTCAGAAGAACCCTGCAAACCCAACTGTGTAAGCAGGCGATTGAAACCAAGCTCAGTGAAAATCTGACCAAGTTTGGCTTCATCGAATTTTTTCAGAGACAAAGCATTGTAATCAATTTCGAAGGGCACATTGCAATCGATAGTCACAAGCTCTTTGCTAAGATAGGCCTGTTCTTTAAAATTGCGGAGATTTTCGCCCCGTTTGCCCTTAATTTCATCGGCGTGTTTATACAATTTGTCGAGAGAACCGTATTGCTGAATCATCTTAACAGCGTTCATTTCTCCGATTAACGGTACGCCAGGGATATTGTCCGAAGAATCACCCTGTAAAGCCAAAACATCGATGAAATCTTTAGGATGAATTTTATATTTCTCAAACAGCGTATCATCATCAAGAGTTTCACCTTTCTTCATATCGAAGATATAAACGTGGTCATCGACAAGCTGATACATATCTTTATCTTTTGCGCAGATATAGGTATCGATGCCGTCTTTTGAGGCTTTTTTTGCAAGGGTGCCGATTATGTCATCGGCCTCGAAACCATCGACACGCAGAATTGGTATTTTCATCGCGGCAAGTATATGTTCGATACGGTCTATCTGCGCAGGCATATCGTCCGGCATAGGCGGACGATGGGCTTTATAATCGGAGTAGATTTTCACCCTGAAAGTCGGGGCTTTGCTGTCCATTGCCACAACGAGCATATCCGGTTTATGGTTACGTATAAGGCCCAAAATTACAGTGGTGAAAATATAAGTTGCCTTGGTTGGTTCACCGGATGGACTGGTCAATTCGCGCATCTGTGCATAATGAGCAGCATAAATTTGCGCGTGACCATCAATTATGTAAAGTTTTTTCGCCATTAGCGACAACTTTATTTGTTGTTCGAAGCAGAGTCAAGAACAAGCTGAAAACGGTCTACCGAGTTTCGATATAAGGTTTGCCCGCCTTATACAGGACCAGCCGGCTTTCTATCTCCTTTTTGAGCGCGTTCAGTCCGGGGGATTGGCATAATCCCAAGGCCTTTTCAGCGGTTTCTATAGCCTTGCTGAAATCCCCTGCCGCGGCATAAGCTGCGGCCAGGGTATCCAAAAGGTCAGGTCTCCTATAATTAGTAAGTTCGCATGCTCGCCATGCAACTCCGACCGCCTTGGTGGGATTATGAATTGTGGTTTCCTTATTTACAGCCAATAACCAGGCAAGGTTATTCATCGGCTCAATCCAGTCGGGCTTAAGTCGAAGCGCATCCTCGAAGTGTATGATGGCTTCATTGATTTTTCCCCTTTGTACCAGAACTTGTCCGAGATAGTAGTGCGATTGGGCATAGTTTGGGTCAAGCCGCAGCGATTCGGCAAAACATCCGGCGGCTTCGTCAAATTTGCCGGTGTGCGCAAGTGCATAGCCGAGTTCGTTGAGGACATCGGGGTTGCTGGGAGTTGCCGAAACGATTTTGCGATACCCCGCGATGGCTTCTCCGAATCGTCCGAGTTTTAACAGTTCACGGCTCGTGTCCGTTTTTTCGAGCGCAATTTTATAGTTCTGGATGGCCTCCGCAAAATCGCCTTTAGCTGCGTAAGCAAGAGCGAGACCAATGTTTACATTAAAAAAAGATGGGTCTATTTCTAGCGCTTTTTTATAACAGGGAATAGCCTCGTCGACTCTCCCAGCCTCAAAAAAAGTAATGCCGAGACAGTGCAGGGCTTTGTCATAGTTAGGTTTAATTCGAACGGCCTCCGAACAATGGTAGATGGTCTCATTCAGTTTGCCCTGCTCGCGAAGAGGCCCTGCCATGCAAAAGTGTGCCACATAATTGTCCTTGGTTACATCAAGAGCGTGCTGAAACAATGTTAGACTATTTTGCCAATAGCGAACCTGAAAATGAGTACATATCGACATAGCCAAAATAACCAGCAGCCCGGACCAGGTAAGTGCGATTTTTTTATACCGCCATTTTGCCAGCAGTTCCGGCACTCCCCAGGCAATAATGATAAACAGGCCCGTTAGAGGAATATATGTGTAGCGGTCAGCCCTGGCCTGGGTGCCAACCTGGATAAGACCAACAACCGGCACAAGTGTCCCGAGATACCAAAACCAGCCTACAACAGAATATCGGTGCTCCTTGGCAAATCGAAGTATCATAATTGTCACGGCCAACAAGAAAATAGCTGACATCACAGCGTATGGAATCGATACATTCTGGCCGGGATGAGGATAAAGTACGGTCAAATCGACAGGAAAAATCATCTTGATAATGTATTGCACATAAGAAATAAGGGCATTAGCCAGGCGGGTAATAAAACTGTAATTCTCCCCTGCCTGTAATGCTCCCCCCTTTCTCTGAACGATGAAAGTAACTATACTCGATGCGACGACCATCGCAAATAGCGGAACTTTCTCGATAAGCAGATAGGACAGCGAATATTTTGAGCCGGCTTTTCCGCGTTTCAGGCTGAATCTCTCCAAAGGCCAATAATCTAAAAGCAAAAGTACAAAAGGCAGGGTAACCAGCATAGGTTTTGACATCAGGCCGAGAGCGAGAAATACGATTACCGGTAAATAGCTGGCAATCTTCGGGCGGCGGACAAATCGAACATACGCCCACATCGTTAGCATCCAGAAAAAAGTACTTAGAACATCCTTACGCTCAGCAACCCAGGCAACGGATTCGATGTGAAGCGGGTGAAGGGCGAACAAGGCCGCCACAAACGCGCTTGGCCAGAGCTTTTGCGTCATTTGCTTTAGAACAACAAACAAAAGTAGCGTGTTTACGATATGAAAAATAAGGTTAGTGAGATGATGTCCACCTGCCTTGGAGCCGAAAAGCTGCCAGTCCAGCATATGTGAAAGCCATGTCAGGGGGTGCCAGTTACTGCCATAACCGGTGGTGAAGGCCCATTTAATAGCTTTTGGTGTGATGCCGTTTTGAATATTCGGGTTTTCATAGACATAGTGGGTGTCATCGTAATTAATAAAATCATATTTACAAACATGGCAAAAGACCGCCGTAGTAATGAGCATCAAGGCTAGGCAAATCCAAAAGCTGCTGTATTTGGTCAATATAGTATCCATTATGGTTGTTAATTCTAATTTGTTGTTCGGTTTAGAGTCAAGGGTAACTTGAAACAACCTACTTAGTTTCAATATAAGCTTTACCCGCCCTATATAAAACCAGCCGGTTTTCTATCTCCTTTTTAAGCGCATCCTGTCCGGAAGATTGGCATAATTCTAAGGCCTTTTCAGCGATATCTACGGCCTTACCGAAATCACCTGCCGCAGCATAAGCCACAGCCAAAGTATCTAACAAGTCAGGACTCCTGTAGTTAGTGAGGTCGCATGCTCGTTGGGCAAGTCCGACCGCCTTGGCGGGATTATGAATTGTAGTTTCCCTGCTCGCGGCCAATAACCAGGCAAGGTTATTCATCGGTTCAATCCAGTCAGGCTTCAGTCGCAGCGTATCCTCAAAGTGCGTGATGGCTTCACTGTATTTTCCTCTTTGCGCCAAAACCTGCCCGAGATAGTAGTGTGCTTGGGCATAGTTAGGGTTAAGCCGGAGTGCTTCGGCAAGATGTACTAAAGCCTCATCAAGATTGCCTTGAAGGGCCAGGACATGACCTGCATTAGTATGGGCAGCCGCATCAGGTTTTATCCGAAGGGCTTCGGTAAAGCATTTGATGGCTTCTTCAAACTTACCTTGTTTGCCGAGTGCAATACCGAGATTATTAAGTGCAATTGTGTCGTCAGGTATCATCTGAAGACATTTTCGATACTCCGCGATGGCCTCGTCGAGCTTGTTCCGCTCGCAGAGAAAATCCGCCGTGTGAATGTACGCTGTATAATTGCCGCCGGTTACATCAAGAGCATGCTGAAATAGAGTTAGACTGTTTCGCCAATAGCGAAGCTGAAAATGGGTACATATCGACATAGTCAAAATAACCAGCAGCCCCGATATGGTAAGTGTGATTTTTTCATACCGCCTTCCCGCCAGCAGTTCCGGCACACCCCAGGCAATGATGATAAACACACCTATTAGAGGAATGTAGGTATAGCGGTCAGCAAGAGCCTGTTGACCGACTTGGACAAGACCTATAACAGGCACAAGCGTCCCAAGATACCAAAACCAGCCTGTGAACAGGTAGCGATGGTTTCGGGAAGACCGAAGTATGAGAATTGTTGCGGCCGCCAGAAGAGCGGCAGATATTATAACATTTAAAATCGGCATGTTACGGCCGGCGTGCGGATAAAAAACCGCCAGATGAGCAGGCCATATCATTTTCTCGATGTATTCCACATAAGAGACAAGAGCGTTAAAAATACGAATTTTTAAAGAAATACGAACAAGCTCTGCTACTGTTCCGCTGCTTCGCTGCACAAAAAAAGTAACAACGCTTGAAATCACCGAAAGAACAAAGAAAGGAACTTTTTCCCGAATCAGACGATAGATTGCCTGCCGTTCGGATGACAATGATACACGGGCAAGAGGCCAATAGTCCAGCAGCAGTAATACAAATGGTATTGTCACTAACATAGGCTTTGCCATAAGCCCCATGGCAAAGGCTAACAGCGTCAGCAGGTAACGGCCGGTGACCGGATGTTTGACATATCGCAGGTACGCCCACATCGTGAGCATCCAGAAGAATGCGCTCAGGACATCCTTGCGCTCGGCGACCCAGGCAACTGATTCGACATGAAGGGGATGAAGGGCGAACAAGGCCGCCACAAACGCGCTTGGCCAGAGCTTCTGCGTCATCTGTTTTAGAACAATGAATAAAAGCAGTGTGTTTACGATATGAAAAATAAGGTTAGTGAGATGATGTCCCCCCGCCTTGGCCCCGAAAAGCTGCCAGTCCAGCATATGTGAAAGCCACGTCAAGGGATACCAGTTAGCGTAATAACCAGTTGTGAAGGCCCATCTGATGGTTTCAGGTGTGATGCCGTTTTGAATGTGTAGGTTATCATAAATGTAAACTGGGTCGTCGTAATTAATAAAATCATAAGAGCGGACTTGACAAAAGACCACCGTGGTAATAAGTGTCAAAACCAGACAAATATAGATGGACCAATATTTTTTGTGAGGATTATCCATTACCTCGGAAACAGCTTCGATTTGACCAGACGCATTTTTGCAAGCCGGAAAGTAAGAGCGGTTCGCAGACATCCGAAACCATACTTGATACTCCTGCTAAAGTTAATCGAGGAAGAATCTGCCTGATATTTGGTCGGGCAGCTCACCTCTGCAATTGTATGACCATACCAGAGAACTTGAGCCAGCATCTGGTTATCAAAAACAAAATCGTCAGAATCGACTTCGAAGGGCAGCTGTTGAAGAAGCAGGCGAGAGAAAGCCCTGTAGCCGGTATGGTATTCCGAGAGCTTTGCACCGGTGAAAATATTTTCTACAAGAGTCAGCAAGCGATTTGAAACATATCTCCAGAGCGGCATTTTGCCTTTTAAGGCGTATCCCCCAAGTATTCTCGACCCGAGCACACAAGGATAAAGGCCGTTCCCGATTATAGAGGCCATCGCGGGTATTAACTTGGGAGTGTATTGATAATCTGGATGGACCATAATGACTATATCAGCGTTTCGCTCCAGGGCGAGCTTATAGCAGGTTTTCTGGTTGGCGCCGTATCCTTGATTTTGAGGATGGACGTGAACTACCGTGTTCGGCAGAGATTTTGCGATATCGGCGGTCTCGTCGTGGCTGGCATCATCGACAACAATAACCTCATCGACCACGCCTTGACTCATAACTTCATTGTAGGTCTGTTGCAGGGTTTGGGCTGCATTGTAGGCCGGCATCACAACAATAACTTTTTTGTCTTTAAACATAATACTTTAACTCTCGGTATTATAACAAAGTTCTAAATCGTGCGTATTAGAGTTATCGGTTTTAAGTGACAATATCTTGATTACATTCATAATTCAATACTCGCGATTGGCACGTTGGTAAACAGCAAGCCAGCATATCGACCTCGGTGAATATGTGGAGGCATCTTTACCCCAGCGGTATAAAATATTATCATTGCCCATAATATCGATTACGCCGACCAGTTGGTAATACCTTCTCTGGTATTGCCAAAACCAGTCCAAAATCATTTGTTCTGACTCCGGCATGGCGAGCCAGGAAGTAGGGACGTTTACGAATACCATAAATTCAGGGCTGGCTTTTTCAATTTCTCTTATCATTTCCTCCTGCATTTGGCGGGCATAACTGTGGTTTTCCATCAGCGCATAGGTGTAAATGTGGCCCGTGGCGGAACGTCTGTCTGCATAAAAATAAATTTGCGGTTCCGAGCCGATAACGGCGATTCGGTCATTCTCGGATGAGTTCCCCCTTAAGTAGCGGGCAATCTCCAGAGACTCCGGAAATGGATTCAAGCCATAAACGAAACGCGAGACCGCAACTGGACTCATAACAAAAAAGAATTTCCTTTGCTGATAAACGGCAGAAAGCAGCACAGCCAGCAACAATAAAACAGGCACCATCCTCGCCCCCCTGCGGCTGAAGACATCGATGATGGAAGCAGCACCCGCACCCACCAATAAGGCCGCAGCCGGGAGCAAAAGAATAAAATAATGCTCACGAAAATAAAGACCTGGGCAGATAGACAAAAACGAGAAAACCAAAAACCCTCCTATGAATATACGGTGGCTTTTAATCTTCTTATTCCAAAACAAAGCGGTTAACCCAACACCTGCAAGAATCCAAATCAAAACAGTCGACTGGAAAATTTCGGTCGTTCTGTCTCTCAGGTTCTGCATTCCCAACTTGAATTCTATCGACGAAACATACTTTGGTGCATAAACAAAAGTCCAGAACCAGAATTTCCCAAACACACCCGCCTGTTTGAGAATAAGGCAAGTCACCGCAAAAGGAAGCAAAACACCAGCCATAAAAAGAATACCCGTAGTTGCTGACTTTTTCCAAACAAATGGTGGTCTGCGTAATTCACTAAACAAAAGATACAGTCCCGCAAAGACAATGAAAGCAGCACCGTGCTGTTTCATAAGAAACGCAATTCCAACCAGCACGCTCCCGCCAAACAGCGCCATCCGCTTCTGACGCTCAACGGCATGCACCAATAACAAAATACCTCCAACTGCGAAAAAGATAACGAAATGTTCGGAATTGGCGGTGAAGCCAAAAACTCTTAGTCCCAGCGATAGTATTGCAAAGACCGCCGCAGCGACTAAAGCCGCGGGAGGGTCTAAGAATTTTCTGGCCAGAATAAACATCAGTAAAATAGTGGCTGCATTGACAACGGCCAAGCCCAGGTGAATACCGCTGATAGTCTGGCCGAAAACAGCCAAAATCAGGGCGTAGGCCGCATAGATGCCGGGCATTTTCATATTATAAACCTGAGAATACGGGGGAACGCCCTGCAGTATAAGCTGGCCCGCATATGCATATTCGCCTTCGTCGCGTTCCAGCGGAACGTCCCGAAGCCGGACGCGGACCGCCGAGGTCAATATTACAACCGCCAAAAGCATCACCCACACCCAGCTATACCTCTTGGGCTGACTGACTGTCACTGCTTTTTTAGTGCTCTTGCGGCTCATTTATCGCGGAAATACTACCCGATTCTGTGAAAAATAACAACCCTGTTCTTGTTGGAGATAAAGAGATATTCTTGACAGTCTGCTTTGGCGATTTTACTATATTCGATTCGCTATGCATTTGTTTTTGAGGATTTTTAGATGCCGGATGAGAACAGTAAAACTTACCGTGATACGTTGAACCTGCCTAAGACCAGCTTTGCGATGAAAGCCAATCTTACCCAGCGTGAGCCGCAATTGCGCAAAGAATGGGCGAAGGAAGATATCTACGCCAAAACAAGAGAAGCTCGCCGCGGAGCCCCTTTATACACCCTCCACGATGGCCCGCCCTATGCCAACGGCGATATCCATATGGGGCACGTTATAAACAAGGTCCTCAAGGATTTTGTCGTTAAGTTCAAGACTATGGCCGGCTTCGACGCCCCCTACATCCCCGGTTGGGATTGTCACGGCCTGCCCATCGAGGCAAAGGTCTTTACCGAGCTCGGCGAAAAGGCGAAAAACATAGACAAGCTCGAAATCCGCAAGCTCTGCAAGCAATACGCGAGCAAATATGTCAAACTCCAGGGCAGGCAGTTCCAGGAATTAGGCGTCTTCGGCGATTTCGAAAATCCATACCTCACATTCGTCCCTGCGTATGAAGCGGGCATTTTGGAAGTCTTCGCCGAATTAGTCGATAAGGGTCTGGTTCGCAAACAGCTAAAACCCATCCACTGGTCGATTGGCTGCGAGACCGCCCTTGCCGAAGCCGAGCTTGAATATAAAGACATCTCTTCGCCGAGCATCTTCGTGAATTTCCCTGTCGCCAAAGACAGTATCGAGCAGCTGGTTAAGTTCGGTTTAGTTAATGATAGCAGCGCCAAAGTCTGCTTTATGATTTGGACAACCACCCCTTGGACGCTGGCGGCCAACCTCGCTGTTGCCGTCCATCCCAACCTCGAATACAAAACTCTAACCTACGAGGTCAACGGCTGTAAATTCATCTCAATCTTGTGCGCCGAGAGACTTGCCGCTGCGATAGCGGCTGGCAAGCTGAATGAAGGCGAATATATTATCAGCGATAAGTCAGTCAAAGGTGCAGCCCTCGAGGGCTTGCGCTATGTGCATCCGTTTGTGAAGAGTAATCCGACTGATAAAGACGCCTATATGGTCATCCTCGCCGAATACGTTACAACCGAAGACGGAACGGGAATAGTTCATACCGCCCCCGGCCACGGCCTTGAAGACTATATATCAGGACAGAAATACGGCTTGGCAATCTATTCGCCGGTATTGGACAACGGCTGTTACGACGACACCGCCCCCGAGCATCTGCGAGGCCGAAATGTCCTCGAGGTAGATACCCTCGTAAATGACGACCTTCGCAAAAAAGGCCTGCTTTACGCTCAGGGCGCAATCACGCACAGCTATCCCCATTGCTGGCGAAGCAAAGGCCCGGTCATATTCAGGGCTACCGAGCAGTGGTTTATCAGCGTCGATAAAGAATTGCCCCCTGCCGGCAAAACCCTTCGCGATTTGGCGTTGGAAAGCACCGGCAAAGTAAAATGGATTCCCGCCTGGGGCCAGAAACGCATCGAAGGTATGCTCGAATCCCGCCCTGACTGGTGCATCAGCAGACAGCGTAGCTGGGGACTGCCTATTCCCGTCTTCGTAAATTCTAATGGCGATGCCCTTTTGACCAAAGAATCCGTGCTGGCGGTTGCCAAACGCGTCTGCGAAAAGGGCTCGAACTGCTGGTTCACCGATTCGCCTCGCGAACTTCTCGGAGACGATTTCCAACTGCCGGCCGGTTTCAATTTCGATGACTTGCAGAAGGAAGAAAACATCTTCGACGTCTGGTTCGAGTCCGGCTGCAGTTGGTACAGCGCAGCTCAGAAAAGGGGCTGGCCTGTGCCGGTTGACCTCTATCTCGAAGGCTCCGACCAGCACCGCGGCTGGTTTCAGTTGTCGCTTCTGCCCGCCCTCGGCGCGACAGGCAAAGCGCCGTTCAAAAGCGTTTTAACGCATGGCTTTACCGTTGACGAAAAGGGAATGAAGCAGTCGAAATCCCTGGGTAATTACGTCAACGCTCAGGATGAGGTGAAAAAATATGGTTCCGACATCCTCCGCCTGTGGGTAGCCAGCGTAAATTATCAGGAAGACGTCCGCTGCAATGATGAGCTTATCGGCAGGACACAGGATGCCTACAGGAAAATCAGAAATACGCTGCGTTATCTGCTCGGCAATATCGACGATTTCAATCCGGACAAAATGAGCGTCGCCTATAACGATATGTTCGAAATCGATAAATGGGCTATGCAGCAATTGCAAAAGCTTATCGCCGAAGTTATGGCTTCTTACGAGGAGTTTGTCTTTCACAAGGTCTTTTCGCTTATCCATAACTTCTGCACGGTCGAGATGAGCAGTATCTATATGGATTTGCTCAAGGATAGAATGTATTGCGACGCCACCGATAGTCTCTCTCGCCGCAGCGCACAGACTGCTATGTATAAAATCCTCGATTCTCTTATTCGTATGCTCGCACCAATCTTGGTGCATACCGCAGAAGAAGTCTGGATGGTGTTGGGGAAAACCGAAACCATACATCTCGCTGAAATGCCGAAAGTCGATGATTCTATCGACTGGCAAAAAGATGAGCCAAAATGGCAAAAACTTATGGACCTGCGTGATAAAGTCCTTCTCGCACTTGAGCCGCTCCGCAAGGACAAAATTATCGGCAGCAATCAGGAATCGTCCGTTACAATCCGCTGTAATAACGATGATGCCGCCGCTATCGAACAGTTCGGCGTGAAAAATTTCACAGCCCTTTGCATTGTCAGTGAGGTCAAACTCGATAAAGGCGCAACTGAAACAACCGTCTCCGCACAGAAAAGCCCCCATCAAAAATGCCAGCGATGCTGGAACTATTGGTCGACCGTCGGAGCCGACGGCAAATACCCCGACTTGTGCACCAGGTGCACAGATGTCTTGAAAAGTCTGCGAGAAAAGTCCGTATGAAACCATTATCTATACTTATATTATGCGTCAATCTCACTTTTGGCACTGTATCTTATGCTGCCGAACACGTCGATTCCAAACAACCCGTTTTTGACGGCTCAAATGCCCCGCCCACTCTGCATACCGAAAAAAATAGAATCCTCGATGCAAACGGCAATGATATAATACTAAGAGGGGTCTGGTTCGCAGATAGCAACTTGTGGAACAATGACAAGTATGATGCGTCCGTTGTCAAATACATCCGCCGCAACTGGAATGCAAATGTAATTCGCCTGCCTATTCACCCTCTGAAATGGCGTGAAAATCCTGATTACCTGTCGAAATATGTAGATGAAATAGTCAGGGCAACAGGAGAAAATGGAATGTACGTCGTCGTGGGCTGGCACGCCCACGGGAATCCTTTGAATAATAAGACTGAAGCGCCGACCTGTGACCCAAACCTGCCCCTTGCTATGGAAGCATTGAAAACAATTGTAACACGATACAAAAAATGCAGATGGGTGTTATACGACAGTTTCAACGAGCCGGCTTACATTACATGGGATGAATGGAAGCCTGTTGCCGAGAAATTAACTGATGTTATTAATTCAGTTAATCCGGAGGCGATTACATTAGTTTCAGGCGTTCATTGGTCTCACGACCTCTCTGGAGTATTAAGCAATCCTGTTAAGCGAAAAAATATCATTTATGAAGTGCACGCATATAACGATTGCAAAAATCCAAGTTGCATGAACTGGAAAACAACGATAGACCAGCTTGCCAGGCGTTTCCCCGTAATAATAGGAGAGTGGGGATACGTTGAATATGAACAGTTGGGACAGGAGGATTCAAGCCAGTCTACGAACAAAAATAGGGAATATGCGGTCCCTCTGGTTGATTTCGCCCAAAAGCTTGGTATCGGCTGGATATTTTTTGCCTACTCGGCTTACTGGGAGCCGTCGCTGGTTGTTGTTGATTACAACGACTTGGACAAAGGCGATGAAGTATTAACCAGAGCAGGTTATTTCGTCAAAGAGGTTCTCAATAACCGCCCCTATCATAACACCGCTCCGGGATGGCGGAATTACGTTAGACAGCTCTCAATCGCAAAAAATCACTTTAGTGAAATCGACCCAAATCTGTTCGCTTATGAAAAGGTTAAACTTAATGCTAATATCAGATCGGACAATTACAACCAGCTTAGCATTCAACTGCTGAAACCATCTTATGATGGCAATCACCTGCCTGTCTCTTCTTTCGAATTCAAGCTCGGATACAGATTGAGAAAGTCCCGTTTTGAAATAGGAATGCGTGAAGGCAGCGGAATCTCAGATACGACAAAATGGGGCAAAACAGACAAATGGGGCAAAGCATTAACGATTAGGATTGAAAACACACCTCCTAAACAGCAGTTGCAGGTGGCGGCAATGGCTCAGCAGGACCAGTTAATCTTCAAAGGAATTTTGGGTAATATCGCCAACATCGTCGAGGATGTTCTTGCGAGCGATAATACACTATCCGAGGAGAATAAAACCTTTTGGCGAAGCAAAATGCCGTTTTTTGCGTCGAAAGCAGATAGTTTTATTAAAAACGTCGAATACACACAACCTTCGGATTAGATCTATCATCCAGAGCAGCTTACTTTACTTGTTCGCCATCTTTTTTCAATCAATCTCGCAGTAGGTTAAGACCAAATTCCGCCCTGTTTTTCCTTGACTATCCGGCTGTAAAGCATATACTAAAATACGCCCTTGACTGGGGACAAAGGGTAAGAGAGAAGGAGAAGAGAGATGAAAAGAAATACTTTATTTTTGCTGCTGGCACTTTTCTTATTATTCCTGCCGGTTTTCACAAAAGCCGATACTATATATAATATTGATTTTTCCTCACCTGCACACACTGTAGGTTCACAAATGACCACTGGAGATAGTCCTCCGCCGCGTAATACTCCGACTGAAAGTATATTCGGCGACCAGATTGTAAGAAATTCATTCGGCAGCCTGACGCAGCAGCCAGTCGAATTAATACCAGAAGACTCAGGATTTCTGCGATACTCACAATTCAAACTCGACTTGGAATTTACTGAGCATTATCCCGTTTACCGGTTAGATTTCGATGTATACATGGAAAACTTCATGGCAGGAGCTTATGACAACTTTGTTGTATTGTTTGATACGCCAAGTGTAGTCAGGCTTGATTTGAATTCCTACGGCAACATTCTGGAAAATGGTTACTTAACATACGGCGATATAATTGGGTCCTTTGATTTTGGACAGACGGTCTCAATGTCGGTGACTGTTAACATGGAGAACAACTTATGGAGCATCTATTCTAATTCAAATCACTTATGGACAGGACAGTTTTTTCACACTTCCCAGGCTTATCCGGAACCTCCGGATATAATAGAAAGTATCAGGTTCAGTTTACGGGATGACAGCGATTTCACCAATATACCGGGTTGTGCAGTAGATAACATCCGGGTAATTGGGGCTCCTGAACCGGCGACGGTTTTACTGCTCGGCCTCGGCGCAGCTTTCTTAAAAAAAACGTAAAAAATAAATAGCCCCCCGCGGCGATTGAGCAGGGTACTTCAATCAAAAACGTTGCTACCTACATCCCAAAAACCCATTTTTTAAAAATTTTTTATCCCTTTTGCTATAACGACTTAGCCAAAACCGACCCCTCAAAAGCCCCATAATTTTCGTATCAAACGCGCATGTTCGTCCTATTAAGAAAGGGACATATTCTAAACATTATGAAAAACATGAAACAACAAAACACAGTTAACTTAGGCAACTTTTATTTAAGTAATCAGTGTGAATCTGCGCAATCTGCGGTTAAAAGTCAATCAATCAAAAACAACAAATTATGCAAAACGAACCCAATTTCCAAAACCCCCAAAATGAATATAACTCCAGATATTACAATTACTAACAACCAAAAACTACGAACTACCAACTCGCAAAAACGAACCCAAACGAACCCAATTTTAAAGCTGCTCACATACCTTTTGATAAACCTCATCGACTGTTATTGCTTTAATATCGTGTTTCGGGTCAGTGCTGTCGGCCTCGAAGCCCCTGCCATTCGGCTCAATGGCCGCGGCGCAATCAGGCCTGCCGTAAGGGGCCACGCGGGCGGGATTAGACCTGCCGAAAATCAAAACAACCGGCACGCCCAAAGCCGCGGCTATATGCCCCGGGCCGGTATCATTGCTTACCACCAGCCGGGCGCCTTTGAGCAGAGTAACCAGCTCGCCGATAGAAGTTACGCCCGCGAAATTGGCTATCGGGACATTGGCTTTATTTTTGAGCCTTTCCACAATTGGCTTTTCGGAAGCCGAGCCGGTAGCGATTATGGAGAGGTGAAATTGCTTAGTAATTTTATCAGCCAAAGCGGCGAAACGCTCAACCGGCCAGCATTTATCCTCGTGTGCGGACGTGGGGACAAAAACGGCGTAATTATCAGGTTTAATGTCTTTTGCTTTCAGCAATCTATTGACCGAATCAGCAGCAACAGAATCTACCGGCAGCAGGAATTGCACATCTATCTTTGCAGCGCCGGCCTGGCGGACAATTTCGAGGTAGTAATCGACAAGGTGGATACAGACACTATCCTGTTTAATCTTATTCGTGTAAAAGAGATGGGCGAATTCCCCGGCGTTTGCCATTCCGAAACGCTTTTTACAGCCCGACAGCCAGGCAAAAGCAGCGGTGCGGAACAGGCCCTGCAGGTCGATTACTATGTCGAATTTACAGCGATTAATCCGCCAGATAAGCGCAACCAATGCGCCAAAAGCACGCGGATTAGACAACGCACGACCCAAGAACTTACGCTCAAAAAGAATTACCTCATTTAAATCGGGGTGATTTTTAATAAGCGGCGCGAACTCCGGCCGGATAAACCAGCTAATCTTCGCCTGGGGAAAGCTCCTGCGAAGGGCCGAAAGCGCCGGCAGCGCCATAACCACGTCACCCAGCGAGCTGGGCTTGATTATCAGGATATTTTTCCGCGTCAAGCGGCGATATTTAGCTTTGGCCATTTCCGCAAGCTGACGGTAAATCTCCCGCCGCTGCGAAGGGGCAATATCTGTAAGATTACAATAGTCTAAAAAGAATCGCAGGTAATCCGTCCGGCTGACAGCGGGGATGGACATAAGCGACGCGGCGAGCTGCCACAATGAACGTAACCGGCAAGCCTCTCGCCGCAGCCGATACGGCTTAATACCATCCATATCGGTGAGCAGAACTTTGTATTTATCCCCACCTTGCGGTGTAACGAGAAAATTATTCGCTTTCGAGTCTCTGTGCCATAAACCGTTTTTGTGCAGCGTCGCCAGTATCGAGGCGAGCTGATTGGAGAGATGCTTTCTTAACGATAGTCGCCTCTCCGATATATACTGGCGGCAAAAGTCGCGGAGGTCATAGCTTTCTTCGAGATAGCGGGTGATGTAGATACTCTGGCGGGTAAGCGGGCCTTTCTTTTCCTGCATGACCGCAAGCGGGGCCACCGCCGGAATCCCGAGGCGATGAAGTGTCAAAGCTGTATCGAAATTTCGCACCGCCCTGCCGGAGCGGAACGAGCGGAAAAACTGACTGAAACCATCTTCAGGCCAGCTCCGTTTAATTACCGCTTTCAGATTTGTACCTGCGATAGTGAGGTTTTTTATCGCGACGCGATTGCGGCCTTCTACTTTGATGGTTTTCGAGACGTCCTCGAACAACAGGTGCGGCTGCGAGAGGCACTTAATCCAGTCCGCTGCCGAAAACTCTACGCCGCTTGAAAGGTCTGATAATACCACCCTGCCGCTCCAGCCGTTACCAAGCTGGAGCGAAGCGATTTGAATTTTGTTTTGTGAACAGGCCATAAGATTAGTCATTTTAAGCGATAAAGAGATTTTAAGCAATTGATTGTTTGCGGATGAGTTGTTAAATTAGGGACCTTATGGCGAAAAAAGGCAAATATGTTTACGACTGGCCGAGGCCGATGATCTCCGTTGATGCCGCGGTATTCGGCTTCTTCGGGGACAAGGCGAAACTGCTGCTTATCAATCGCGGAAACGAGCCGTTCAAAGGCAAATGGGCACTGCCCGGCGGATTTGTCGATATCGACGAGGAGCTCGAAGATGCCGCCGTCAGAGAATTGTTCGAAGAAGCGGGATTAAGCGGTATCGTGCTCGAGCAAATGCATACCTTCGGCACGCCCGGCCGTGACCCGCGGGGCAGGCAGATTACGATAGTATTTATGGGTATCGCTACAGAGAAACAGCGAAGAATCAGGGCCGGCGACGACGCGGCCGAGGCGCGGTGGTTCGATATCGGGAAACTGCCGAAAGATTTGGCATTCGACCATAACGAAGTAACCCGGTGCGCGATAAGAAAACTAAAAAGAAGAAAAATATACCTGCTGAATATAAAAAACAGACCAACTAAGAAGTGATAACCTGTTTATTGAACTTCTGCAGTTGCGCGTCAATGGCATCTATTGCCCAATCGATATAGTGCAGTTTATGGGCGGGACGGCGGTGCCTCTCGTTCATTAACCCGCCCTGAATGGTATCCAGAAACCTGCTTATTATCTGCGGCTCGATTTCCGCGGGCTCAAGCGCCCATTCCTTAAGCTCTTCGTAGTCCTTTTGTAATTTCTTACTCGCTTTCAGCTGCTTGATACTTAAGTAATCGCCAGGATTATAGGCTATTTGAAGACCTTTAAGGCACAGGATTAACGGCTCATAATTAATCTCTTTATCGAGACGAATGAACTTATACTGCTGGGTATATGTAGTGGCCTGAGGAGGAGCTTTGTCGGCGACTTCATCTTCACCGAGATACCATTTGCGCTTGCTGGTTCTGGCAAAGACAAGCTCTTCTTCGCCGTCGCTGCGCTGGGTTATTTCATCATTGCCCATTCTCGAAATCCATAATCTGCCGCTGCTTTGCTTCTGCAAACCACCGCCCAGCGCAAGCAGGCACTTGACGAAATCCAACGGGAGGACTTTCTGGCTGCCGATTTGGTCCTTGCGAAGCTGAAAAGACAAATGCAGACTGTGCGGTGCCACTTTATAGAATTTGCTGATTTCGTGTATCAATTGGTTGAGAAGCCAGGGGTCAGCCGTTGCAGGCCGGGACAGTTCGCCTGCGATATTCAGTCTGCCGGGCGCCAGCTCCAAAAAACCGCAGCGGCGTGCCCGTTCAGTTTCGCCGGTGTGGTCATCGATATAACCGCCGAGTTTCCATGATAAAACATCAAGCCAAAAATCGTGGAAGTATCTAAAACCATCATATGCCGGGTCGGTTTTTTTCTGAGAGTTTCCCTGCGACTCAACAGTGGCAGGACCCAGATTGCTCAATTCTATCTCGGCTCCGAGCGGTATAAGGCCGGGGTGGAAGTTGGTGCGGACACGCTCAAGATATGAGTAAGCCACGCGAGAATCAAATATGCTATCGGCTGCCTGAACGGCATATTTGACGTAGTCGATAAGGTCGTATTTCTGGTATGACATTGTCTTGAGGGCCTTGCCGGTAATAAGTTCAACATCATCGGTGTTTATCATCTGTAAAGCGATGAGAAGACTGATTGAGCGCTTGAAGTATCTTTCGGAAGTACGTATATGCTCAAGCTCAAAACGGTATTGGGACTGCACTCTTTCGTCGAGCTGATTGAGCATGACCTGTTTTATGACCAGTGCCAGATAATTTTTGACAAAAGGTGCAACATCCGGCTCGCTGCGAAGGGGTTTTATGCTTGGCCTGGGACGGTCCAGTTCGTGTTCGAGATAATAGTCGCTGACGGCATCGCTGCGGTAGTGACTTATTACAAGGTCGCGCTCGGTGGTCGCCAGCAGCTCTCGTTCTGCCCGCCGTTCGAGGTTGGCGTCGGTGGTTTCTTCGCCGGGGCGGGTATGTTTCTTTATAAACCCTTCAATCCGTTTTCGCAGCCACAGCTCATGTATCAGGTTGACGTGGAATCTGTCACCGAAACGTTTTTTCATTGATTCGCGAGTGGCCAAATATGCCTGCGCCTCGATCAGTCCCTTGGCGGTATTGACGTGAACTGTTTCCCGGTAATAGCGTTTACCTTCATACCTGTTAATTTCCGCCATTGCAGACGGTGGGACTCCGTAAATAACGAAACCTTCGATTTTTGAAGATGCGTCCGGCACGGCATAGAAATAGACATTGTCGGGCGTTACTTTTCGATAGTAAGGCAGCAGAGCCGGCTCTGCTAAAAGGGTTCCTTCGTTGGTCCGTGACCTGTCAATAGTAAAACCCAAGCTGCTGACCGACTTGAATATTTCGGGCTCCCGCAGTGAGCCGTAGACGAACAAATTGACTTTCTCTTTGTTCATACCCCAATTATCAGCTTCCGCTTATAATTTTGCTGCGCAGTTTGATCAACTCTTTGAACGCACGAAGAATTACTCTTAAATTAGCGCCGGTTTGCGTGCCGGCCGTCCGTGGATAATGATGTACGCCTTTTTGGGTAATGGAATAGCCTTTGCGGGTTGCTCGGGCGAGAATCTCAGCGTTTATCAGAGCGCCCATACTCGACATCTGGATATTGTCAAAGATTTCCCTTTTATAAAGTTTGAAAGCGCAGTCGATGTCACGGATTTTTATATTGAGTAAAAAGCAGACCAGTTTCGTCCATGCCCAGCCGTTGAACCTGCGAACAAAGTTGTCCTGACGGTTAAGTCGATAACAGCTGACAATATCGAACTGGCTCATCAGCGGCAGTAACGGCGGCAATTCGCTGATATCGAACTGGCCGTCACCATCAGCATAAAAAACATATTTTTTAGCGGCCGCCTTGAATCCGGACTGCAATGCGGCCCCGTAACCGAGGTTAGGGTGGTGGTGCACCACTTTTACCCTGCTGTCTCGTCGGGAGATTTGGTCGGCGATTTGCCCGGTGGCATCGGAACTGCCGTCATCAACAATAATTATTTCGAAATCGGCGTTAAGTCCACTTAGAACAGCAAGTGCCTGTTCCACGGTGCGATTAACATTATCCTGCTCGTTATAACAAGGAAAGAAAACACTGAGCGATGTTTTCGGTTCTGAAACGTTAGCCGGCAATGTATCTTCTTTTATCACAGGTCACCACTTCTTCCCCTTTTGTAATGGTTCCTGTTCACTCTGATACTCTCGCAGCTTGGCGTCATAAAATTGTACAAGTTCGGTGTTACCTTGTATTGCAGCGCTTTCTCGCAAATATCTGCATACGATCCATACAGCCCAGATTCTATTGAGATATCCATCCTGTTTTGCATAAAGACTCTTATTTTTTGTGAAATCATCGAAATAATTTTTGCAGAAATCATTTACAACAGGTAGCGTCTCAGCGTATTGAGCAAAAGGCAAAATAATCAGTAACGGTGCTTGCGATGGGTATAAATTAAAGGCTTCGATTGCAAAGTCAAGGCTTTGTTTCTTTGAGTCACCACCCGCGGTGTTATAAGCAACAACAAGGTTTTTGGAAAACTCATCTGGGTAAAGCGTCGTACCTTTGAATATGCCCTCTAAAAGCTCTCTGCCCTGCGGGGTCGTTACATCGACAAAGATTTTTTCTGTGTTATTAAAGAAGACAAGAGCCCAGTTAGGATTACGTTCAATGCCTTTTACGAAAGGCCCGTTATTCACCTCTGTGTCGGCAAGCGGCATTAAAACCACCCAGACATTATGTTTTTTCAGTTGTTCATCCACCCATTTGCCGATTTCGATATAATCAGAAGGAACCTTTCTTATCAGCGCACTTTGGTGAGCCGGGCCTCCTGACATAATAGTGGACCATATCCGGTAAGCCTTCGGCTCATACGCCGCCTGCGCGCGGCCATCCACAAATAATTGCAGAGGGGTTCTCCCTGTATTCGGATCAGGTTCCTGACCCCAGGCAATGAAACCGCCTTCGGTCCAGTAATTAAACATTTTACCTTTTAACTTATTGTCTCTTATAAACTTACAGCCGTCAAACGGTTTGACATTCGATGCTGTCATCCGCATAAAAACGGAATTTAATCTCGCACCGGAGGGCCAGCAATCAAGATAAACATGCTTGAATTGTAGTCCCCACGAGATGCCAAAAGCCATAACCGCTACCGCGGCAGCAAAGATAAAAAATACCTGAAGGTTATATGGCATTGGACCTACGGAAAAAGAACGGGTTTTATAGTAATTACGTGAAGCTGAGATTGTGCGAGCTATCTGGTCAATAAGCATCGCTGCAATTGGACATGCTACAATACCTGCTATCGGTACAAACCTGCGGGAACGATAAGCCATATAAATGGTAAGAGCAGCGATGGCTATTAACGGCAAATCAAGTTTAGGTATTTCATATTGAACGGCCCGGGATCCTTCACGGATTTTATTCGGAATTGAAGCGAATAATTTTTGCAGGCGAGGAAGTGTTAACCAAAGGATAATCGAACCAATGTTCACAATATAAATGACACCAAAAAGGTGTTCATAAGTTATATCAAGGTTGCGTTCATACTCGGGGCTCCATGTCCGATGCAATTCCACAAACTGCTTCACAGCGTTTAAAAAAGGCATATTAAACTTGAAAGGATTAAAGATAATAAACATTAACAACAATGAAACAACAGCCGCAAGAACAACAAAGGCAATATTTTTGGGTTTGAATTTAACGGTCTTCGAGAACAGCAGGACAAAAATATGCAGTATGACATAAGCAGGCAGTATAACAAACGGATAGATATATCTTCCGGAATAGTTGGCATTCGCATCACTAACGCCCATAGCCAGCAGCGTTAGGCCGATTGCCAAATGAATGAAATAAACACTTTTATAAATACTGAGCAGCAGGATGCACACAAATGTAGTACATAAAAGCAGGCTCGCCACATCAGCTTTAACAAAAGAGAAGGAAATAAATGTAATCCAGCATATAAGTACAGCGGCCGCGAAGCCGAAGATTGTCGAGAGAGCTTTGAATAGCTTTTCCTGTACCTCAAGTTCACCCTTCGGTGCTCTCAGCAATTTGGGTTTCATAAAATAGCTGAAGAGCCAAAACAAAGGCAAACCGATACTTAAAATAAAAAGAACTAAAAATGGGAATCCTGTACCAACGGGATTTTGCCATGCAAAAGCAGGATGCCACTCGTTAACAGTACGCCACATTTCAGCGTGTTTACTAAAGCTGATAACGTAAGTATGCGTAAGATTTGTAAGGTGAAAAGGATTGAATACTATCACCGCAACAAAAGCGATAAAGCCGGCGGCAATAGTATGATAAACTCCTTTTAGACCGATGGAAACAAACCTTCCTCTGGAGATACTCGTTAGAAGATGCAAAACCACGAATGGCACGAGCATTATGAACGCATAAACGTACCCGCCATGGACATTACACCAGAAAATAGTGAGCGGAATAATAAGCCAGATATATAATATGTTTCGATACGTAGCAAGGACAAGTATAAGTAAAAATACGGCAACCAGCAAATTCGAGAAACCCGCAGGACGAACGTCAAGAAAGGAACGCCCCGTAAACATCGCAAAGCAGGCGAGCACTGCCGACAAAGCCGGATTGACCCCCAATAATCGGCCGGTGTAGTAAACACAAATCACGGTAACTATATAAATCGCAAACTTCCAATAAACCAGCGTATTAAATGAAAAAGTCTCGGCGTCCGCGAAAGGAGACAAGGTTGTCAGCCAGTAAAAAATAACGTGTGTCAGCCAGTTTTGGTTGACCCAGCCGGTCGGATGCCAGTATTTAACTGTTTCAATGCCGACTTTCTGCGTAATCCATTGTGCCCAGTTCGGCCATGTCGCGATTTCCACTTCTGTTGGGCCTGCCTTGTGTGAGTTTGCGCTGAATGGCTCGACTGTGTTAACACCGTGATTGATAAAATGCCGGCCGCAGGCCATTGCGACCCAAGTATCGCCGGCCCCGACCATATGCGTGCTGGCGTGAAAGGCAAAAATGAGCATTGCCAGCCACCCCAATATCATCGGCCAGCCGGACAACGCATGGCGACTTGGGATATCTACCGCAGCAGAAACTTCAGGGGGTTCTGCCGTAGTCTTGTTTCCTTTAGAATTTCTAACGTTGTTCATTGACTTAGCCATCTCTTTAATCTATCCAATCCTTTGGTAATTTGTTCAATCGAGCAGGCAAAACTTAACCGCACATTTGCATCACACCCGAACGGCAAGCCTGGAACAAGAGCGACATTGGCCTGCTCCAGAAGCGCTTTTGCAAAGTCCATACTGCCGCCGATTTTCGCTCCATTAATAGTTCGGCCGTAATGGCTCGAAACATCAGGAAAACAGTAAAAAGCCCCGGTAGATTCGAGACACTCAACGCCTTCGATGGAGTTCAAACGCTCTGCCATATATTTGCCTCGACGCTCAAACTCCACTCTCATTTTTTCTATGGTCTGGTCTGCAACAGGGTCGGTCAACGCAGCAATTGCCGCATATTGAGCGAAGGTTACGGCGTTAGAGGTCATATGAGATTGAAGACGCCCCATTGCCTTTATAACTTCCAGAGGCCCCGCAGCATACCCAAGCCGCCATCCGGTCATAGAATATGTTTTGCTCAGGCCGTTGAGGGTCAGTGTCCTGTCATAGGCGTCTTTGGACAACGAAGCGAAACTTATAAACTTGGTATCGCCGTAGATTAGCTTCTCATAAATTTCATCTGAAAGCACCATCACTTGTGTTCCTTCGAGGACCTTTGCGATGGCCTTGAGTTCTTCGGGAGTATAAGTAAAACCGCCCGGATTACTTGGCGAATTAAGCACGAGCATAGCGGCCTTCTTTGTGACGGCCTGCTTCAACTGGGTCGGCGTAATCTTATAACTGTTCTTCTTGTCTGTCTGAACAATTTTAGGGACTGCATCGGCGAGCTTTATCGCTTCAGGGTATGTTACCCAATACGGCACAGGTAAAATCACCTCGTCGCCCGGGTCAAGTGCTGCCTGCATCGCCTCATAAACGGAGTGCTTGCCGCCGATATTGACTATGACCTGCTCAGGCGTGTATTTGAGGCCGTTTTCCTTTTCCAGCTTGGCGGCAATAGCGGTTCGCAGTTCAACTATACCAGACTCAGCTGTATATTTAGTCTTGCCTGCCTTCAGAGCTTTTATCGCGGCTTCCTTGATAAAATCAGGCGTGTCGAAATCCGGCTCACCTGCCCCAAAACCGACTATATCTACACCTTTGGCCTTCAATTCCTTCGCCCGCGAAGTAACAGCCAAAGTTGCCGAAGGTGGTATCGCCTGCGCTCGTTTACTGACCTTCATTTATCTGTACCTCTGAAATTCAATCAATGCAATCCGCCTTAATCAATATAACCGACGGTAATGATATTTGAAATAAAACAATAGGTCAAGCGCCGTTTAGGCCTCCACTGCGGAAAAATCGGCAGATTATAAAGTCGGCATGGGGTTTACCTTAATTTTCTTGAAACAAATGACCGCCGGTTGTAATATAAATAACTTGGCAGCGGTGATTGTTGCGCCCGTAGCTCAACTGGATAGAGCGTCGGTCTACGGAACCGAAGGTTGCGTGTTCGAATCACGCCGGGCGTATTAAAAACAGGGCCGGTTTTAAACCGGCCCTGTTGCAAACATAAAACCATACCTTATTTAGAACTTATACTTCATACTCAATATGCAGTATGTTATATCTTTTCGCTTGGATACCGATTTGTCCATTGATATTTGTTGGTAGACCCCGGGAGCAAATGTAAGGTTCTTGGTGATATCAAATTTTGTTCCCAAGCCAAAGGTGGCGTATGACCAGTCGTGCGAAGCGCCGCCAAGGCCGTCAGTGTAGGCGACTTCCGAGGAAAGACACAGCGGCTTCGGTAATTGGGGCATATCCATATAATAGTCAAGTTTGAAGCGGTGGACCCAGCCGGTAATATGGTTGAAACGGCCGCCGCTCACAGCCGGATATTCGTAATGCGCGATGTAGCCGGGCACGAAGCCTTTCGGTAAAATATCCGGCCACGAAAATGCAAATATCCACTCGTAGGTGGTATTGGACTTCCGCCGCGAAAGACCGGGATAATATTCATACCCAACGCTTAAATTGTAATTCGTAACATAAGATTGGCCTTCGAAGAGCCGATTCTTGTAATACGGTCTGAAATCAAACCTTTCATTGTCAACATACCCGCCTCCGATGGCGCCGCGGTGAGTAGTATTTACACCAAAACCGGTACCGTAGAAATCAAGGTCGAGTATCTCGAAAAGTGCGCCGTGCTGACCGTACGCCTCAGCTCCTTTACTAAGCCATTTGCTGTGATACTGCAGGTCAAAAGTAACGCCAAGTTTCTTTTCCTGTTCCGTTTCCGCTGCCACCGCTAAAGAGGCCGCGGCCAGTAGCATCATCATAATTAGTAAAATCCTTTTCATAATCTTCCTTTCAAAAAAGCACTATAAAAAGCCTCTTCAGCCGTGAAATTAAATAAATAGACAGCGAGTTTATCAGCAAATAAATGCAAATCAAGTAAAAAATCGAATTAAGTTGATTGACATATTCCACCAACTCGGATAGTATGTTAGATTCTGGTATCTAAACCAAGGTTGAATGAAAAGTATGTTAATTTTGAGTTGTGAGGAATCGTATTATGGCAGAACAACAAAAAGCTATCCAGTCTCTTATGGTCGAAAAGCGAACGTTCCCGCCTCCGGCAAACATCAAGAAAAATGCTTATATAACCACCAGGCAGCAGTATCAAGAAATGTGGGAGCAGTCTATCAACGACCCCGATAGCTTCTGGATGGAGCAGGCCAAAAGTCTAACCTGGTTCAAAAAACCGACCAAAAGTCTCGAGTATACATGGGACACGAAAAGTCGCAAAATAGAACACACATGGTTCGCAGACGGCGAGCTGAACATAGCATATAACTGCCTCGACCGTCATCTTGGCACGCCAACCGCAAAGAAAACCGCGCTGATTTGGCAGGGTGAAGCTGAAGATGCCGTTAAGAAATTTACCTACGAAGAACTGTACAAGCACGTTTGTAAATTTGCTAATGTCCTGAAATCAAAAGGCATAAAAAAGGGTGACCGTGTCGCAATTTACATGCCGATGGTCCCTGAACTTACTATAGTGATGCTTGCATGTGCCCGCATCGGCGCTATTCACTCGGTCATATTCGGCGGATTCAGCTCCGATGCCATTGAAGGCCGAATCAATGACTCCGACTGCAAAATGCTTATCACTTCAAATGTTTCACTGAGAGCCGGTAAACATATCAAACTGAAAGACATAGCCGACGCAGCTCTCGAAAAAACACCGACAATCGAATCCGCTATAGTTGTAAAAGTCAACGATGAGCCCTGCAATATGAAAGACGGCAGAGATACATGGTATCATGACGAAATGGCCGGCGCCAAAGAGCAATGCGAAGCAGAACATATGAACGCCGAAGACCCCCTCTTTATCCTTTATACTTCCGGCTCGACTGGAAAGCCCAAGGGTGTTGTCCATACTACCGGCGGATATCTGATGCACGTCACTCTTACCCACAAACTCGTTTTCAACATTCACGACGATGATATTTATTGGTGTACTGCTGATATCGGCTGGGTGACAGGCCACAGCTATATTGTCTATGGCCCGCTTGCAAATGGAAGCACATCATTAATGTTCGAAGGAGTCCCCACTTATCCGGATGCCGGACGCTTCTGGCAGATTTGCGATAAGTTCGGCGTTACTGTTTTCTATACTGCACCAACTGCTATTAGAGCACTGATGCGTCTCGGCGAGGAATGGCCCGCCAAATACAAACTCGACACTCTGAGAATCCTCGGAACAGTCGGCGAGCCCATAAATCCTGAGGCATGGATGTGGTACTACGAAAAGATAGGACGCAACCGATGTCCAATCGTTGATACCTGGTGGCAGACGGAAACCGGCGGATTTATGATTACACCTCTGCCCGGTGCTCATACGTTAAAGCCCGCCAGCGCAAACCAGCCCTTCTTCGGTGTTGACGCTGTTGTCCTGCGGGATGATGGAAGCCAATGTGATGTGAACGAAGGCGGAAAGCTCTGTATAAAAAGGCCCTGGCCTGGAATGATGCGCACAATGTGGGGCGACCATGACAGGTTCATTGATACATATTTCACAATGTTTGATAACATTTACTTCGCCGGTGACGGCTGCCGAGTAGATGAAGATGGCGATTACTGGCTGATGGGAAGAATCGACGACGTGGTGAACGTCTCAGGACACCGCATTGGAACGGCTGAGGTGGAAAGCGCACTCGTCAGCCATGAGAAAGTGGCAGAGGCGGCGGTTACTCCCGTTCCGCACGATATAAAGGGGCAGGGATTGTATGCGTTTGTAACACTAAAGCAGGGTGTCCAGGAAAACGAAGACCTGAAAAAGGAACTCCTCCTGCACGTTCGCAAGGAAATAGGAGCAATTGCCGTCCCTGAAGCGATACAATTTGCCCCTGCTCTTCCGAAGACACGTTCCGGGAAAATTATGAGGCGAATACTGCGCAAAATAGCCGAGGGAAACACTTCGAACCTCGGTGATATCACAACTCTCGCAGACCCGCACGTTGTAGAAGAACTTGTGAAAGGCCGCGGTAAGTGATTTTAATTTGCAGGTTTAGGATTTTGGATTTTAACCACGGATTAAACTGATTAAAAAGGACTCGGGTGTGCAATGAAAAGTTGCGCACCCGTCTGCTTTTGAGGTAAAGGAGACAAAATGAACGAGCAAAAAGTTATGAATCGATGGCTGGTAGTGGTAGGCGGCATCCTCATCCAGCTTTGTCTGGGAGCTATTTATGCTTGGTCCGCATTTACAAAGAAATTAACCGAAGCGCCTTTCAACTTCGCCACCGATAAAACCCAGTGGCCTTTTTCTATCGGCCTTGTTTCCTTCGCCGTTGTAATGGCTCTGATTGCGGGAAAATGGCAGAAAAAAGTCGGCCCCAGAAAAGTTGCCATCACCGGTGGTATTGTTCTGGGGATAGGTTATCTGTTGGCTGGTTTTTCCGGAACAAGCTTCGCAGGCATCCTGCTCGGTGTAGGCCTCCTCGGCGGAGCAGGTATTGGCCTTGCCTATGTATGCCCGATTGCGGCTCTGGCAAAATGGTTCCCCGATAAGAAAGGTCTCATTATGGGCCTCGCTGTTGCTGGTTTCGGATTCGGAGCACTTATTTGGGTTAAGCTCACTCAGGGCTTTAAATTCGGCCCGGTTGACCTTACTCCCGGCTGGATGGGACTCTTCGGAGCTGGATGGAGCGTAAGTGAAGTGTTTAAGCTCTACGGCATTTTATTTGCCGTTCTCGTGGGGCTCGGCTCATTAGTTATGATTAACCCTCCAGAGGGATGGCTTCCCAAGGGCTGGACACCGCCTGTAACAGGTAAAGGCAGTGAAGGAGGTGTAAATCTAACACCGGCCAGAATGGCTAAAAAATATCAATTCTGGGTTTTATTTATAAACTTCACATTTGGTGCCGGTGCGGGACTGATGGTAATTGGCATTATCAAGCTTTTTGGCATGGACGCTCTCGCAAAAGCTGGCATTGATTCTACCAAGGCAAGCATCATTACAGGAACCGCCATGGGCCTGTTCTATGCACTGCTCAACGGCCTCGGCCGCATTGTCTGGGGGGCGGCCTCCGACAAACTCGGAAGAAAGAACTCGATAATCATTATGAATTTCATACAGGGAATAATGATGATTGTCTTCTTCTTCATCGGCGGAAGCGAATGGGGACTATATATCGGCGCCGCCATTATCGGATTTAATTTCGGCGGTAACTTTGCTCTTTTCCCTGCTGCAACTGCCGACCTCTTTGGTAATAAAAACGTTGGTGAAAACTACCCATGGGTCTTTATGGCATATGGCGTAGGTGGTATCGCAGGACCTATCCTCGGAGGATATATGGGAAATGCTCAGGCTTGGATGTGGGCATTCATACCGGCTGGTATCGCGTGTATTCTTGCAGCACTTATAGCCACCACACTGAAACCCGTCGCAATATCAGAGCCGGCGGTTCAGGCATAAGCAGAAGACTAACTCGAAAAAACCTGCTTTAAATATACAAAAAGCCCGGGCATACCCCGGGCTTTTTTATATCAACTTCCGTCACAATCCGTGCAGTGGGAATACATTCTTCTTAATTTGCTCTATTATTACTTCTATTGCGGACATCACTGCATCACGCTGCTGATTGCTCACAGCTAACACCTGGTCTCTTAAACCGCCCTGCCATTCGGTGCTGCCGAGCATAACTCCGCCAAGAGCGTGTTCATGACTTTCGCTGTCTGCACCGCATAGAACACTCCATGCAAGCGTCCATGCTCTCACCGTATTGCCGATGTTATAACCACCGCCGCCCGTCATAAGAATAGGTTTGTTAAAACCTAATAGGTGATTGATGATTTCTACATAAACATTATTAGTAAGAGACAGATGAGCAAGCGGGTCGCCTGCAAGAGCATCCGTCCCCAGCTCGAAAACAAATACATCCGGCTTGTATACCCCGATCAACGGCAGCACCAGTGCTTCAAATGTCTTTATATATGCTTCATCATAAGTGCCTATCGGCAGGGGGATATTTACGCAGTAACCTTTCCCTTCCCCGCTGCCGATTTCATCTTCGAAACCCGTTCCCGGAAATAGTGTCCTCGGGTTCTGGTGCAGCGATATAGTCATCACATCGCGCCGGTCAAAAAAAGCGTACGCCACCCCATCGCCGTGATGAACGTCCACATCAAGATATAACACCTTCTTCCCCTCCTCCGCCAACACCATACAGGCAAGCGCAACATCATTGATATAGCAAAAACCAGATGCTCGTTCAGGTCCCGCATGATGAAACCCGCCTGACGGATTAAATGCCGCATCCGCTTCACCCGACAATATCTGCTTTGCACCCACCAGTGTCCCCCCTGCCGCCAAAACAGCCCCTTCGTATAACCCCTTAAAGACAGGACAATCCGACGTCCCGATTCCCATACCCATCGCCTCAGGGGTAAATTTACCTCTGGACACCTCTTTCAAGGTATGCAGGTAACGCGATGAATGAAACTTCTTGAGAATGATTCTCTCAATTGGCTCAGGTGCCGCTTCTTTTCTGCCTGCTCCGGACAAAAGCCCCATTGAATTGGCAATCTCCCGAACCCTTTTAGCCCGGATTGTACTAAACGGATGCTCCGGCGGATACGGATACTTCTCCAAATCCTTCGAATAAATAAATACTGATTCTCTCGTCCCCAAAGGCTGTTCTTACCTTTCTTTCTCCGCCAAACTGTATGTTACACTATAAACTTCACCATCGAACTCAGTGTTCACTTTGTAGCCGGAGTTGTGAAAGACTGACAGCATCGCTTTATTACTCGGCAATACTTTCGCGTAAAAACGCTTTACACCGCGATTCTTGGCGATTTGGGTAAGGTACTCCAACAGAAATGTCCCCATCCCCTTCTGCTGCCACTCATCCTGCACAATAAAAGCCACCTCTGCTGCATGAGTCTTTGGGTCGAGAAAATACTGGGCAATAGCAACTATCTCTTCGCCAGATACCCCCGGGACCGTCCCCACAATGGCTAAGTCCTGGTAATAATCGATGTTTGTTAGCTGCTGGACATCTTTATGAGGAAAAGCAATTGTGTGAGTCATATAGCGGGTCTGAACAGATTTACTGCTGAGCGAATACAGCATCTCTGATAATGCCGCCTCATCGGTAGGCCGCACCGGCCTGAAGAATATCTCCGTGCCGTCACGTAAAGTATCATAACGCTCCAGACCTTCCGGATATATAACCTGTTCGGTATCCAGCTCTATCTGGTCGGAGTAAATATACCTCTGCTCTTTGGCAGCCTGAATCAGCTCTTTCCGGAACTTCGGATGCGCAATATTAATCAGCGACAGGACTCTTTCTCTAATGCTCTTACCGTGCAGGTAGGCGGTTCCGTATTCGGTAACTACATAATGAACATCGCCGCGGGTGGTAACTACACCGGCTCCCTCGGTCAGATGTGGCACAATCCTGCTTATCGTCCCGTTCTTCGCAGTGGAAGGCATCGCGATAATCGCCTTGCCCCCCCTGCTTCTGGCTGACCCGCGAATAAAATCAACCTGCCCGCCGATGCCGCTGTAAAATCTGTAACCAAGCGAATCCGAACACACCTGACCTGTCAGGTCAATTTCTAATCCGACATTTATCCCGACCATCTTCTCATTCTGGCTTATTACGTAAGGGTCGTTAACATATTCGGTGGGATAAAACTCAAAAAAGGGATTATTGTCTATGTAATCATAAAGCCGCCTTGAGCCCATACAAAAACTCGCCACGACTTTGCCGTGATTGAGTGTCTTTTTCGCGCACGTGACCACTCCGCTTTCAATCAAATCTATAATCCAATCACTGAACATCTCCGTATGAATACCAAGGTCTTTCTTATATAATAAAAATTCAGCAAGGGCATGAGGTATTTGTCCTATACCGCACTCAATCGTGCTGCCGTCTTCGACGAGTCTGGCGATATTTTCACCGATGCTGCGAAGGGTCTCGTCAGGTTCGGGTATAATGGTTTCAATAATTTCCTCATCGCAGGGCACCAGAGCATCGATGGTATTGACATGTACGAAGCTGTCACCGAACGTCCGAGGCATTCTGCTGTTCACCTGCGCTATGATGTACCTTGCATTGGCAGCGGCAGACTTGACAATATCTACCGACACACCAAGACTGCACAAACCGTTTACATCTGGTGGTGTTACACTAATTAACGCAACATCAATCGGAATTCTGCCTCGCTCGAACTCACGCGGTATCTCCGAGAGAAATATGGGGGTGTAGTCGCCGATACCCCTGCTCAAAGTATCGCGAACGTTATCGGCAATGAAAAAACTGTTCATCTTGAACTTCTCGCGAAACTTCTCGTCGGCATAAGGCGCAGCGCCCATAGTCAGCAGATGAACTATATGAGCGTCAGTGATTCCGCTGGAATGCTTGACCAAAGCTTCAACAAGATGCTGCGGCTGACCGCAGCCCGTCCCTATGAATATATGATTGCCGGATTTAATCAGCTTCATCGCCGAAGCCGCTGTCGTTATTTTCTCCTTGTACTTCTCTTTCCAGTCAAGTCTTTGCATAAGCAGTCTTTCTCAGTTAAACCTGTTCTACACTTATCCTTGCATCAACAGCAATTGACGTCGTCCCTGCCGGGCCGACAACATACGGGTTTATATCCATCTCTTGAATCTGCGGAAACTCTGTAACCAGCTGTGATAGTCTTTGCAGCCCCTCTGCTATTATATCTATGTCCACTCCCTCTTCGCCGCGAACACCCTTCAGTATCTTGTATGTCCGGGTATTGACAAGCATCTGCTTTGCCTCTTCTGCCGTCAGCGGTGCCAGGTAAAATGCCACATCCTTTAGAACCTCAACCATCGTCCCGCCCATCCCGAACATCATCAATGGACCAAAATGAGGGTCGCGATGCACCCCAAGTATGACCTCTTTGCCGCTTCTGCACATCTCCTGAACAAGAACGCCGAGGATATTTGCGCCAGGAACCTGTTTCGGCATTCGGTACATCATCAGGTCAAAAGCGTCCATCACCTCGGCTTCGCTTTTTAAACCGAGCTTAACACCGCCGACATCTGATTTGTGTAATATATCAGGCGACCAGATTTTCAGTGCAACAGGAAATCCCAGTTGCTGCGCTATGTTCGCCGCCTGCTGCGATGTCGTTGCTATAGAACCCTTCGGCGTCACAAATCCGTACGCCTCGAGTATCTCCTTCGAATCTTCTTCACTGATTTCACGAATCCCGCGCCGCAGATGCCTCTCTATAACATTTTCAACCTTTCTACGGTTAACGGCAAATAGCTTCACCACGCGTTTAGGCCGCGTCCGCCATCGCACATAATCTGTCATTACTTTAATAGTCGAAACTGCCATCGCCGTAGAATCATATATCGGGATTTTACCTTTCTTTAATATCTTTACTGCTTCGGCTATTTTGCTGGCGCCGAGAAAACAGGCAAGAACGGTTTTAGCTGGTTTCCGGCTCGTTATTCTGACCATTGCCTCAGCTGTAGCTGCAGGCTGAGTCATTGCCTGGGGGGTCAGAAGAACCAAAACTATGTCAACACCTTCGTCTTCAAGGACAGTATCGAGGACAAATTCATAACGGTCTGCTAAGGCATCTCCGAGTATATCTACAGGATTATTAATATTGGCCGAAGCCGGAAGCTTCGCTGCCAGTTTGGCTGTTGTCTCTTCGCTCAGCTTCGCAAAGCTAAGACCATGTTGTTCTACAGAGTCCGCCGCCATAATACCAGCCCCACCGGCATTGGTAATTAATACCACCCTCGAACCCGTAGGCAGGGGTTGATTCGCAAACGCCTGAGCATAATCAAACTGCTGCTTTATGGAACTGCATCGTATAATGCCTGCTCGCTCGAATACACATTCATACGCAACTTCACTGCCCGCAAGGCTGCCCGTATGAGACGATGCCGCCTTTGCGCCAGCCGATGTCACGCCGGCCTTCATCAGTAATATCGGTTTTAGCAGAGATAGCTGCTCCGCCTGGCTCACAAATGTGTTCCCGTCAACAATGCTCTCAAGGTAGCCCGCAATGACCCGTGTTTCAGCGTCGGCTGCAAAGGCCTTTATGACATCGAGCTCATTGATGTCCGCTTTATTGCCTATGCTCACAAGTTTGCTGAAACCGATACGGTTGGCATTGGCCATATCGAGAATCGCTGCCATTAAGGCCCCTGATTGCGAAATATATCCTATCGTCCCCTCTGCAGGCATCTCCCCACCGAAACTGGCATTTAGGTTACTGCCCGGTACTATCACCCCGAGGCAATTCGGGCCAATTACTCGAATGTGCCCCTGCTTTGCTATCTGAATAACGCAATTTTCAAGCTCTCTGCCCTCCTGGTTAACCTCCTTGAAACCGGCTGTAATAATGATAACTGCTCTGCTGCCGATCTTTGCACACTGTTGCATAACCGCCGGAACCGCCTTGGCAGGCACCACAATAATCACAAGCTCAGGAACCTGGCCGATAGACTCAAGGTCTGGATAACACTTAAGCCCTTCTATCGTCTCCGTATTCGGATTGATCGGGAATATACCGCCCTTATATTTCCCTTCGAGTATACTTTTGAGGATTTCATAGCCCACCTTGCCTTTTGTCCTGGACGCTCCGACTATAGCAACTGAGCTTGGATTGAAAAACTTCTTGAGGGCCATATTATTTAATAACCTTTCTGAACACAAAACACAGTTCTTAAAGGCAGACTATATTACCTCACATCGAAGTGATTTGTAAAGCTTTTTATTATTCATTAATTCTCATTTAGACCGATTTTCTAAGCTCAGGTGTGTCCGGCTCGACGTGAATCGTAATGTTTACGGGGCGTGTTATCTGCTCGGTCAGGGCTTTTTCTAAACTATCGGCTATCCCGTGGGCGGCAGCTATGTGCAGATGCGGGTCGACGAGGATATGCACGTCGAGGGAGACCTGCCTTCCGATGGTGCGAGTCCGAAGCTGATGATACTGACGGATCTGTCCGTTGGCTTTAATAATACCTTCAATCTGCTCTATCGTCGCCTTATCAACAGCTTTTTCGATTAGTTCCCCGAGGCAGTCCCCGATAAGACCGGTGGCAACTATCACGACCATAACGCCGATGCCGATGGCTGCAACCTGGTCGCCGTGGCCAAATCCGAATTTCTGCGCGACTACCCCGGCGATAACGGCAACCGAGCTTAAAGCGTCGGCACGGTCGTGCCATGCGTTCGCAAGCGCCGCTGGACAGTGATATTTCATCGCCGCCGCTTTTGTAACGCGATAAACCACCTCTTTAATGACGATAGCTATAACCGCTGCTGCCAGAACCATGTTACTTGGACGTGTAACATGGCCCTTTGCAATGTCAAGGGCCGCGTAGTATATCATCCCCAGTCCCACCCCTAATAGGCCCAAGGCTATCGCAATGGCCGAAAGTGTCTCCAGCTTGCCGTGTCCGTATGGGTGTTCCGAATCGGGCTCTTTTGAGCCGAAATAAAGGCCCAGCAGGACAGCTATATCGGTAAGCATATCCGATACCGAATGAACTGCGTCAGCAAGCAGGGACAATGAACCGGTTATTGAACCTACGATGAACTTCCCGCCAACCAGAAAAAAGTTGGCTGCTATGCTAAGATATGTAACACGCCGAAGCTGCTTTGAGGCTAACTGTTGTTTATCTGCATCCATACAGGTTTTCTTTTCAGTCCGTTAGCGTGTAATTTTAAGAACGGTATCGATATATTTTCTAACAGCCTGTTTACTGGTTGCCTCTGCGATAACTCGAACAACTGGTTCGGTGTTGCTCGGCCGTATATGCAGCCAGCCGTCGTCGAAATCGAATCGGCAGCCATCGGTGGTATTAAGCTTCGCACTGGCGAATGTCTTTTGGGCCAGTTTCAGTATTTGCTCGGCCTGCGACTTGTCCGCAGCAAATTTTTCTTTGCTCATATAATAGCTGGGGATTTCGCCGGCCAGTTGGCTTACCGTTTTCCCTGTCTCGGCCATCAATTGCAGGATAAGGGCAATGCCTACAAGACTATCTCGTATTGGCCCGACTCTCAAATCAATTACGCCGCCGTTGCCTTCGCCGCCGATGACGCAGCTGTGTTCTATCATGGCCTGGGCCACGTTTGCCTCGCCGACAGCCGTGCGGATGACCTGACCGCCGGCCTCCCTGGCAACGTCGTCTATCATCCGCGACGTCGAAAGATTTGCTGCCGCTTTGCCGGTTTCCCTGCTGAAAATGTATTTGGCCGCAAGGACAAGTGTGTATTCTTCGCCGATGTATGTCCCCGCCTCGTCGACAATCGCCAGTCTGTCAGCATCAGGGTCCTGCGCAAAGCCGATGTCGGCTCCATTCTCTTTTACTGCTTTACAAAGGCCGGTCAGGTTCTCAGCTGTTGGTTCAGGTCTGTGGGCGAATATGCCCGTCGGTTCATCGTTTATTGCGATAACTTCACAGCCGAGCTTGGCAAGTATTTTTTTGGTTACTCGCCCCCCTGCCCCGTTAACGCTGTCTAAAACAACCTTAAATTTCTTCGTCGCGATTGCTTCCTCGTCGGCTATTGTCAACACCTTTTCTATATGCGTGGCATCTGTCTGCTCATTAGTGATTATCTTGCCGTGATTAAGTGAATCGACAAGAGCAAAATGCTTATCGAAAAAATACTGCTTGATTTTTTCTGCTGTATCGGCCGGCGGAGCAATACCATTACCGAGTAATAGTTTTATTCCGTTATATTGAATCGGATTATGTGAAGCGGTGATTATGACTCCGCCGTTGCATTGCAGTTCTCTTACCATAATACCGACGCCGGGGGTGGTCGTCAGCCCTAAATCAACCACGTCGACTCCGACCGTACATAATCCCGTCGCTACTGCCGACTTTAACATCTCCCCGCTTGACCGAGAATCACGCCCGATGCACACGGAAAATTTCCCATTTCTGCTGGCATGACTGTTCTTCAGAAATTTACCGAAGGCGCACCCGTACTCGGCGGCAATCGAAGGCGTAAGATTTTCGCCGACGATACCTCTCATCCCGCTGATACTTATTATCAATTTCTCAGGCATACTAATCTATAACTTGCAAACGTAAATTTCGTTCACAAAATCAAGTTTGCCGAGCTCTTCAACAGCTTTTGCGTCGGGTTCTTTGTCGAGACTTACGGCAAGAACGGCTTTTCGTTCCTCTGGCTTCTGACCGACACCCATCGTGCATATATTGATTTTATACTTGCCGCAAACAGTCCCCACTGCCCCAATAACGCCCGGCTTGTCGTCGTTAAAGATGACCATTACAGGCCCCTGCGGCGTCATCTCTATATTGAATCCGTCAAGCTCGGTTATCCGCAGCAGTTTCCCTCCGAACACAGAACCCGTTACGGTCCGTGTAACTTTATCGGTAACGATTTTGGCGCTGAAACTTGCCGCGACATCCTTTGCCTCCGTATTCTTCGTCTCGTCGATGCTTATGCCGCGCTCTTTTGCAAGGACACCGACATTGACCATATTCAAAGGCATATCGAAATGCCGCTGCAGCAAGCCGATTAAAAAGCCAAGTGTAACCGGTTCGATAGCTGCTTCCGCAATTGTGCCGCGATATTGAACTCCGACCTTCTTGATAGGGCTCGTCGTTATAGCGCTCATAAGCGTGCCTATCCGCCGGGCAAGCTCTGCATACTGGCTCACAATCTGAGGCATAGCCCCTGCCGCAGATGGTGCGTTCACTGCGTTTCTGACCGCCCCGCCCTTGATGGCCTCGACAAGAATCTCCGCCGCTTCGACGGCGACCTCCACCTGCGCCTCCTCTGTGCTGGCGCCAAGGTGCGGCGTAACAAGACAGTTTTCATAATCTTTGAAACGGAAACTCTCAGGCGGCTCTTTCGGAAAAACGTCCAACGCAACCCCGGCTATTCGCTTCTCCGCAAGTGCATTGTAAGCCGCATCTTCGTTAATTATCCCGCCTCTGGCGCAGTTAACCAGCCGAACGGTTGGCTTCATCATCTTGATTTGCTCGGCGCCAATCATATTCAGCGTTTGCTCGTTCTTCGGAACGTGAACGGTAATATAGTCCGCTTCCTTAAATATCTTTTCGAGCTTGCCAACTACTTCGACTCCGGTTTTCTCCGCATCCGGCGGAGCTGCCAGCGGGTCATAGCCGAGAATCTTCATATTAAATCCTTTGGCCATTCTCGCCACAGCCATGCCGATTCTGCCCAGCCCTATAACGCCGAGCACCTTGCCGTTGAGCTGGTTACCCATATATTTTTTTCTGTCCCATGCCTCGCTCTTCAGGCTGTTGCACGCGGGAACGACGTTTCTGCTCATTGCGAGCATCAATGCCATCGTATGTTCCGCTGCGCTTAGCGTATTGCCGCCGGGAGTATTCATAACGAGAACGCCTTTCCTCGTCGCCGCCGGAACGTCGATGTTATCTATGCCAACTCCCGCCCTGGCAACACCCTTCAGTTTCCCCGGGTTGGCCAGCACCTTGGCGGTAACTTTTGTATCGCTGCGGACTATCAAGCCGTCGTATTCGCCGATAATCTTGGCAAGTTCGTCTTCGCTTATCTTAAGTTTCACAACGGCCTCGACGCCGTCTTTGGAATTTAGTAAATCAATTCCTTCCTGTGCAAGTTTGTCCGTAATTAGAACCTTAATCATTAATTGGTCTCCAAAAAAAACTTCTCTCAATCTTAGGGTTAATATTGTAACTGCCCCCGTAATGAATATCAATCACGCCCTTGCTGAAAAATATCACTATTGTGCAAAATTGGCCGTTATTGGCCTGAATTTTGCCATCAACCCCATTATAACCAGGACTTTAGCTTGCTTTACTGAGGAGGATACGCTCCGGTAAACTGCGAATCTTTGCCTCGGCCGAGAAGCTTCTCGATTTCAGCCGGAAGACTGGTCGCCGTCATAGCCCCGGGAAATCCCTTTAATAATTGGTAATTACCCAGTTCGGGACCCTTGAATAACGAACCGCTGTAACCAGGGAAATACTTGCTGTGGGCCGAAAATTCCGCATGCAGCTTCTGCATACCCTCCGGCGAACCAAGTTTCGTCTGGCAATTAACGTCCGCCGCCGGACTCCACAAAATCAGCGGCTCAACCTTGTCACTCGCCCGAACATAAACATTATAATCCAGCTGATTCACCTGTGGCTTATTAAACCGTTCGCACAAGTTCGCAGGCTGCCAGAAAACCAAAAGCGGTCCGCGATGATTCTCATCCGCCGTCATAAGGTTATTAACAAATACGTGTCCGTCCCTTTCGTCGACAGCAGGCCCGGTGCTCGGATGGTCCCATCCGTAAGTGGTCTCAGCTATACCCCTTGAGGTGCGCCCGAAGAATACCGTGCTGTTCACCAATGTGTTATTGTAAACTTGAGCATCGCAGCTGTTGAGCACGCGAATGCCCTGGTCGCAGTTGACGAACACGTTGCCGGCGACAATTACTCCCTTTGATATTTCAAAGAAAAATCCGCTGTCGCTCGGATACCACCGTTCACCCATGACCCGCCCTTCGACTTTGCCTACACCCTCGACCCAGTTGTCCACGAACACGCCGTCAACCTCGCCCACGTCATACCAGATACCGTTCGAATTCGGAAGGTCGATAATCAAATTGTCCCTGCACGTAACGCGGTAACTCTGATTAAATATCTTCACCGCCGCAGGAAAATATCCCGTGATGTTCTCGATATTGTTCCGTGTGAAAATGTTTTTCTCCAGCAAAACATCCGACGAGGCGATAATATAAATGCCTTCCGTGCTTGTATCGCTCACTTTACAATGCCGAATCGTCAAACCATCTCCGCGCAAATAAGCGGCCACTCTCGAACAGAAACTAATCTCGCAATTCTCCAAAGTCGTCCCGGTCACTTCCTTGCCGTGATTGCTCTCAGCGGACAAGGCTTCCGGCTCCGTCCCCGCAACTTCCATCGCCAGCCGCGCATACTGGGTAAAAGTGATTCCCCGAATCACAGGCCCTTTGCCGTCCGATTTCTTACCGTGACATTCCTTCGTTGTCCGCGTAAGTCCGCCGTTAAAGGCGGTTATTTCTATCGTGTGGTCGTTTGGTTCAACCCCTATATAAACCACCTTCGCTTCATAATCGATTGTGTAGGAATTCGCGTCAATATTGCCTTCCCAGCCGACCGATTGCAGAAACTTCCCGTCCACGAACACCATATCATTATTAAAACGATCCAGCGGTGTCCCCTTCCCATGCCGCTTCCGCTTCCACCAGTCTAATGGCTTCTCGGGAAATAATCTGTCCCATGATGTACACCATAATCCGTTGTGCAGATTCTCCCACTCCTTCGCAACAAATGTGCCCTTAAAAATCGGCAGCTCATCCTCGTATGGCTGTATAGTGATTCCCTGGTTCAGTACCAGTTCCCCCGTGCGGTAAATCCCGCCGCGCATCACGATTGCGTCGCCGCTTACTACCCGCTCTATCGCAGCTTCTATTGTCGTCGGCTTCTCGAGCGTTTCCCCTGTTTCCTCCGCCTTGCCGTCCGGAGCCACGTAGTAAATCTTCCCATCAACCTTAGGCAAATCGTATTTCTGCTTAATCGGCCCATAAGGCCCGCCCGATGGCTGCGCCGCCGCAGGCAGCGTACCAAGCATTATGCAGATAAAGACATAGACGACGTGATACAGGGTTTTCTTATTCATACGGCCAAACGACATAATCATTTCTCCTTACAATAAACATATTAACCCCCCTATATTGCCCCATTCCGCCCCAACTGTCAAGTAATTTCACCCTCGTAGCGCAGTGGAGATCCCGGAATGTCGTTATCCAGAACCCAGACACCAATTCTCTAATTCGCTATTTTTGTTGCCCTCATCTCGCCTCTCAGCTTAATATTACCGAAAACTCCGATTGTTATACTCGGCAAGGAGATATATATGAAAAACCTGTATCTGTCATTCTTTGTTATTTGTGCTTTTATTACAACAACCTGCATAGGTGATATAAAACTAGGCGACAACACCGCCGTTGTCTTCGCTACTGTTGATGAAGGTAAAAAGATTCTTTCCACACAAGATGACTTCGTTCAATGTCTGAGTCCGTTCGACCGTTCCGCAAGGCTGAAAACAGATAGGGACGTTTCAAAAGCAGAGTTTCTTGAGTTCGCAGGCCACAATGCCCTCCCCTGGACCGACAGCGAAAAGCAGAAAGTTGAATCCGCTTTCTATAACCTTCAGGCAAAGCTTAAAATTCTGCCCCTTCCCTTTCCAAAGACAATCTATATGGTCAAGACCACTGGAAACGAGGAAGGCCATGCTTCATACACCCGAGGCAGTGCCGTAATTATTCCGGAAGATAAGCTCGCAGAAAACGAATCGGCTGTCGAAAAACTTATCTGTCACGAGCTTTTTCATGTCCTGACCCGGGCAAACCCTGACCTGCGCGAACGGCTCTATGGGCTCATCGGCTTCACAAAGTGCAACGAAATCGAGTTCCCTGCTGAACTTAAGTCTCGCAAGATTACCAATCCCGATGCGTCGAGAAACGACCATTACATCCGCCTTCAGCTTAATGGAAAGGTGGTTTCAGTGGTTCCAATCCTGTTTTCCATCGCTGAGAAATATGATGTTGCACGCGGCGGCGAGTTCTTCAACTACCTCCAGTTCCAGTTCCTGTTGGTTGAACAAAATGGCGGCTCTTCTGACTTTAGGCCTGTGTACGATGGCCAAAACCCTAAGCTCGTGGATATGGAAGAACTGTCTGGCTTAATTGAGCAGGTGGGAAAAAACACAGACTACCTTATCCATCCTGAGGAAATTCTCGCCGACAACTTCGCACTGCTGGTAATGCAGGAACAGAATGTCCCCTCTCCCGATGTCCTCAAAAAAATAAAAGAGGTCCTGACAAAAAAACAAATCGCCGAACCGAATGCTCCCGCCGACGCCAACAAATCATCATCCTGATCTTCTGCCCTCAGCAAGCAACTGGAGGCTATGCTCTCTCGGCTTTGCCGAACTCGACCAACTAATGACTATTCACTAACGACCAATTTACTCTGCTTCAGCGGTGTTAACTTCGGCAATCTGTGACTAATTTTTCTTTGTGTATTGGTGACTTCGTGGCCGACAAAAAATTTCAATCAAATGCGCAGGGGGGTAAGAAATTGCCTACCATTTCCAACCATTTTCCGCGCATTTTGTCTAACTTTTGCGCGCATTTTTAGCAACTTTTAGCAATTTCTACCACTTTACACCCACCTAAAAACGCAAACTTGCGCGTTTGATGCTACCCTAAATCCCCCATCTTCCCCATTTCCCCAGCGGCTTACGACCAAACTAATCTCCCCAACCGGTGTTTTTCCCCTCGTCAGAAATCCTAAATTTGTATTCCGGGCAGTTATACAAATATCTCGTAATACAGTAGGCACAAGCATTTACCAATCGCATGGCGGCTCCCTCCTGCCCGCGTTCCCCAGTATCGAATCCGACATCGACATTTCTCCCTTCCCACTCTTTCCCATCGTTCGCATCATAAACAGCCGCCTGAACGCTTAAACTCCCATTATAGTAACCTGACCCCACCACTTCATTAAGCTGAAAATCTCTAATCTCTACTAACAAAACGATATCTGCACCCAAAGCTTTACCCACTTCTTCGGGTGAAAGCGATGAAAAATCGCTTCTGTTAGAGCGAAACTCAGATAACACCTTATAGGAAAGTACATACTTAGGCTTAACTTTAACATTTGATACGAGACTATCGCGAACGGCCTCAGTCAAATAATAATGCAGGTTTGTCTTGGCTCTGAACCCACTAGGCTGCTTAACAAGCACCAGTATCTTTTTGTCCTTTTGCTTAGTAAGGTCATATTCAGCGGGAATTTCTTTCTCATACTGGCTTGGCGTGCCTACCAGGCCTACAATTCCACAGCCGCTATTGAAAAAAAGCCCAGCCAATACAACAAAAACGATCAGTCTCTCTATTTTCTTTATCATAATTCCTTTCTTTTACTCATCCCTGACTGTTTGCCGCCAGTGCCCGAGCTAATGTTACCGCCCAGCCGACAGCGACAATAATTATCAGGGCTAAAACTGCGTATTTTATTTTAGTCTTATCGAAAAAACGATTAAGAAAACTGAAGTATATTCCAGAAACAGCTATAAACAAAGCCAAAAACGCTGAAATTGTCAGTACACAGCATAAAAACGCGGCGGCCGGCTGGATGTAAAACGACTCCAGAATTCTGCCCTGAGCGAAGGCCTTTACCGAAGTGGTTACCCCACAAGTCGGACATGGCAGGTTATATCTTTGCTGGAAACCGCAGGGATAAGGCCACAGCGAAATTTTGTAGTGCCCCGTCAACGCAAACAGGCCAAAAAAAGCAACCAGCGCCAAGAAAATAAATCCGGCGCCGAGGCGCTGGTGAGACAATGCACGGTAAAAGATTTTCGGTTTACTTATCTGTTGGCTCACCTGCATAATTGCGTTAGAATAGGCAATATTGTAATTTTGTCAAGGCAGAACCATATGGTATTAGAACAGAGAGATTTAAGCAGGATGCTGGAAACCGGTGTTGCAGCAGCGCGCCTGGCTGGGCAGCGGGCGATGGAAGAACTCAGCTCTATCAAAGTTTCGATAAAAAACAACAGCGAATTGGTAACCCAGGCTGACGCTCAATGCCAGCAGATAATCATCGATAAGATTAAGGAAAGTTACCCGAACCACGGCTTTATCGCTGAAGAAGGCGACACAGGCAGGATATTCAAGCAGCCGCCGCGAGGGACAGATTCTTTCTGGTGGGTCATCGACCCGATAGACGGAACCAATAATTACGCCCACCAAATGCTTCTGTTTACCGTCAGCATTGCAGTAATGCACAAAGGCGAGTCGGTTGCGGGTGCGATTTTTGAGCCGGCGACAAATTCGATGTTCACGGCAGTTAAAGGCGGCCAGGCGCAGATGAACGGTAAGCAAATAAACGCCGGCGAAGAGGAAATGAATGTCTATTCGAGCGTCGGGCTGGACAGTCATTTTGATGACGGCGTGCCGGACTGGGCATGCAAAATTATGCAGAAAACGAGATTTCGCAACATCGGCACAACGGCCCTGCAGCTTGCTTACGTCGCAAAAGGAGGGCTCGTCGCTACAATTGCCCAGTACCAAAAGTTGTGGGACATAGCAGCCGGGATTCTGATTGCCGAAGTCGCGGGGGCTGCTGTGAGCGACTGGCAGGGTGGAAAAATCTTTCCCGTTGATTTAGACGGCTACGAGGGTCAGAAATTCTACACGATAGCAGCGAACAAAAAAGTACACGCTGAATTGCTGCAGCTTCTAAAATCAAAAGTTTAGCATCATCTTCATAAGAACCTATCTCGGGTCGGGGACAGGGTGAATGGCAATAACCCTGACTTTGCCGCTGCCGGGATAGACATTACTTCTGTCGAGTATGGCCATAACCCTCTTTTGCGGGCCGTCGCGGCCGATGCGAACGAGGATATAGGCAGTGAAAACATCACTGCGGACAGTAACGAGATTGCTAATCCGCGAGAAAATCACATCGCGCTCCTCGAAATCGTAAGGGGCACCATCGCCCAAACTTGGAGCAGGCGTTGTTAAATCCGGGAAACCGGGCAAATCGATGTTTCTTTCGGCACCCAGAATGTAGTAATTCATACTGTAATTATCCGGGCCGGCAACAACCCTATTTAACTCACCGATACCCCTAAAGCCCGGTTCTCCAGAACGGCCGCTATAATCAGGCCCGCCGGAAGACAAAAGATTATCTTGGTCCCTGTATGCGACGATTGCCCGTGCGAGATTGGCGTCGTCGTTGCCGCTACTTTTCTGCGAAACCCAGGGCAATTGCGCCAAAACATACCACGGTGCGGTATTGATATTGATTCGACCTTTAACCCTTGTTTCGTTTGGGTCGTTCCAGGAGTAAACCGCAGGGTCTAAGACGGTAAAATATTTAAAAAGCTTCTGGAAATTAGGGTCAGCTAAATCAACTCTCGCAGTGGCTTCGGTATCGTTTGAGTTCATCGCATACGGGACATACTGATCCGGATAGGCCCTTTTGCGGAGAATCATTCCGATCTCGCCTATGTTTGTAAAAGGTTTGTTTTCGGGATGCGCCTGAATCATATTCGAGTCACTGCTCGAATAACTATTGTAGCTGCCCAACGTCGGAGTACACACATCAGCGGCACCTGCCCACAAACGCCTTATACACTTGTGCCGGTCAATATCCCTCTGGATACTGCGGGGATTACCAGAATAATCCAACCAGCCGCCACAGGGGTCAGGGACCACCTTCGAATCAACTTTAATATGGCCGCCGCCGGGAAGGGGCCGCTGCAGCTCTATTTCGTCGCCTGCGGCAAAACTAAATGAGTAAGGCTGCACGGTAGTTCCCGTATTAACATCAAGCGGCACACAAGGGTCCTCATTTAGTATGACATAATACTGCTCGCCTGCCGTCCAATTATTTATCTGGATCTTACCGCCGCCGCTCACAAGCTGCCAACCGCAGGGGTCGCTATCCCCCGCATAGGGCTTGTAAAGCTCAATCGCATAAGACGTATAAACAATAGTGGGGTCAACCGAATCCTGTTTAAATTTGTGGGCCAGCTCGGAGATATAAATACACGGCTGCTCAAAGCCGTAATAGGACTCGTCGTCATCCGGATTGTAATAAACGGTAATATCGTTCGAATCGCTATCGCGAAAATCAATCAGATTGACTGCTATCTGTGCGGATACACTATTAACATCCGGATAATTAGCATCACTAAGAATTCTGCGAATGCTTTCGCATAAAGTATTAACATCAGCAGTATTTATATTAGTCATCTTGTTACAATCGGGGGTGATAATCCGGTCCATATTGTAAATAGTGCCGATGTGCCGATAGGAATACGCCGTTGGCACCAACGAATCATAATGTACCTCTTCAAGCCAATCACTGTAATTACCCGCTGTTACTGTAACTGGGGTGCTCAAATAACCTGCGCCTTTAAATGCATCGGCCCAGAAGTTTTCAAGGCGGCAGTCGACACCGGTCCGGTTCAGGGTAAATCTGTTTCTTATCTCCAGCTCGTCGGAGATATCAAACGGCGCGTAATTGCCGTCTGGTTCATTATAACGCCAGACAACATCTCTGATGTAATCGTCCAAATTGTGAGGAAGGGGCTCGTCACCAAATCTTGCATCATCAAGCTGACCTATGGTATTTGAAAGACTTCTTTGTGCCAAAGTAAAGAGGTCAATTTGTGTCTGACTTGAGCCGTCAATCCGATTAGAGCTCCCTGCATTCGGGTCGAATTCATAAGCGGTGTTGACATTCAGCATTGCGCCGTTGTCAACGATTCTGACAGCCGCGTAAATGGATTTACCTTTGCTGGAGGTTATATCATCAAGCTTGACCCATTTTGAGTCGGCCACGCCGTCACCATCGGCATCGGCACTAACATCTTCAGCAATACTTGACTGGTAATCAGGAACGATTCCAGCCGGCAAATCATTTGCATCCAGCCTATTATAGATATCACTTATCCGCCGCCAGTAATAATTTGTGCCGGACTTGTACGGTTCGAGACTTGCCAGCCATGCATTACTGTTGGCATCGGGATAGTCATAGTATTCCTGCCCCGCCACGCCCGGGACATCTAAAACCAACTCCTGCGATATTTTCGCAACAACTGCTTCGGCAACAGAATCAAGGTCCTTGTTTTGCGATATTGCCGATGTCGACATTTTGTCCACCCGCGCAATCATAACGAACATCATGCCGATGATGGCCAGCAGGCTGGTCAAAATCACAGCGATGATAAGGGCCGAGGCAAGCCTTGTTCGTGGTTCGTGGTTCGTGGTTCGTAGTTTGAATCCTGTTTTTATCATGCTTTATTCCCTATGCTATAATCTAAAAACCATGAACTTCTTAATTTCCTACATAGACGATATGGGTAAATTTCCTGCCTTCTTTTATAATCGCCTTGGAATCGTATAACGTAAAGGTAAACTTAAAGGCTATTGGAATTAATGCTTCCCCAGCCCAGCCGGCGATAACATCGCTATTGTTCGGCCGCCAGTCATTAAAATTTTTAGAAAGGTCCGGAGGCGACTCAGTCCCAACATATTGTATCGTGAAATCGTCCACTCCTTTAGCCATATAGTTTACTACATCATCCGGGTTATTAGGGTCCAAATTCTTGTCGTCCGTCAGGGTATTAGCATCAAAATCTGCAATTAAATCAGCCAAAGACTGTGCATTACAATATTCACCCAAATCATTTATATCTAACGGAACCCAGTTTGGATCCGGGATTATTATTGTTTGTCTTCTCATCAATATCTTTTTTTTGGGGTCAGGTTTCTCCTCCAGACTATACGTGGGTACGTTTGCAAGAGCGTAAAATATACACGCGACATTACCTATTACAGTTTTGTCTGAAGTTGAACCGGCGTAAGCATATTGACGGGTAGATTGAAAATCCCCGGTTGCAAAAAACACGATACTATCTGACCTCACACCTTTAATATTAGCCATATCAGCAGCGGTATAAGTAAATTTATTATCAATGTAGGATATGCTGTTTGGGTCGAGATAACCAACGGGATAAACAAAATGTATCATTCCTCCCGGGGGTGATATTGCGCCCCTGAAGTCGGCGTTAAGCTGGTCGGTGATGGCACGCAGTTTCTGCATAATTTCCGCATTTGCGCCGGCGATGCGGTAGGATTCTATGCCGACCCTGAAAATCATGCCTGCAAAGACAAACACTACCGCCAGGAGCGCAACAGCGACTACAACCTCAATTAGAGTAAAAGCCTTTTTCATCTTTTTGCCACCAAGACACGAAGACACCATGATTTTATTTTTTAAGTTCAAAAAATTATTAATTTCTGATACACCGTTATGCAGGGGCGTCTGCCGCCTCCGACCGGCGGCGGGACCACCCAAACAAATCCAGCTCCAGACGTCCCATCCCAATTCATGTCAAGCAGAATTGTGTCGTCATCGGGCGGTTTATAACGCTCGAGGACGCGATAAATCCGGCCGGTCGCGTCATCGACTACCGTATAGCCGTCGTTGATAAATGTTTCATAGCCGGAGTCGATTGTCAGCTCGTTACCGCCGGCAGTCCCCGTTACACCGACCATGACCGGCCTCGGCCAATCGATATAGATCATGCTGTTGAGCGGATCGCTCGGGTCCGGATACTTCAGGTTCCCGCCTGTCTTCCTGCTCACAAAGACTATTACCTGCACGAGCTGATTAGGGTCAGGCGCTACCCGCCTACACAAAGCCGACCAGCAGTACTGGTTCGGTTCGTTCGTATCGACCGAAGGATATTGAAATTCGTCAGCCGTAATTCCTGATGTTGCATGAAATATGGTGGAATCATTGAAGTCCGTTAGCGAGTTTGTTGGCAATGTGGTGATGTCAACATTATCAGTTGCATCGAGAAGGTCGCCTACGGCGTATATTCTTATTTTTGCAAAGGCCTCGTCAGCAGCCACCGCAGCAATGGTCCTTTCAGTGGCGATTGTCGTTAAATAAATACCCGCTGGAAAAACGCCGGCCACAAAAACCATTCCGACAGCCAGTATCCCCACTGCTATCAGCACCTCAGTAAGAGAAAAACCGGAATTACTTAGTTTGTAGTTCATAGTTCGTAGTTCGTAGTTCGTAGCCTTTAAGACAATTTACGCTTTAAACCACTTAACATTTTTGATATCTCAACCAGGTCTTTTTCTAACTCCTCAAATTTCAACTGGTTCATATAATTCTGCCTCACAGAGAGTTTTAATATAGCAACACATTCAAAAATTGAACCTCTTGCCATATCGATAAACCTGCCAAAATCCTTTTTGGTCCGGGCAGAACCTTCGGCAATATTCAAAGAAATCGAAACAGCAGCCCTTCGCAACTGACTCGTCAAGCCAAACATCTCATCGCGAGGGTAGTCTTTAGTTAACGAATAAATCTTGTCAACAAAATCCAGAGTTTTTTGATAAACCACCAATTCTTCAAATCTAAAACTCATTGTATTCCCAACCTTTATTTATGAACTACAAACCACGAACTAACAACTAATTTTATTTTTCTATCATCGTTCCTGTGTATGGGTTTATGTAAATCTCCTGCGAAGCCAAATCATCCAGATAATCAGTGTATCTGCTGCTCAAATCCAGCTTTTCAAATGCGGCCCTGTCATAAATGATAAAACTATTCCGGCTCTGTTCCGTTTCCCCGTTTTCATCCTGTACAAACATTCCGATACCATTTCGAACGTTAGATTCTGTATTAAAGATATCATCTTTGCTGCCGTTACCGGTGTCTCCATCCCTATTCCTGACCCAAAGGTTGTGTGTCACCAGTTTACCGGATGGTGAAAAAAGAACTGAAAATGTAGTCGTATCATTAACCTCTGCAGGCGTATCTATTTGAAGGTCGGAACTGATTTCCGTATCGTTAACCATTAAATCCATCACACCGACCGAATCAGGCAGCTTAATCGGCTTATAATCCTCGACTGCCCGGCAGCCGAGATTGCCTTGCATACTGTCACGAGGAAGATTGGAGTCATAAACGATGAAAATCATATACTGACAGCCGGAGCCGTCTTCCTGATAAATATTTTGGAACCTGACGCCGGCGTAGTGCTGCTCTTTAGCGGCGATGGCACGGCCTGAAGCCAGGGCCGCGCTTATCATAGCCCTTGCGCTGCCGCCGGACTCGACCGACCTGGTAAACGCGCGGATGGCAGGCAGGCCGAAAACGACAAGTATCGCTATGATTGCAACGACAACCACCTCCTCCATCAGCGAAAGACCGGATTGTCTGTGTTTTGTCTTCATCTTTATGCCGCTAAAGGCCTAAAACGGCCTACTCACTTTCTATATCATCATCAGTGCCGAAAGTTTTGTCCGCCCCGGCCGAGGTAACTATAGGGAAAGTCTTCGGTCCTGGTCCCAGTGGAACACGCCTTGGCTCGCTTGTGGTATTTTCCAGGGTATTATCGTAGTAGCTATACCGCAGGGACTCACCCCAGGGGTCGATTACTCTAAACAGCTCATATACTTTGGCGCCTGGGCCGGAGCCGACGGTAATTTCTATAGGGTCTCCGTCGATATCCAGATTAGTTACCAGTTTCGTGTCGATTTTATCCAGTATCGTTCTGCTTTCGGGGACCTTGCTCAGAAAGAAATACATCACCTCGCTTCCCGAATAGTTGGCATCGTGCGTACCTGGGCCGCCAATTGTCCATCCTAACTCTGTTGCGAAGTCGCTCGTATCGAAATTATTGCAGTCCGGCGGGTACTTAAGCCCAGCGAAACTTGGGTAGTCTGTGTAGCTATACTCGTAATCGCCAAATTCCCCCAAAGCGGCATCAAGCAGCGCCAAAGTATTTTTTGTAAGCTGTTCCTTACCCTGAGTGTCGATGCGGGCGGCGATACCGATTACCATTGAGATTAATATCGCAATTACCGCCACGACAACCAGTATCTCGACAAGCGTAACGCCGGTTTTGTTTCGTCTTCTTTTCATTGTCAAATACAACCAATCGCATCGTTTATTCGGGGGGGAAATTAGGGTCAAAATTACAAATATCATCTCTCGTCCCATACAGGCCGTCTGACCCTGCTGAAATCAGCAGGTACGATTCAGGCCTGAAGGGCCAAACTGCCGTTGTTACCTTCGGGTCTCTGATATAATCATAGAAAAATTGAGTGTCATAAAGTGGACTCGCTGGAATAAAATCATAAATAAAAGAGCGATTGTCTAAGTAATTGTATATTAGCTCTGTGCGCAGTATAGGACTAGTATAGTCTATTGTTTTACTGGAGGTATTCGCCTTGTAATAAAGGATTGGGGCCCCTGCCATAACAGTCTTTCCGCCGACTTTTACCGGCTTTTTGCCGAATACATCACAAATCACAAAAGCATCTGAATTATAATTTGAAGAAATACCAGTAAATAGATTATTCAGACGAAACGCGTTAGCGGTTGCAAGCTCCAGATAAGGCCCTCTCCTGTTATTTTTCAAATCATCCTCAGTCGGTGGCTGCGGATATGCAGTTCCTACTGAATCCCAGCTTGACTTTGGGTTGCTAAAATGAAACCCCAACAGGTCCCAGCCCACAAGGGCTTCGGCAAGAGTCTGAGCTCCGGGGTAATAATAGTCTATACTACTACCAAATGTGCCGTGTGACGGCGGATAATCGCCGTAATCATGCTTAAACGCCGTCAGAGCCATCTCGATGGTGGCAATCTGGGCCTTCTGCTGTGTTTCTTTTGCCATGTCACGCACCATAGTCAGAGCAGGAATAAGCAGCGCAACCAATATGGCAATTATCCCCAGAACCGATAATAACTCCACCAGCGTAAAAGCCACGCTTCGGCAGACTCCGTTCCGATGAGCTGATTTTTTATCTTTCACAGCTATTACCTCCTTACTTCTTCTCAGTCCTCTACGCGCCCATTACTGGCCGGGTGCCTTGTCAAAATTAAATATGTCGTCATCTGTGCCATATAGACCGTCAAAACCCGCCGAAAGCAGGATATAAGAATCCGGCCTGTACGGCCAGCCGTCCGGCAAGCTAACCCTGCTATCCCTTGTCATTTCATAAAATACTTCGGGAGTCTGCGTAGAAGCCATGGGATGTGGAGTTGTACTCCCCGGCAACCCCAGCAGGACTAAATCATCGTTGTCCAGATAATTGTAAATATAGCCATTATCACCGGCAGTTGTTGGGAGATAGGCGGCATTGGGGTCATGTTTGGTATTTGCTTTATTGGCCTTATAGTAAAGTACGGGCATACCTACTCCTTTTCCAGTTGTCCTGTTTCTAACGCGGTTATACACGTCGCACAGAACAAACAAATCCGGATCAAGATTCGACCCTGTATTTGCATACAAATCGCTTAACCTATAGGCACTAACTTTTTCAGTTTCTAAATACGGCCCTTTTCTGAGCTTCAAATTCGCCTCTTCGGTAGGATAAAGTGGATCACCTACCGGATTATTATTGTATAATTTATTGGTTCCATCCGTACAAGCAGCCAGGAATTGTGAATCCGGGTGAAAGCCTGCCAGGTCCTGGCCCATCATGGCTTCACAAAGCTTTTGTGCTCCACAGTAGTACAGAGGCGTCGCCGCTGTGTCCAAGGCGTCCGAAGGCGGATAGCCGCCCCACCCGCTGTTGGCACTGAAAAGCTCCATCGCAGCGCCGATGCTGTGGAACTGTGCCCTTTGCCTTACTTCTTTTGCGTACCGTTTGGCCATATTCAAAGACGGCAAAAGCAGACCGATGAGAATCACGATAATACTCATAACGGTCAGCAACTCGATAATGGTAAACGCTGTTTTTTTGTCAGATTGTTTGGTAATCGGTTTCATTTTATTCTCCTCATTATTCAATTAAATAAATGCTTGACCTGTTAATTTAGTCCAGCTTTTAGCTGGAGCCTCCGGATAAACTTTGGATAACTGATATCATCGGCATAAATATCGACAAGACGATGGTCATAACGATAGAGCCGAGCACAATAATCATAATCGGCTCAAGCAGTGACATCAGTGAACCGACCATCACGTCAACCTGCTCATCGAAGTTGTCGGCTACTTTCAGAAGCATCTTATCCAGGTCGCCTGTTTCCTCGCCTACGGAAACCATGCTGGATACGATTAGGTCAACGGTTTTGGATTGTTTTAGCGGGCTGGCGAAGGTATCGCCCTGCCTGATTGAGTTGTGAACCTTGCCAAGCATGCTGGCATAGACCTCATTTCCAGCCGTCTCCCGCGAAGTGTTAATAGCATCCAGAATCGGCACACCGGCACCAATCAATGTCCCTAACGTTCTTGTCCACCGTGTAACGGCCACGTAACCGCTAAGTTTGCCCACCACCGGCAGTTTCAGGTTGACAGTATCCAGAACGTATCTGCCGGCACGAACTGTTCTTACAGCTTTGAGTATAAAAACTATTCCGAACGGCACTCCTAACAGAATAGCCCAGCCATAGTGATATGCTATCCAGTTGCTCATTCCGAACACCATTTGCGTCAACGCCGGCAACTTTCCACCCTCTGTCATTTCACCCAGCACTTCGGTAAACGTGGGTATCACTTTCCACATCAACATTAAAAGAATACCGAATGCCGCGCTCAAAACCACAAGCGGATAAACCATGGCGCTTTTAACCCGGGATTTAAGCTTCTGGGCTTTCTCCATAAAATCAGCAATACGTGCCAAAATAAGGTCGAGCACGCCGCCGGTCTCTCCGGCTGCCACCATGTTCACAAACAACCGGTCAAAACACCGTGGAAATCTGCTCATAGCTTCCGAGAGTGTTGAGCCGCCTTCGATGTCATCTGCCACATAACCAATGACTCTCTTGAATGTTCCTGCTTTTTGCTGCTCCTGCAGAATACGCAGTGACCTCAAAATGGGCAGTCCTGCGTCCTGCAGCGTAGAAAGCTGTCTCGCAAACTGGGTTACAAGTTTGACTTTAACCTTTCCACCGGCGCCACGCCTCGGTTTCTGCTTTGCGGCGGCTTTTTCCGGAGCTTTTTTCCCGGCCCCATGTTCACGGACCTTCGTGGGGAAATAGCCCATATTTCGTATTTTGCTTATCGCCTCTTTCTGACTCAGGGCTTCTATTTCATCCTTGACTCCTACACCCTGAGAATCCAACGCTTCGTATTGAAAAATAGGCATTCTAATCACCTCCTTCGGATCGATGATTTACTATGAAATATTCCATAGCCACTGGTCTTCTTATGCCTCCTCTGAAATTGTTTCTTTTACTATCTCTTCTATAGTAGTAATGCCGTCATAAATAGCTGCCAAACCATTCTCCCGCAATAGCTTCATGCCGGCCTTTTGCCCTGCTGCACGCAGGAGACTTGTCGAAGCCTGATTCATAACTAACTCACGTATCTCATCGGTGAATACCATAATCTCGTAAATACCCGTTCGCCCTCTGTAACCGGTATTATTGCATTTGCTGCAGCCTCTGCCGTAATGGAAACTCTTGCCTTTGACATCTGCCGGTGAAAGCCCTAATTCCAGCAGTTGAGTCTCTGTTGGCTCGAATGGTGTTTTACATTTCTCACATATCTTTCTGACCAATCGCTGAGCAACGACACCTTCGAGCGTAGCAGTAATAAGAAATGTTTCGACACCCAAATCTAAAAGTCGGGCTATTGAGCTTGGGGCGTCGTTTGTGTGCAGCGTGGTAAACACTATATGGCCCGTCAGAGACGACTGGGCCGCGATTTCTGCCGTTTCAAGGTCACGAATTTCACCGACCATTATAACGTCGGGGTCCTGACGCAAAATCGAACGCAGGCACTTTGCAAATGTCAGTCCGATGTCCGGCTTCATTTGAACCTGAATAACACCGTCAAGGTCGTATTCTACGGGGTCTTCAGTGGTGATAACTTTAGTCTCAATGTCATTAAGTTCGGTCAAGGCCGAGTAAAGAGTAGTAGTTTTGCCGCTTCCGGTGGGACCCGTCACAATTATAATACCATTAGGCTTGTGAATAAGCTGACGGAATAAATCAAGGTCGTATGGTCTCAGCCCCAGTTTTTCCAAATCCAGGCTTAGCTGACTTCTATCGAGGACACGCAGCACCACACTTTCTCCGAACATTGTGGGCAAAACACTAACCCGCAAATCAACCGGCTTACCCTGGACGGTCAGCGATATTCGGCCGTCCTGCGGCAACCGTCTCTCTGCAATATCCAGGCTCGCCATAACTTTTATACGCGAGCTAAGCGCCGCGGCGATGTGCTTAGGCGGAGGAACCATCTCGTAAAGCACGCCGTCTATGCGATAACGCATCTTGTATTCATTTTCAAACGGCTCAAAATGAATATCCGAGGACTTGTCACGAATTGCCTGCATCAAAACAAGGTTCAGCAGCTTCTTGACGGGATTCGATTCTGACAGCTCCTTTAATTCATCAAGGTCTATACTCGCGTTCCTGCCTTCGAACTCTGCAAGGAAACCGTCCGCCTGGATTTCACCTATCAGTTCATTGATGTTTTCTTCCTGCTCTTCTTTGTAATATTTAGCTAACGCAGCTTCAAGCGCATCAGAGTCAGTTATCTTCGCGGTAACTCTAAAACCCATTAAGGTGCTCAAGTCATCGGTCGCCTTGAAATTATCGGCGCTGTCAAGAACAACACATAGCTCTTTCTTCGCCTTATCATATTCGATGGGTATGATGTGATATGTCTTTGCCATCTGCATCGGCACCTTCTCGATTACATCAGCGGGAATATCAATATCGCTCAGTTTTATATATTCCATCCCTCGCTGGGCCGCGAGAGCCATTTGCAGCTGATTTTCATCTACCAAGCCAAGTTCGAGGAATATCTGGCCTATGCGAACCCCGGGCTTCTGCTTCTGGACCTTAAGGCACTCATGGACCTTTTCTCTTGTCAGGACACCCATTTTTATAAGTATCCTGCCGAGGGTTCTACCCCTTAATTGTTCTATAGGAGGAAGTGTTTTTGCAGTCTTTACCTTTTCCATCTGCCTTATACCTCTAACCAATCGGTTCCTAATCTGTATTAATTATATCACATTAAAAGCTTCTTGACAAGTAAATTACAAATTGGACATTTAGTTGTTAAGACTTACAAAAGTGCCTATTTTAACGCCAGACACCCCTCTATTTATCGAAAAAACTGCCCTTTTAATATACAAAAAAATACCAGCCGAATTCATTTCCAAGCTGGTATTTCGTCAAAATTGACTCGTTTTTTGTGGCTAGCTACGTCCGGAAAATTTCTATTTCCTCTTCGCCTTCCTTTGTCGGTCTCTTCCCCTTCACACCTTTTAGCTTGGCCATAGCCTTGTCCTGCAATGCCCCCGGTGCGCGGGCCTTATCCAGCATACTCTCCATTGTAATTTTGCCGGTTTCATATAGCTGCCAAAGATGTTCGTCGAGAAGCTGCATCCCTAATTTTTTACCCGTCTGGATGCTCGAATCAATTCGATAAGTCTTGTTTTCACGGATAAGGTTGGCAATAGCAGGAGTAACAACCATAAACTCATAAGCAGCTACTCTTCCCCTGCCGGTAGCCAAAGGACAAAGGTCCTGACTGAGAACTGCCATCAAATTGGAGCTTAACTGGGTGCGAATTTGTTCCTGCTGGTTTACCGGAAATACGTCAATAATTCTGGTAATCGTTCCCGCAGCGCTTATTGTATGCAGTGTGCTGAAAACAAGGTGGCCGGTTTCGGCAGCTCTAACGGCCGCCTCGATTGTCTCCAGGTCTCGCAGTTCACCTACCATAATAACATCCGGGTCCATTCTTAAAACGCGCCTTAGTGCTTCACTAAAACTTGGAACATCAACGCCGACCTCTCGCTGGTTGACAAGCGACTTTTTGTGCTTGTGATAATATTCTATTGGTTCCTCTATTGTTATAATATGACGGTCAAAATGTTCATTAATATAGTTTACCATGCACGCCAGGGTGGTTGTTTTACCGCTTCCCGTCGGGCCTGTAACCAGAAACATCCCTCTCGGTCTCCGGCACAAAGCAGCACAAATTTTGGGCAGGCCTATCTCTTCAAATGTCAGAATTTTTGTTGGGATAAGACGTAAGACTATCGCGATATCACCCCTTTGCCGAAAAACAGATACACGAAACCTTGCTATATCACCGTAGGCAAAACCAAAGTCAGTTCCGCCCTCTTCCTGAAGTTCCTGCTGATTCCGCTCAGGTGCGATACTTTTCATCAAAGCCACGGTATCATCAGCCTCAAGAACCTTGGTTTCCAAAGACCTCAGTGAACCATCTATCCTCAATACCGGTGCCCGGCCGGTGGTAAGGTGTATGTCCGAGCCTTTTTGCGAGACACAAGCCTGCAGTAACCGATCCATATTAACTGTTGCCATTTAAGAATCCTCAATAACCCACTTTATCTATCCCGTGATCATGTCCTCGGCCTCCGCCACACCCGCTACTTCTATCGGTGTAGTCACTCCTTTAAATATCTTCAGTCTGCCGTCTTCAGCCAGCGTCCTCATTCCGCTTGCCCGGCAGGCCTTTCTCAAATTGGTATTAGTTGCCTTTTCAAAGGCCAATTCTCTTATCTTGCTGTTTAGCTCCACCATCTCAAATACTGCCATTCGGCCTTTATAGCCGGTCTTCTGGCAGTTGCTGCAGCCGGCTCCCTTGTAAATAGGATGTTTCTTGAGATCTTCAGGTGTGATATTAACCATTCGCAAATAATGCGGGTCCGGATTTTCATCGACTACTTTGCATTTACTGCAAATGACTCTTACGAGCCGCTGCGCCATAATAGCTTGAATCGAGCTGGCTACAAGGAATGGCTTAACACCCATATCTATTAAACGCGTAATTGCACCGGGGGCATCATTGGTATGCAAAGTACTGAAAACCAGGTGTCCTGTAAGTGCTGCTTGAATCGCGACATCCGCAACGATACCGTCTCGAATTTCACCGACAAGTATGATATTAGGAGCTTGTCGCAGCATTGCCCTTAGGATTTTATCGAACGTAAGCTCGATTTCTTCTTTGACCTGGCACTGATTCATCCCTGTAAAGTTGTATTCCACGGGGTCTTCAGCGGTAATAATCTTCTTGTCCGGCCTGTTAAGTTCCTGCAGAGCTGCATACAGAGTTGTGGTTTTTCCGCTGCCGGTAGGACCTGTCACCAGAAAGATACCATTGGGCCTTTTGATTATTCTCAAAAATCGCTCGTAATCGTCCTGTTCAAAACCGAGTGACTGAATACCGATATTAACTGAATCACGGCGCAAAATACGCAATACCACGCTTTCTCCGTGGTTGCCTGGCAGAGCAGAGACACGAAAGTCAACATCGCTGTCTCCAATCATGCGTTTAATACGACCATCCTGCGGCAATCTTCTTTCGGCAATATCCATACCAGACAGGATTTTGAAGCGGGCAAGCAGTTGTGGCTGCATATTTTTGGGAATGTTATCTTTTTCCAGACAGACGCCGTCGACACGATATCTTATACGTACCCTGTCGGACATCGGCTCAATATGAATATCGCTCGCACGCATATGATAGGCATTATCTATTATCAAGTTTACCAGTTTAACAATTGGGCCATCATCGCTGCCACCTGCTGCCTCGGCTTTAAGGGCTTCTGCCTGCAGCTCTCGGCTGGCCTCTGCAAGCTCGGCGGCTGTTGCGTCGATGCTGTGTCTCAACTTATCGTCTTCTTCGCTTTTTGTTTCTTCTACTACTGAATCACTAAGATAAGATTTGATTTTTGAAGGGTTTGCAAGGCAGTAGTCCAGTTCGGCATTAAGACGAAACCGAAGCGTATCCATCGCATCTAAGTTTAACGGGTCGCCGATAATCAGTTTCAACCTGCCGTTATTCATACTAAGAGGCAGGACATTGTGCCTTCTCATAAGATCTTCCGGCACAAGTTTAATTACTTCGGGTGGAATGGTGACTTTATCCAGGTTTATGTATTCCAGCCCAAATTGCTTGGCGATCGCCTTGGTAAGGGTTTCTTCATCTACAAGCTTCAATTCAAGCAATACTTGACCAAGCTTCTTATTACTGGTTTTAGAAGTCTTGATTGCATTAAGAAGCGCCTGCTTTTCAACCAGCCCCGCTTTATAGAGTATCTCACCTAAATGTCTACGTTTCTCTGCCATATATGCATCCCAGACTCTTTATTATACCATAATTGCTATCAGGACGCAACTGGCCAAAGCTATAACTTTAGCCGGAGCATATTCAGGGCTGTTTGTGCCGCCTGAAGCCGTACAAAATCTCTGCTGTGAGCAGCAAAAACAAAACGCTTGGTTTCACAGCCACTATCGGAATCCACACTAATATATACCAGTCCGACGGGTTTCTGTTCGCTTCCGCCGTCTGGGCCGGCTATACCAGTTATACCGATTGCAAAGTCTGTTCCGGCTATTTCCCTGGCCTTCTTGGCCATAGCTTCTGCTACACTGCAGCTTACAGCACCATCTTCTTTAATTAAATCGGCTTCTATGCCAAGCGCCTTGATTTTTGCGATGTTGCTGTAAGTAACCCAGCCGTGCGTGAAATATTTGCTGGCCCCCGGGATATCGGTCAGTAACTTGGCCAAAGTGCCGCCTGTGCAGGATTCAGTTACGGCGATTGTCTTTTTCTGTTGAGCTAATTTTGCCCCCACAACCTCAGCTAAAGTTTGCTCTCCTGTACCATAAATTAGCTCTCCGAGAGCATTTTGCAGCGTTTTTTCGCATTTTTGAGCCATTTCCTGCGCCTGCCCTTTATCTTCCGCCGTTGCTATAATATGCAGCGTAATGACGCCATAATGCACCGTACAGTTAATTAAAGGGTTTCTGCCTCGCTGCATAAGGTCACCGAGCTTTTCAGCAATATCTGACTCCCCTGCCCCAAAACACCTCAATTTCAGCACAATAACCGCTTGTTTGCCGGCAAATTTCTGTAGTTCTGGAAAAACCGACCCCTCGAACATTTGCTTCATTTCCGACGGCACGCCGGGCATTACGAAAAACAATTTACCCTTCAATTCAGCCCTTATTCCCGGAGCTGTGCCGAGATTATTTTCGATGGCCTTAGTACCAGCCGGTATGTATGCTTGGATTTTATTTCTCTCCGGCATCGGCCGCTGTCGGTTAGCGAATATATTTCGAATCTTCTCGAAAAGCTCGCTCTGTAACTCTAATTCGCTGCCGAGAAATTTGGCAAACCCCTGGCGTGTTACATCGTCATCAGTAGGCCCTAAACCACCGGTTACTAACACTACATCCGCATCACCGCTCGCCAGATTCAACATTCGCACAATCAAATCCATATCATCTCCGGCTGTGTAGGAGCTGACAACAGGTATGCCGATTGAAAGCAGTTTCCCGCTCAGATATGCAGCGTTAGTATCTACTGTCTGACCGCTGAGAATTTCATTGCCGATGCTAATGATGCTCGCTTTTCTCATAGGCCTAAAGTTCAATTAGTGCCTTAATAACGCCATCACGATACTCAGCTACCATATCGAAGGCCTGCTGGGTTTGTTCGAGTTTGAATCTGTGGGTTATCATAAAATCAACATCTATTTTGCCGTCAGCTATCATATCAATCGCCGCCTGCGTACATTCATTCTGTCTGCGAACATTCACAATAGTGATTTCTTTCCTGCGTATCTTATCAATACTAAACGAGATTCTTTCAAGTCGCGGAATCCCAACGAGCATTAGTTTACCGCCGGGCTTTAGTATCTCTACCGCCTGGTCGATTGTTTCCTGCTGCCCGGCACATTCAAAGGCAACATCCACCCCGGATGGTTTCTGCCTAAGAATTTCTTTAACTATATCTTCTTTATTCGGATTCCCAACCCAGCTTGCGCCATTATTTTTCGCTGCTTCCATACGTTCCTTAATTTTTTCGGTAACGTAACTGGAATTTACATTTTTAGCTTTGGCGCTAACCAAACAGCTCAAGCCAATTGGACCTGTGCCGAGTATCGCTATATCTGTATTTTCCGATAGATGAGCCTGTTTAACAGCGTAGATACCTATAGCCAGCGGTTCGCACAACACCCCCTGCTCAAAGGTGATTTTTTCATCGATGGGAAAGCAGCAATCTTCAGGCATAATGATATACTCACATAAACACCCTTCTGCCTGGCCGGGACAGCCGAGAAATTTCAGGTTCCGGCAGGTATTCTTTCTTCCGCTTTTACACTGGTCGCAATTGTTACAGGCCATTGACGGCTCGACAACAACATTATCACCAGCCCTGACGCGGGTAACTGCACAGCCGACGGCCTCAACTGTCGCAGCACATTCATGGCCGACTACAAAGGGATACTTAACAATTTGCGAGCCGATTCTGCCAGTCTCATAGTAATGCACGTCTGAGCCGCAGACGCCGACCGCCTCGACTTTCAGTAAAATCTCGTCATCTTTTTTTATAACCGGCTCCGGCACATTCGTCATCTTCATCTGCCGGATGCCGGTCAATACAATCGCCTTCACAAATTCTCTCCAAAAACGCTGCTTTTGTAAATCACCCGTCTATTTGCGCTAATACCAGTTTATAGCAAAAAATTGCAGTTTCTTCCATAGATTACCGATAATACAATTCTTATGAGGCAAAAACCAGCACCTTTACTGGATTTCTCTTCCCTTTTTTGCTATAATAAGGGGTTATAAAGGGCTGGGGCTGAATTTCCCGAGGCGGGACCGAAGATGAAGAGGATTTTATTAATAATTGTCGCATTTACCTTGTGCTGGACACAAGTTTCGGCAGAAACACTATATGTTTCCCCCGGAGAATACAGCAGCATCCAGTCAGCAATTAACGACGCCGATCATGGTGACACCATCGTAGTTTCAGACGGCACATATCAGGAGAATATCAACTTTCTTGGAAAAGCTATTACGGTGCGGTCTGCTGACCCGAACGACCCGAATGTAGTGGCAGCAACGACAATTGATGGTTCAAATCCTGTAGACATGAACATTGGCAGCGTAGTAACTTTCAATAACGGCGAAGACGCCAATTCGGTGCTGAGCGGCTTTACCATTACCAGCGGCACCGGTTCCTGGCTGCCAATCGCCTGGCAGTTGAGCCAAGTCTGCTGGAACCGCTGCGGCGGCGGAGTAGTCTGCTATAATATGTCAGGGCCGACTATAATCAAGAACGTTTTCTCGAATAACACAGCGGGCGAAGGCGGCGGGATTTATATTTACGGTGACCCCGTCAATCCTAATAATCCAACCGACCCGCCGGTGCATATCAGCCCGGTCATCACCGATAACACCTTCACCAATAACTCTGCCGTCGTCGCACACGGCTTCAACCCGCCCAACAATGATTACCCTGTAAACAACCATGGTGACGGCGGCGCTATCGTCGGCTTCCAAGGCGTCGATGCGATTATCAAGAGAAATCTTATTGAGAACAACCACGCTGACAACTATGGCGGAGGATTACACTTTCGACAGTGGGCCAATAGCCTGATAGAGGACAATGACATAATCGGCAACGATTCTAAACTCGGAGCAGGCATTCACGTTACTTATACCTCAGCGCCAAACATCGTGGACAACCTGATTCAAGCCAATATTGCAGGCCCCCTGTATGATTTGGGCGGCGGTGGTATTTACGTCTACTATTACTCCAATCCGCTGATCGAGCGAAATATCATTACACAAAATGAATCCACCAACGGGGCCGGCATCGGGGTATTTTGGACCAGCAACCCAACCATACGCAATAATATGATCATCAATAACGTAAAAGGCGCAGGCATAAGGGTAAAAGGCGGCTCAACACCAATTATCACCAACAACACTATAGTCGGAAATACGGCATCACCGAGCTATGGCGGCGGCGTGGACTGCCTAAGTGATTCCGCTCCAATTATTAAGAACAATATAATCGCCTCGAACGGTGACTCTTACGGCATATACGCCCTGTCCACTCCACCTGTAATAGGATACAACAACGTATGGGGAAATGGGGCTGGCAATTACAACTCTGTCATCGGCGACCAGACCGGAATCAACGGAAACATTTCCATCATTCCCAACTTCATTGCCCCGGACAGCAATAATTTTGCCCTCAACTACAACAGCAATTGCATAAATACAGGCGACCCCAATTTTGTCCCTGTCGCGGACGAAACCGACTATGAAGGCGACCCGCGAATCTTGGATCAATATGTTGATATGGGAGCTGACGAGGTCTGGTCCGTATGGAACATCACCAGCAATAAGCAATATGAAACTATTCAGCAGGCTATAAACGATGCGAATGATTATGATACTATTGTTGTTACTGTCGGCACCTACACTGGTGCGGGCAACAGAGACATAGATTTCGGCGGCAAGGCTGTAACTGTCCAGAGCATCGACCCGAACGACCCAGACATCGTCGCCTCAACTATAATCAACTGCCAGGGCAGCCAACTGGAAGCTCATCGGGGGTTTTCCTTCCACCACGGTGAAGATGCAAATTCAATCTTGAACGGCCTTACCATCACTAACGGCGGCGGCACTCTATGGGGTGCAATTTACTGCTACGGGAGCGGCCCAGCTATAAAAAACTGTATCATTACAAATAACTCTATGCACGACCACGGCGGCGGAATCTACTGCGGTTACGGCAGCAACGCAATAATCACAAATTGCATTATCAGCTTCAACACGTTCACCGTCGTCGGTTACGGCGGAGGAATATACTGCTATAAAAGCAGCCCAATAATCACGAATTGCATTATCACCAACAATTCAGCCGTAGGCTCCGGCCGTCACGGCGGAGGAATCTGCTGCTGGGGAGACCAGGATGTAGGTGGTGATGCCTTAGTTGCAAACTGTATCATAAGCGGCAACTCAGCAGGACACCGAGGCGGCGGACTCTACGCTTACTGGTCAAACCCAACCTTCGTCAACTGCACCGTCATTGGCAACAAAGCTCTGGAAGGCGGCGGTGTCGGCTCATTCAGACAAAGCGATCCGCAGGTTATAAATTGCATCGTCCGCGACAACATTGCACCGGACGGCAATCAGCTTGCTCTTATAAACACACGCCGCGTATGGCCTACCGCCATCGGCACCGAGATGACAGTCGCATTCAGCGATATCGAGGGCGGTTTCGGGCAAGCCTGTATAGACACCGGCTGCACACTCAACTGGGGCGACGGCAACATCGACATCGACCCTAATTTCATGGACCCAGGCAGTTGGAATGATGCCAACACACCTGACGACCCTAATGACGATTTCTTCATCACAGGTAACTATCACCTCCTGCCAATATCCGGCTGTATAAATGCCGGAGATAACTCATCTGTCCCGCTTGAATCTACCACCGACATAGACGGCGAACAGCGAATATTCAACAATATAGTCGATATGGGAGCCGATGAGGTAGTAACAACAACTAACCTCGCTGATTTCAATAGCGATGGCATTGTTGATTATATTGACCTTGATATAATGGCCAGCGAGTGGCTCAATAACGGCAGTGATCTTCAGAGTGATTTATATGATGATGATTTCGTAGATTTCGCTGACTATGCTGTATTCGCCGAGCAATGGCTCTGGACAGCCGCGTGGCACCAATAACGGCCTTCACTTGACAATTTTTCATCGCAAGTAAAGTCCCATAAAGCTTTTTCCCCAAAGTACACTTCCCTCGTGGACGATATAAAATAAGCGAGAGCGAAAAAGCAAAGTGTAGACTGGGGCAAAAAATGAAAAAAGCCTTCACACTCGTGGAATTACTGATAGTGGTGGCTATTCTTGGCATCCTCGCAGCTATGACCGTGCCTATTTTTCAAAACCACATAGAGAAAGCCAAGGAATCCGCCGCAAAAGACAATCTGCGCACACTGCGAAATGCAATCGAACTCTACGCCGCCCAGCACAATGGCTTCCCACCCGGCTATATAAATGGAACACTCAACCCTGTACCAACGACTGTTACGAGACAACTATGCTGGGCAACAACTCCGGACGGGGTATCCGCACCAAGAGGAACCGCCGGCTATCCATTAGGACCATATTTACCGACAATACCCAAAAATCCATTTAATGATAAAAATACTATGCAGGTATTAGGTCCCGCTACTTTATTTCCCGACCCGCCGACGGGTGCTTTCGGCTGGATATATAAACCCTCTATAAAGGCCATCAAGGTTGATGATAAAGGCACTGACTCAAAAGGTGTTAAACATTACGATTATTAAAAAAACCCCGGTCTTGGCCGGGGTTTTTATGCCGTCATCAAATCTTTTTTCCTATCTGCGGCGACGAAGAAACAGGCCGCCGAGAGCCAACAAAGACAATGTAATCGGCTCCGGAACCACAGTATGTGAAGTCAAAAGGATTGGTGAATCCGTTATCCAATATAGAGAAATAGTCGCCGAGGTTTCTCCGGATGCAAATTCAAAATCAGCGGTCAGCCAGTCACCATCGTTGAATTCACCCGGCCAGTCCCAATCTTCCATTCCCCAAACCTCGCCCTGACCGAGGTAACCTATGCCGTAGTCATTCAGCGTAAAATAGAAGGACGAATCGGGCGGGGCATCAGGCCCGGCGGCAAAATTGCTTAAGATACCGCCGCTGTCAACCGCCAGAGCAAGAACAACGCCATACTGATAATCTGGTAGGGCGTCAATTACAGAAGCAGTGATTTCGTATGTTGGGCTAATCATCTCGTCTGTGATTGTCCACGTTACGGCGTTGGCTATGGAAGTGATGACAAGAACTAAAGATATGATTAATACCTTCTTCATAACTCCTCCTACTCTCAAAATGGTCAAAAACTTCTCTTTGACGTAATAACATACGCGATGTTATGGCGTACTATTTTATTGATACTCATAATACCCCCAACCGTTGCTGATTGTCAAGACTTTTCTGGTTATTTTTTTGTTTTTTTCATTATTTTCTGTTCATAGCGATTGTCTTTTGTGAGGTATGCGGTGCAAGCCAAAAATCGCGGTTTTTAGCTCAAAAAGTAGGGTGGGGTTTTAGCCGAATAGACTTTGCCCGTTCCCTTACGGTTGCGACTTTGTAAGAACTTAACCGAGCCAATAACCGGAAAATCCCCATGGGACCAGCGGATAGCACAGGATAGGCCTATAAGCCCCAGACAAAGACAATAAAGCTCGATTGGATAGGGACAGATAGCGACGACATCAGCTACTATGATTACTAATTTAAGCTGTTAAAACTATTTTGTATCGGCTTTAGTAAATATCAGCAGAACAGGATTGGCCTTCATTGTATTAGGATCAGGCGGACCTTGCTCATCAAGCCAGCTATAATAAGACCACTCCGCCTCCCAAGTCCTGCCGTCCTCTGAGACAGGTCCCTCGAAGTATTCATTCATTCCGCCTTTCATTTCCGCAATAGATAACTGTAAGATAGAATCCGTTACAATCTTCATACTAAGCACACGTGTTTCTGGCACATACTTTGCCTCACACAGGGCTGTAGTAAACAAATAGTAACCATTTTCATCTTTATCCTTTGCCTCCCCATAAGACTCTCCTTCTGCGAGATACACCGGCCCTGCCTCCGTGTAAAGAGCCCTCGAAACCGAGCCATCAGGCTCAATCTTAATGCCCACTTTACCTTTGTATTTACCCATCTTTACTTCCCACACCCCGGCTAAAAACGACGGGAGCTTGTTCTTACTGGTTTCGCTTTTCAACTGAGGCTGGCTCGATACCTTCCCGCCCTGCTGCCCACAACCCCCAAATACCAATATGAAAACAAGACTTCCGAACACAGCCGATATCTTATTCATTCTTCTATCCTCTAAAATAACCATTCAATCTCTCAGGTTATTATAGAAGTGCAGCAGCGATTTTACAATAAAAAAAGAGGCGTTCATTAAGAACGCCTCTTTGCTATACGCTTCATGCTTAAAAAACATTTTACGCTGTCTTTTTCATGCGACGACGCAGCAAAAGTCCGCCCAAGCCAAGTAAAGTAATCGTCATCGGCTCTGGAATCTGATGGATGGTCACTGAGTCTAACAGTGTAGGCGTTGTCCAATCAGTCTCATACAGATTTATCACCGCATCCCCAACACCTGCACATGTGAATAAAATCTGGTTAACGAGCGTCCCTGTTATCGGAGATGTCTCAGTCCGGAAAGTACCAATAGCTAACAAATCACCCTGCTCGCCATTTGGAAGATAATCGTTGCCAAGACCAGAATAATACTGCGCATCATCCGGATAGAGACTGTTGCCGCCGGCTAATGTTCCACTGCTGGGCAAAACTCCTAAAACAAAGTAGCCTTCACCAACACCTGAATATATATCAGTAGTTGTCCAGATATCCAGAAGGAGCGTTTGGCCCGGCAACAGAGTAATCTGCGAAGCCTCAGGATTCATCGGGTCCCAATTCTCGCCGCCTGCAGGATTGTTGTGGACCGAAATCTGCAGTTGTGCATTGGCCAACGAGGCCAATCCAAGAACCAACATTAAAACACATAACTTCTTCATCATATTTCTCCTTAATAAAATTGTTGACTTCAAAATAACGTTTTTACCCGCCCAGGGCGGGATGCCGAAAACAATACTTTTAACTTAATTAATTTGACATACCTCCTTTCAAATCAGTCTGCTGCTTATAGTCCATAGTTACTTTCTGCTATTTCTTTAGACCAATATTCATCCAAAAAAGAACCAATAACTGTCAATTTGCTTCCTTCGATGAGTTTTCCCAGCCCCGATATTTGCTCTAACCTCTGCGTAGTTCCTTAGGAACAAAACGCGGCAGCTTAATTACAATAAAATACCAAATACCATTTTAACCGGTGAGTTTTCTCAGCCCCCGAGCATATGAGTTTTCTTTCCCCCTAAAGATTAGACATCAGTATATCAGAACAGTTCCACTAAATGCAAGAAAAAAATTCACTTTTTTTCAAAAAATTTTCAAACCTTTATAACGCCTTTTTACGGCCCCAAAAGGCCCTTTTCCCGCAACGAGACCAATTAAAAAAAGAGGCAAGCTCGAAAGCTTGCCTCTTTTCACGACTAATATTAGGTTCCTGGTTGCTTATTTACGACGTCTCAGAAGCAGTCCGCCAAGGCCGAGCAATGCAATTGTTGCCGGCTCTGGAATCTGATGGATGACCACTGAATCTATCAGTGTAGGCGTTACCCAATCAGTCTCGTACAGATTGATTACCCCATCAAATTCTGATTCACAATGGAATAAAATCGTGTTAACGATCGTCCCTGTTATCGGAGATGCCGAAGTCCGGAAAGTACCAATAGCAACCAAATCGCCGGCCTCACCCGCCGGAAGATAATCGGTGCCCAGACCAGAATAATACTGAACATCATCAGGATAGAGACTCTCGCCGCCGGACAGGACACCTTTGGTGACGGAAACCCCTAAAAGGAAGTAACCTTCGCCAACTCCTGAATATATCGGACTATCTGTCCAGATATCAATGAGTAGTGTCTGGCTCGGTGATATAGTAATCTCTGAATCCTCCGGATTCATCGGGTCCCACGTCTCTCCACCCGGAGGATTGGTGTGAACCGAAAGCTGCAAGGCCGCGCTGGCAAACGACGCCAGCCCAAGAACCAACATCAAAACTAACAACTTCTTCATCATCTTCTCCTTTCATGTATCACTACCTCCAAACACCCTCCACACACAGGCATCTCAAGGTAGCCAAATTTGTTATAACCTACGTCTTCATCCGCCTGCGGCGGATTTATCAATCCGCCGCAGGCAGATTTACATTTACTGCTAAAACAACTTAAACGTTACGGACATCCTAAACCAGTCGAGCCAGGAGTACACCAGAAGTTAATGTACGTAGCATCACAATCCGGAGGTATTGCAGGTTTGTTAAAATACGGTAGCATGAGAGCCTTGTCCGTATTCTCAACCCAGAATAACCCGGTTTTCGTGTGATTCAGGTCCGCGCATGCGCCAGCGAATGGTGCCGGTGCGTTCGGGTACTTGTTCAAATACAACACCATTATATCCTTATCTGTATTACTAACCCAGAATACTCCCTCTTTCGCACCGCTCATGTCGCCACGGCACTGCTTGGAATAGCACCAGCACTTCGGCCTGCCCTGCGCTACCCACTTGGCATAGTCAGGATGCGTTGACTTCATGCAGTAAGCAGCCACGCTGATATCCACTGTCGTACCGCAAGCAACAACTGTTCCGCCATCAGTCGGGCTCTGGGCATACACATTGCCTATCGTTGTGGCGCCGCCGTCTCCCTCAGTTATAGTGCCAACAGTGAGACCGGCAGCAGTAATAGCTGCTTCTGCAGCAGCCTGTGTCATACCAATAACGTCCGGCACAACCGTCTGATACAGCGAATACGTATAATTAACCACCGTAGCACAGTCAATCTCCGTGCCAGCGGTTTGGTCCTGAGAGAGAACCTCATCTAAAGTCTCGCAGCTATTCACGCCCGTTCCATTACCTGCTGGGAAACCAGCCGCCGCAAGGATAGCGTCCACATCGTCTTTATCTTCACCTATTAGGTTAGGCATAGTGCACAGCCCTCCACAATCGGTGGCGTAAAGGGGGCTATCCAGGCTCGGCGCTTCATTTGGGTCTTCCATAACAATGCCGCCGCGAAGTGCGTTTACGTCAATAATGTAACAGTTAGCATCTTGATAGGCGAACTTCAGAAGTGTCCCGCTCAACCCCGGTATCATATTGTAGCCTGCATTCGGGGTTAATTCGTAATTCGAGTCAGTTGTGTAAAGCGAACCCATTTCAAGGGTGATAACATTATTATGGTCCGCGAGGTCGCAGGCGTCATAAGGCGTGTAGTAGTCGTTAACGTCACCGTCAACGATACTAATCTGACCGGGGTAAATCCTGTAATTCGGATTTATATCACACACATCTATGATACTACCCCCTGGGACATTGATATCCAGGCCGAACGCCCGAATCCGGTTTATGTCGCTGGTATACGACACAGTAACCCAGTTTACATCGCCTATAACTGCCTCAGTACAGGTGATGTCAACTGTTGACGCTGCCATTGCCGGTACAGTCATAAACAGCGCAACAAAAAATAATAATACAAATTTCCTCATAATACACCTTTCCTTTCTTTTCTTCTTATCTCAGAGCTACACACTCTGCATAATCTTGGTTTATTTCTTTGGTTTCTTCCCGTCTTGAAATTTGCAATTCAATATACCTGTAAAACATGCTTTAAATGAGCATAATGCCCTGACTGACAAGAACAGCATAGACAGAAAAGGCATACTTACATGCTCTTCCGTCTCCTCCTTTCCCGCCATTTGGCGAAAATTCGTGCCAGAAACCTCCTATTTAGCTTATCCGCACAGTGTTCTTTATATGTGAAGGTTGAATGTAAAATATCATAACCCCCCTAATAAATCAAGAAAAAAATGTAAAAAAACCAAAAAAATTAAAAATATCGGCATTTTCCTGTTTTTTATGGGAACCCAATAAAAATACGCCTTTGGATGTCAATTTAGGCAATCCGTACCGCGAAAACCTTGCTTATACAGCTTACGGCGTTACCAAGGTTCAGAGATGTCTGTTTAGGCTGGCATAGAAAGCTTAAAAGGCCCTTTTTCACTAAAAAATAAATTTTTTCTATTTTGGGTCTCTTTTTGCAATTTTGGCCTTTTTTTGTTATTTTGCCACTTTATGGATAACTTTCTAAAAGGCCGGCTTATGGCCGTGAGACTAACGCTGCTGGCGGCCACTTTAACGCTGGTCGTGATAGGAATAGCCACCATTTATTCCATCGGAAATCCCGTCTTATCCGCCGTCGCCGGCCAAACCGGCGATGTGGGTGATTCTATCCGCCGCAGCACAAGCGAGGGCGGACTCTGGAAAAAGCAGGTCGTATTCGCCGGGATAGGTATGGTTGGCTTCATCGCGGCCAACCTCATAAATTACCGCCGACTGGGGGCAATAAGCGGCGGGATATATATCTTCACGCTGATACTCTTAGCTGTGTTACTGCTCGATACAGTTATAGACCTCCCCTTCGTTCCAGTTATTAACTCCTCTCGCAGATGGATAAAAATCGGAGCATCCTCCGCTTTTCTACAGATCCAGCCATCAGAATTTTGCAAGCTCACTTACATACTCGCTCTTGCCTGGTATCTCAGATACCGCAGCAACTATCGTAATTTCAGCGCCCTAATCGGCCCTTTTGTTTTGACTCTGCTGCCGATGGTTTTGATTTTGCTCGAACCGGATTTGGGAACGGTGCTTCTGATGATGCCGATTTTGTTCACAATGCTCTTCGTAGCTGGGGCGAAAGCCAAACACCTGTTGATTATAGTCCTGCTGGCCTTACTGTTTAGTCCCCTGCTGTGGCGGGAAATGAGACCTTACCAGCGACTCAGAGTGAGCAGCGTCCTGCTGCAAAGCAAATGGCTCCAGCAAAAAGCCGAACAATATCCCCTTCTGGGCAAATTCCTCGTCGGCAAAAAATTCAGCGCATCGCAGATGGAGAATGAGTGGGGTTATCATTTGACACGCTCGAAATTCGCGGTCGCCTCCGGCGGATTGACAGGATACGGCTTCCGGCAAGGCCCCTTTATCAAGTATGATTTTCTCGTCCATAGACACAACGATTTTATATTCTCTGTAATCGCCCACCAGTGGGGATTTCTCGGCTGCCTGGGTCTGCTGGGGCTTTATGTGATTATCATCAGCTGCGGTCTGGAAATCGCAGAGCACAATACCGACCCGTTCGGCAGATTGCTTGCTGTCGGAATTGTGGCGATGTTTGCTGTCGAGGTCATCGTCAACATAGGTATGACTGTGGGGCTGATGCCTATCACTGGCTTGACTTTGCCGCTGGTAAGTTATGGCGGTTCGAGCCTGCTGGTCAGTTTGGCTTCTGTAGGTTTATTAAATAACATCGGAAGATGCCGGCCTTTTACTACCCCTTAGCAACCAGTCCGCCACCTAATCAGTTGCCTTATTGTGAAATGCCTGTTTCCTGCTCTTTTGCTGCTTTTATGCCGCCCATTAGCTCTCCCAGTTCCGGCGCCCCAAGAAGCCAAACCATCGCAAAGAAGGTAATCGCGCCGGCTGGTACGCAGACCGCAACCACAATCCAGTTCCGCACATCCCCAAGCTTATATCGCAATAGATACACCACCGCTGCCATAACCGCACAACCGATAACCGTGCGGATAACACTTATCAGTATTTTTCGGCCTCCGAAAAGCCCCAGCCGTTTCCGCAGCAGATACGCTAAAACAATCACATTAAGGGTAAAAGTAATTGTTGTTGAAAGCCCAAAGGCGCCGGCGCCCAATGATGGTATCCACAGCATAGGTACCAGCATCCCTAAATTCAAAAACACAAGCCAGGAGGAAATCTTCAGCGGCGTAATCGTATCTTTGAATGAATAAAATGCCCGCGTCAATATCTGATAGCTGCAGTAAGCCGCCATACCGACCGCATACATTTTAAGAATAAAAGCCGATTGTTCAGCATCCGCTGCCGTAAAATTCCTTCGGGTATAAATAAGTTTTATAATCGGTTCCGCCAGAATAAATAGTCCCACGCCGGTTGCTATTCCCTCCATCAATGCCAGCCGCAAAGCGCGGTTGATGCTTTCACGCAGATTACTAATGTCCCCTCTAGCCGCATAACGCGTCAGCAGCGGAAAGACCGCTACGCCCACCGGGATTGCCAGAACCCCCATAGGAAACTGATACAGCGCCCTCGCAGCGTTGACCCGCACAATAACTCCGGGAGCCAACGGACGTTGTAATACCCAGCCGAATATGTTAATTGTCGGATTCGCAGAAACCGCGGTTAAATTCCATGAGATTATCGTAGCTAATAATTCCGAAATCTGTAAAAACCCCAGCCCAAGCAACACAGGCGCCAGCAATTTCACCATAGGCCTTATGCCCTCTTCCACGGGCTTTAATCGCAGCTTCAGCGAAAAACCGCTTTTGCCGAGGAGCCATAAAACCGCCGCAAGCTGGACGACTCCCGCAGATGTCACACTGATGGCGACAATTATTAATCTGTCAGATAACTCCTCCCTTAAAGTCGGTGCTACCCACCAGGCGGCAACAATTCCGAAGATGTTGAGTATAATCGGTGCCGCTGCCGGATATGCGAAGTGTCCCCTGCAGTTAAGCGCCGCTGAACCCATCGCCAGCAGGCATACGGTAACCATATACGGAAACATGATTGACGCCAGCACCATCAGAAGTTTCCGGTCTTCCGGTCCCGGCAAAAATGCCGTAATCAGAAAAACGATTTCAACCACCAGCATAATCGCCGTCAGTACTACCGCCAAAAGCGCAAATGCGTTTGAAAGAAGTTTGCACGCCTTTTCAAATCCGCTATTCTCGGTTGTCTCCGTAAACACCGGCACAAACGCCGAAGTCAAAGCGCCTTCGCCGAACAATCGTCGAAATAAATTCGGAATCTGGAAAGCCAGACCGTACGCATCGGTGAGCCGGTTAGCGCCAAGTGACGTAATCGCCATATCACGAAGCATACCGAATATCCGTGAAATCAGCGTTATGACCGCAATTGTTTTGGCGGAACTGAAGAAGTGTTCCCGTTCTGTATGTTCATCATGGAGTTTTGTGTTCATAATAAACAAAATTTCCTCGGCATCATTAAACTGACTATTCGGCTTATGATACAAAGAAAGATTAAATTATCAAAAAACCTATTCGGGACTCAATAAACTCGCACCGCTTAAAAAATCGTCCGTATAGCTGAAAAACAAGTCCAAAAAGCTTGTCCCAGGCAAAATTCAGGAACTAAAGGACGTAAAAAATCAATGATCCAACCACATATAATACCTAAAGCACACAGAACAATTGCCCGAAATATCTGTTAAATAAACGTTTTCTCAGGCGGAACCCCATTTTTGTGGGTTTCCAAGCGGTTTTTGCTGTGTTTGCAGAAATTCGCAAAATGGTTGCCCGCCTTATCGGAGACTATAAATGCTTAAAAAGTGGCCTTTTTGGGTTTTTTTAATAGTTCCCTTCTGTTCCTCGCTGGCCCTGCCTCAAGGCCCCACAGATTCAGAACAGCTTTTTTCTCCCTCTGTTGGCCAAAAATTCTATGAAATAGCTTACGAACTGGCTAACCCAGTCCCGACCGCAGTCGAGGGCTCTGAAGATATTAACGGACCTAAAACCGAACAGGCTATTGTTTTCTTAACTGCCGCACTTGGTTTGGATAACCGTGCCAACCAGGTTTACCCTCTACTGATTAAGCTTGCCACTCAATATCCAGGGCAGGATTACTCCGAGATGGTGTATATATCGCTCGTGAGATACTTAGATAAATCTGCCGACTTTGAGCCAGCCCGACAAGCAGTGCAGTATCTGCTCGAACGGTTGGACTCTCGTGAACAGCGAGAGCAGCTTCTTGTAAATTTATTAGGGAGTTTAGGCGGTAAAAACGCCTGTTTCGATTCCGAGTTAGCCACTTTGCTTGGGTTGTTGGTCGCCGAAAAAGCCGATACCAAAGCCGCTCAAGTTTACTTTCTGCAGGCCTACAACAACAATAAATACAACAGGCTTGCCTTTGCAAAGCTGGCCGAGCTCGCACCTGAACAGATAGCGCCGCCGATATATCTTGAACACCTGAGATTAATGTTAGGCGAAAATCTATTCGACATGGAAGCCGCCTTGGCCTTCGCGCAATACGCCGAACGCCTGCAGCTTTACCAAACCGCTGCCGAGTCCTACGAATACTGCGCCAAGTTATTCAATTATCTTTATCCTTCGCAGGAGCTGCCGTCTCATATCTATCTTCCATGGACACTTAACAGTTACAACACACAGCGAAACCAGCATAACTGTCTGCAAATTGCTTCCCAGCTCCGTCAGAGCGGACGATTTGACCTGTTTGCTGAAGCTATTGCCGGCAAAGCATCACTGAAAATCGGCGATGCAGAACAGGCAAGTCAGATATTCAGCGCCATCGAAGAAAAAATCAATACGCAGTCATCTACAATCAACAATCAGAATATCGCATGGTTTTATTGTTTTGCCTCACCGGACGCGAACAAAGCGCTCCACTGGGCTAACAAGGCTTACTCAGCTGAACCAAATTCAGCTGCGGCAGCCGCCATCCTGGCTTATTCGCTTGTAATGAATGGACAAGCAGATTGGGCTGTGTCACTTATCGATAAGTATGAACATAACCAAATCTCCGACTTAACACTGGCTCAGATTCAACTGATGCAGCAACAAAGAGATGCAGCTATTGAAACCTTAAAGTCTGCTATAACCAAGGACCCAGGCTCGCTGGAGGCTGAGCTCGCCAAGGAAATCCTGGGCCGTAACGGCGGGGAATATGTCCCGCCCATCGACCCGGATATGACCTTGATGGCGCTAAGAAACAGTTTCGGACAAGCGCTTGTCCCTCAATTCGCTAAACCGGAAAATATTATTTCAGCACAGTTAAACTTCCGAGGCAACGACTTCTCTTATAGCGGTGACCTCGATGGTATTATCGCAATAACAAATATCTCTTCCGAGCCGCTTGTGATCTCTGATGATGGATTGTTCACCGGCTATATCAGAGTTGACGCCAATCTCACAGGCGATCTGAACAAGAACATCTCCAACCTCGCGTCTATCAAAATCAGGCCAGCTTCACCTATCAGGCCTGGTGCAAGTTTCTTTGTTCCTCTGAGTCTGCCCACCGGCGAACTTAGGGATTTACTGGTTACACATCCGCAGGCATCTGTTGATATCGAATTTACCATTTATCTCGACCCCGTAACAACTGACCAGGGCCGTATAATCAGCCGTATACCTGACCTGAAGCCAGCCACTGTCACCATAAGGCGGCATAAAATCGAAATCATCGATAGTTTCTTGAAAAACCGGATCGGTTCACTCACAAGAGGGCAACAAGGTCAAAAAATTAAAACCGCTCGGCTTTTCATCGGCCTTCTGATGGAGCAGCACGCAATGGCTGGCATTAAGCCTCCCTATAAGTTTACGTACTCCGATTCGATGCCGCCTTTACTGAGTTCCGCATTGTTAAATGGTCTCGCCTCGGATGATTGGGTCGTTAAGGTGCATATTATGACCGATATGACTTCTTTACCGCTGGATTACGGTCTTCTAAACGTGCTGTCTAAAAATCTGAATGATACGCGATGGCCGGTTCGTTTAATAGCACTTTATCTGCTGGCCAAGAACCAGGATAGCAGTTTCACTAAGGTTCTTGATTGGGCCGCCAAATACGATTCAAGCAAATCTGTCCGCGACTTGGCCGTTGCCCTCGGCGGCACACCACCACCACCGCCTCAGCAAACCGCAGAACCAGACAACCCGGCAAACCAGCCGATACAAGATAGCCCGCAGCAACAATACCCATAACAACCTCTGCAAAAACCGAATTAAGAGGTTATATTGTTTCGTTTCGTCATCTTTTACCCACTATACAAAAACAACCGGGGCCTATGCCGATTAGCTCAGCATAGGCCCCAGATTGGTGCAAAGTCTATGTCATCTCGCATTGATTAGCGAGGATACATCTGCTCGGTAAGCCATTTATCAACCAGAAGGGCAAAGTCTTTGAAGTTAATCCTTCGTTGGCCTTTCGCTTGCTCACCAATGTACGGAGGTGTTTCATTAGCATCATATATCTCAGCAAGTGATGGTATCGGAACCCACAGCGAGCCGTCTTCAGGAGTCAGGTCAGCCAGATATGCTACCTCATTGGGCTCCAGACAGCGATTGTAGATGCGGACTTCGTCGATGTAGCCATAAAATGATGCAGGGCTGTTCGACCAGCCATTTTGATCACTGGTTTGGCCTATTGTCAAGAATATATTGGGATCATACCCGTGACTAAACCTCCACGGACCGGAATCTACTTGGCCGCCATTGAGATAAAGTTTGGCTTGGCTGTTTGCGTCTGTCGCCGTTGGAGGATGTGGGAACGAAGCAGCTAAGTGTACCCACTGACCAATAAACGAATTCAGTAAACCACCATTAGTAACCAAATCGGGTGTGGCAGTGTCACCAGATGCATAATGCCCAAGACCTAATGCACCTTCAACACCAGGGTCCTGACTAATCCAGAACGTCCATATCATGGCGTTTTCACCATAACCGCCTCTTTTACCCAGTAGGCCCTGACCCTTGCTGCGCAGATAATCGTCCCATAGGCGGGGTCCTAACCACCTAGCCCACACAGAAACGGTTATCGCGTTAACATCTGTTGGACGTTGGACGCCAATTCCGAGGTTACCAGGTCCAAGATTTAACTCACGATAGGTTGTGCCGCACTGAACCCTGGAACCCTGTAGGCCGGCCACGTAGATGCAGGGGTTAAGCGCATTGCCATCGTAGCCGGGTGTCGCCCATGTGGTGCCGAAATCACTTGGCGGGGTAGTAGCACTGTTCCAGAAGGTTCCTTTCCATCGAGAATCGCAGGGATCAGTATATACCCTGTTGCCGTCTCCCTCGTTCAGCGGGTAGTACACAACAGGACCGCCGTTAAGGCTCGGGTTGCGCGTCTTAATAAGCGCATCCCTGTTAAGCCAGGCGTCTGCCATTGCCTCAATCTCGAGATAGTCTATCACGCAGTCACCGGCAGGGACGCCAGATGGAGCGTAGTCAAAGGGAACAAAGTCGGCATCGCGCTCCACAAGGGCGCATCTGGTAGCATAAATCTGAATATCCTCAAAGTACACTGTGCCTTGGCCTCTGGTGGTTGTATCGCCGAAGCCGATA
>JAQTLP010000008.1 GCA_028714855.1 Phycisphaerae bacterium | reverse complement strand
TTGAAGCCGTTGCCCCATTGGGTCAGAACACTATTTAGGGTCAGACTTTGGGTCCGAGGAAAAATGATTCTTTACCATTTATGGAGACTTGACCATGTCGCCAAAACCGCTTAGATGCAAAAAGTTGACTGTAGGGGGTTACTTCACCCGAGGTTGCAAGAGTTTACCCCGCCTGCATCGCCAGCCCGCTTTGGAATACCTTCTATGAATATCCGAGGGCGAGAGAGTATATCTTTTGCCGTTAAACAAGCGACTAAAATTTCTTTCCCCTTCTTTGTGTCTGATGGTATAATTACCTTGATTTCCTTGCGGAACATTTAATGGAACGACATCGGGAAATGTTTAATTATGGAATAACCTCAGTACTTTGATAAATGGGAGGTAGCAATGGCTCAAATTCCAAACTTTAACCTCTGCTCTTTCGTTGTAGGTTGTAAGTATACAAGATGCTTTACTGTTAACAGCGTTTCTGGAACCGTAGCAGATTATGTGTTAGGTGAACGGGGAGCGCAGGGCTCACCTATTCCTGAGGAGTACTATGACAAAATCTCCTTTGGAACAGGAGTAGAACTTTTTAATAACGAAGGGAATCGGCGGTTTACAGTCACACCCGACCAGATGGTTTTAGAAGAGAAAACGTTAAGTATTTCCGAGAGTCTTAGTGATATTGATAAATATGTAGCTATGGCTCGCCATTTGATGACAGGTACTTTATCTCTAATGAAAAACCCTACTATGGTGTTTCTTGGAATGGTATGGACGTTCTCGGAGGTCTCTGTTGAAGAGCATGAGAGATTCAAGCATCCAGTCGCAGAAAGTCTTCTTTCAAAAGTTTTGAAATTACAATTAACACCTAAAGAGCATCCAGCCGAAGTACAGACTAGGTTGACTTTCCGCAAGAAAATAGACGAGAGCTTTATCCATAAGGAACAGAATGATTATATAAATATTATATTAAACATTCGTGATTCTCTGCAATCAGAACTTTGGATTGAGAAAGATAAAAAAGCGGTTCATGAAAAACCGAAAATAGGGATAATATCTGTAGATATACAAAGAATATTTGACCCACAACGTCCTCTGGATACAAGGCTGTTCGAGATTCATCTAGCAAATTGTGAACGGATTATGAAACCAAGGATAGAGGAAATTTTGAAGGGCATAGGATTTGGGAAAGAACCGCAAATTCAAAAGACAAGTACCATATAGCGGACATTCACATGTAGCTAAAACAGCTCAGGAACGTTCTGAATATGACGATTTGGTTCGGACGGCTCCGACTACGGACCCTACAGATGAAATTCAAGCAGCACTTCTTGGGAGACCTGAAGCGGAACCCGTGGAACCACCACATGCTACTGATGCGGGGGTTAAAAAAAGACGAACACGGATAATACCAACTAAACCGACTCAGATTCCTTGGACCGCCATAAGTAGCATCATTGGGCTTATAACACTAGTTGCGATAATTGTAGCTTCTCACTTCACACTTAAATCAAAAGTGGAACAAATCGATTCACTTGTAGTTGAGTCAAAAACAAATAATGAGAAAATTCGCGATGATTTAGTAAAAATCCGAGAAAAAGTAGCTCAATTAGAAGTTAAGATAGATACTGTGCCGTTAACACCTGAACGGTCTGAGCGATATTTAAAGGAAATAGAATCTATTAAGAATACCATGGCCGATATGCAAACCCAAAGCAAAGAATTGAAGGAAGTTATAATTCGAAAAATTGAACAACGAATCGAACAACTTGAAATGGAAATATCTCGTGAGAAAAAGAAAACTCGCCGTTAAGTATAATAGTCGCCATTTTACCTGATAGGACCAGTCCTGCTTGGTTCACGAATAGGCTTTTATTTTGCGCACAAACCCACATGATAAGGGGTGCAAAAGTTGTTATGTAATCTTTGATAGTTTAATTTGTTATATGTTTCTTTCCATGCCTTGGATACAAACTTATTAACAATATCAAGAACTATCTTCACATCGCGTTCCATTTCAATGCTGGTGTCTTTTGCGATTGGACAATATGTTTCTGATTGCATTAAAACATAGGAATTGGTCTTTAAGTTGAAATATGGATAAAAAGGAAATATTCGACAATCAACCGGCCTGGTCAGGTATATTGCGCATTCACCTTTATCATTTTTCTTTTCAAAGAAAGGACAACTCATTCCCATATCAAGATAAAAAAAACCATCGTTATGTTTCTTAAACTGATCTGTTGAATTGGATTCTCTTAGTATTAGTTTTTCCTCATTAGGAAGAAGCATCGCTGTTTCACGCTCTTCACAAAGATAACAATTGCATGGACAAATATTATCATAGGGTTCGAGAATAGTGTGGAGTTTTTTTAAAGATTCTAATTCCATTCTTACTTAACCTTCCCACATTTTTTCAAGCTTTGCAATCTCTTTTTTAAATTCACGATTATCTTTAATGATTTCAAAATCTTCTTTACAAAAATAATACTCCATATAAGCCCAAGCTATTTCACTCTTTTTAGCATAATCAACAGCTTTTTTCAAATGTTTGTTTGCCTCTTTTAAGTCAGGTTTGTTTTTAGCATAGTATCTTGCCAAAATGAAATGGGATATCCAGAGACTTTCGTAATCTAAAGAATGACCGAATAGTATTATCAATCTTTCGGCGGCGTCCTTGGATTTGTCAGCAAATATATCTCCCCGCATATATAAAGATTTTGCATGGTGAGCTAATGCTCTTACGAAGGTAGGGTCTGTATTAAATGCTTGTTCAGAGCGAAAACATAACTCGTCCCATTTTTGGCCCACCTCTAAACAAGTAAAAAGCATTTCGTTTAATCTTCTTAAATTGTACAAAGAAATGTCAGATATAGCGCTGATACAAACTTTTTCACATTTATTATAATTTTCATTTTCATATTTCCCCTTGTAGTACTGCCGTTCACCCCAAAAGTAATAATAATTCGCTAGTAGTGCCGCGTACCATGGATTATGAGGATTTTTGTTGTACAATGCTTGTAAAATTTTTTCAATTTTCTTAAGATTGGTTCCCTTAAAGTCTAGATACTCATAAAAATCTCCCCCTAGCCATTCATAACAAGAAAAACGCTGAGCTATTCCTTTGAAAGTCTTTTGACCCATATAGTGGAATTCGTAACCTTTTTTAGTCTTGTTTGAATATTCCCTGTAGAACCGGTCTCCAATTATTATGCGTGACCCTTGGCTTTCTTCTGATGCCCCTTGAATTCTTTTCGCCATTGTTATTGGGAATCCCTCGTAGGAACGCTTGGTCGTTCTTCCTTTTTTAGATAAAATAGGATATGACATTAAACTAACATCGCCAGTATTAATCCCAATATTTAATTCTATGTGCTCTTTATCTCCAAACAGACGTTTATGATTATGTTCTGAAAAGTACCATTCATATTTCAAAGTTGCTGCTAATCTTAGCGCATGTTCCAAAGCTGCGTCTCCGCATTTTTCATGTGGTAAAAATGCTATAAATTCATCCCCCATAAATTTATGATTAATTTCTTCAGAAACAACTTTCCATTCCTCATTCTTCAAAACTTTCTGAATAGTTTTATGGAATTCAAGCAGAAAATCTTGATATTTTTTCCTTTCGAAATAGTTTGAAATTCCCGTTGAATCTTCGATATCTACAAATATTGTAGTTATTTTTTCGCTCTTCATATTTTTGCCACCAAGAATAAGAATTGGCCTTCTATATTAATGTAAGAGTAACCTTTGTCAAGTAGCTTTGATAAATTATGCGTGATTACACAAGTGATAATTTGACCTTAAAAATCTCTGTTAACTTAGGCAACTCGCCCCCGGCGTCCCGCATTTGTCTCGCCGAAGCTTTGGCGAAGGCGGAAGCGCAGCCGAGGGATCTACCCTAACTTTTCTACCAACTACGAACAATGAACAACGAACTAAAATCTTCCACTTTTTGTCTCACTTTCACGTACATTTACAGCACTTTCATGTACATTTGTAGCAATTTTGCGTACATTTTTACCAATTTATACCACTTTTTAGCATTTTCGCTTTTCCAGCTTAACCTCTTATTCTAAATGGACTTATATGAAAATATTGTCGAATCGTAGCAATCTCATTCAAAATCGTAAATCGTAAATCATAAATCTTAAATTGAAGTTTGCTTTCCGTTTTCTGTTTATATAAACTCAAGCCGAGTAAATGGTTGCGCCTCAAAAAAATTCCGTTGATATCGAAAAATGGCTAAAATTAATCAACGCCGATGCCGTCGGCCCGGTCACTTTTGCCAAGCTCATAAAGTCTTTCAGCACAATAGATTACGTCTTAGGCGCCTCCGTCAGCGAATTAGCCAAAGTTGACGGCATCGGCTTCAAAACCGCCGAGCGAATCGCCATAACTCGTGACAAATTCGACACTTGCGCCGAATTAGAATTAGCCGACAAGCTCGGCGTATGGCTTGTCACCTTAGCCGACCAACGCTATCCCCCTTTATTGACAAGGACTTACGACCCTCCGCCTGTCCTTTACATAAAGGGAACCCTGGGGACATCCGACAATTTAGCGATATCCATAGTCGGCTCCCGCCGCTGTAGTTTATACGGGCAGGAGCAGGCATCGCAGTTCGCGCATTTCCTTGCCTCAGCAGGATTTACGATTTGTTCGGGAATGGCCCGCGGCATAGATACCGCAGCGCACACCGGTGCGCTATCTGCCGGCGGACGCACAATCGCTGTGCAGGGCTGCGGGCTGGCGAATATCTTTCCGCCGGAAAATAAGAAGCTGTTTGAACTTATAAGCAATTCCGGCGCGTGCATCAGCGAATTGCCGCTGCAGTATGAGCCGCTGGCTGAGAACTTTCCGCCCCGCAATAGAATCATAGCGGGATTGTCGCTTGGGACAATTGTCGTCGAGGCGGCGCCGAGGTCAGGCGCATTAATTACCGCTACCGCGGCACTTGAGAACAATCGGGAGGTGATGGCGGTGCCGGGGAAAATCGATTCGCCGTTGAGCAGGGGGGCGCATCAATTGATAAAACAGGGGGCGAAGCTGGTCGAATCGGTGGAGGATGTGATGGAGGCGCTAGGGTATATCGGCGAGCGTTTGCAAAGCCACGTAACAGCCGCGGCGGCGAAGGCATCCGAAAAAATGGAAAAGCCGTTGTTCGACATCAAAGAGCTGAAATTGAGTGCTGATGAAAAAACGATTTATGAATGCCTGAGTAAAGAGCCGCTGCATATAGAGGAGATAATCGCGGGGACGAATTTGACGCCTGGCGGTATTAACGCAGGGTTAATATCGCTGCGGCTGAAGGGGCTGATAAAACAACTGCCGGGCAGTTTATTCCTGCGGCATTAGCGTTTTCTTACGGCGGCGGTGAAGATGGGGCGGTTTTCTTTTAGGTATTTTCTTTCGAAGTTGGAGCCGACCCATTCGCCGAGGTTTGCGCCGGCGGTGGGGAAGAATTCGATTTTTTCCAGCCGGTCGCTGAAAGCAGCGAGGGTTTTCTGAATTTGTTCGAAATACTCGGCGTGGTCGGTGGCGATTCTGATAGTTCCCGCGGGGACAAGGCAGCGAAGAAGCTGTTCGAGATTAGCAGGGGCGATGAAGCGTCTTTTGTGGTGACGTTTTTTCGGCCAGGGGTCGGGGAAATAGATGTGGAAACATTCGATGGAATTATCTGGTAGAAAATCGATTATAAAGTGCACGGCATCGGTGCGGATGATACGGACATTTTTCAGTCCCCATCGGCCGATGCGGTCAACGGAGTAGCGATAGTATTTACGCGCCCATTCGATGCCGAGGAAATTGACGTCCGGTTGGGCCTTTGCCTGGTTGACGAGGAAGGCGGCTTTGCCTGAGCCGACCTCGATGTGGACAGGGTTTTTACGTCCGAATATCTGCGCGAAGTCGATTTTCTCCTGCAAATCTTCGGGCTTTAAGGCGACCGAAGGGTAGTCATTTAAGATTTTAGCCATTGGTAAAATTATCCTGCGAAATACTGCCGAAAACAGGCTTAACGGCCGGTATTATACAAGAAAGCAGCACTCTGGGGGAAGATATAACTTGTTTTTTGAGCGTTGTTTGCAGCTAAAGTCGGTGCGTAGACCATTCGATAAAATACCAGGAACCTAATTGTCTGGCGGTTCGTATTTGTTATTAGGACTTAATTTTAATTGGGTTAGACTTTAAACAGGGGGAAAGATTGAAAAATGATTCGGCAATTGATTAAAAAGCGGCGCAAGTGGGTCTTGATAGATATCAATACGCAGAGAGATTTCTTTCTTGCGAAGGGCACTGCGTGTATAAGAAACCACAGAAAGATTTTGACCAATGTTCGCAGGATGATGGCGTGGGCCAAGCGCAACGATGTTCGCGTGATATCGACGTGCGAGGTTTATCCTGACCATAACGGCATTGATGAAATCGGCTACTGTATCGACGGGACAGAGGGCCAAAAAAAGATACGATATACATTGCTAAGCAATCGTGCGAGCTTTCCTGCGGACAGCAGCACAGATTTTCCGGCAGAGATACTGCGGCAATACAGGCAGGTTGTTCTGCATAAGCGCTGTGTTGACCCGTTCGAAGAGCCCCGGATAGAGAGGCTGCTCAGTGAGGTGCGGGCTGATAATTTTATTATCATCGGCGCCAGCGCCGAGGGGGCTGTTAAAGCGACGGCATTGGGACTTCTGCAGCGAGGCAAGAGGGTCAGCGTTGTAACCGATGCAGTGGGTATGATTAACAAGCGCGAGGCAAAACTGGCGTTTCGCAAGATGAAGGCGAAGGGGGCAAGGTTAATCGAGACAAAGAAGCTGGCCGGGGTTTCTCATTTGAGACGGGTAGGTATCTGCGATTGTGAAAGTTGCCAGAAAGGGATGAGAAAAGCAGAGGTTAAAGTCGCAGGGTGATGTTAATCCATCCAAGACAGACAAAAAGGTCCACATTTTCAGAGAGCGGCGGTCTTCAAAAATCCTTCCTATAACAGCAGCAATAAAACTATCGGTAAAAGCGTAGTTAATATAATAGGTTCGAATAAGCCGATATTTATAACGGCTGACTGCAAGAACAATAATTATTGCTAATAGGCCGGAGGCAGGGTATGATTTTGAATATTATAAAATAAAGATTGATATCATATTTTTGGAGGTTTATAGCAATGTCGAAGTTACTTTGGATATTCCGAGCCATTTTTGCTGTTGTTGTTGTTGCGGTTTTGCTTACCCATTTGAGCTCCAAAGAGATTTCCGGAGAGGTCGGCAGGGCAAATTTTTATGCGATTCTCTGGAGCGGTGTTGGGCTGGCGGTGGCCGCCTTTATTATAGATGTTTTTACGCCGAAGAAGTCTTTAGCAGCGCTAGCGGGGATGTTTTTCGGGCTTTTAGTGGGGATATTTGTAAGTTGGGCGCTGGCTCCGGTGCTGGAGATGATAAACGAGATTTATCGTTTGGGCGTAAGCGAGACAGCAATTCAGGCGGTAAAGTGGATGATGGGTGTTTGTATATGTTATCTTACAATCAGTGTCGTGATGCGGACGAAGGACGACGTTCGTTTTGTGATTCCTTATGTTGAATTTTCCAAACAGATGAAGGGGACTCGGCCGTTAGTTTTGGACACGTCGGCAATTATTGACGGGCGGATAGCAGATTTGTATCAGAGTAAATTGTTTGACGCACCGCTGATTGTTCCACGTTTTGTTCTCAATGAGCTGCAGCTGATAGCAGACTCGGCCGACAAGCTCAAGCGCAACCGCGGCAGACGGGGACTTGATATACTTAACATGATGCAGACAGATACCTCTATTGACATTGAGATAGATGACAGCGTCAATCCCGATGTAGAGGAGGTCAAAGGGGTGGACCAGAAATTGATGGTCTTTACCAAGCACTGCAACGGGCGATTGGCAACGACCGATTATAATCTCAGCAAGGTTGCAAAGGTCCGTGAGGTGGATGTAATGAATATAAACGATTTGGCCAGCTCACTAAAGACGATTGCTTTGCCTGGTGAAGTTATGGAGGTCAGAATCCAAAAGCCCGGCGAAGAGGCAGAGCAGGGTATCGGTTATCTGGACGACGGGACGATGGTTGTAGTAGAAGGCGCTCGCAACAAGATTGGGCGAGACGTGGTCATCAGCATAACCAGCTCACTACAGACATCGGCAGGCAAGATGATTTTCGGCAGGTTCGAAGGTTTTGCACAGAAAGGGAACGACAGGGAGCGGACAGCGTATAAAAAGCCGGCAGTAGCAGGTGCATCAGAGAACGATAAGAATTGAAATTGCAGAAGTGCATAAATTAAAGACGTGCTTTGGTTTTTGACTTGCCGACGAGAAGGGACATTAGGGCTTCAAAAGGCATTTTGTGAACAGCAAAATGGCGGACAGAGGGCCTGCGGCGAATAACGGCCAATTGAAGTGTGATTGGAAATCGGGTTCGGCGGCGTTCAGGCCGGCGATACAGAAAGATATAATCACAAGCAGGGCAGCAAGTGTAAAGACAAGCCAGTCGATGGGGGTTAGTTTGGGGATTCCGGTGCCGCAGGAACGGTAAAGTATTATTGCGGCAAAAGCAAGCAGCAGAATTGAAATGAGTATTGGGGCTACGACAGGACCTGCCCAAACGGTCGGTATCAGAAATAATATGTCCCAATCCATAATTGAAGCGGGCCAATCGATGAGGACCTTCAGCCAGATGTAATAAAAGATGTCCCAGACTGCGAAGATGGTCAGGAAAAATGCGAACTGCTGCCGAAGATTTTGGCCGAACAGCCAGGAGGCGGAGAAGATTACAACCAGTGTGGCGGCCTCTCTGCCGGTTTCGGTTAATAGAAGCCGTTTCCACAGCGTGGTGGCACCAAATTCGTTCAAGGGGAAAGTAAAGCCGGCCGGGTGAAAGATTTCCCGCAGATAGACCACCACGGATGCTTCAATGTATGCGAAGGCAATGCCGAAGACGACAACGATGAAGAATCGTTTGAATGTTGCTTTCAAGGGTTGCTGGGATATACCTAATGACAGTTCGTGCATTTGCGTTACAGGTTTTGCAATTTTTTCAGCAGAGCAGGGAGGATTTTGCTTTCCGGGACTACTGCTATTTTTTTACCGTTTTTGTAGAGATAAGCTTTATTTTTTGCGGCGCAGACGGCGAGGTCGGCATCGGCGGCTTCGCCGGGTCCATTGACGATACAGCCCATCACTGCGATGCGCAGCGGTTTATCAATTCCAGTCAGGATTTTTTTTACTCGGCGGGCCAGCCTAACCACGTCGATTTGGGCGCGGGCGCAGGTCGGGCAGACTATCAGTTCCGGGGCCTGCCGTTCGTGGAGACCGAGTGCGATTAGAATCTCTTTTGCAATTTTTGTTTCCACAACTGGGTTGCCGGCTGCGCTTACCCTAATCGTGTCGCCGATGCCCTCTGCAAGCAGTGTCCCCAGAGCGATGGCCGAGGGAATTTGGGCATCTTCGGGAAGACCTGCGTGTGTCAGACCGAGATGAATCGGATAGTCGAAGGTTTCGGCGATGCGTCGGTTGATTTCGATGGTGCGCAAGGGGTCGCTGCTTTTTGCGCTGAGGACCAGTTGTGTGAAGCTGCGATTTTCAAACAGCCGGACATACTTTTTCATTTCCTTCAACATCAGAGCGGTACGTTTTCGAGGCGGGACATCCTTGGTTTTTAGGTTTCTGATACTTGCTTCGTTGACGCCGATGCGGACAGCGGTTTTGTGCATTTTTGCGGCATCTATTATTCGATGGATACTTTCGCATTTTTTTATATTGCCGGGGTTCAGCCTTATTTTGGCGGCGCCGGCTTCTATTGCTTCTATGGCGCGCTCTGCGCTGAAGTGGACGTCGGCAATCAGCGGGACGGATACTTTTTGGACTATTTTAGCGAAAGCGGCGGTGTCGGCGCGTGTGGGGACGGCGATTCTGACCAGTCGGCAGCCGGCGCGGACGAGTTGATTTATTTGCATAACAGCGCTGGCGACATCGATGGTGGGAACCTTTGTCATCGATTGAATTACAATCGGAGCGGAGGAGCCGATGGAAACCCGGCCGATGCTGATGGTTCTTGTTTTTCTTCTTTTAATCATTGTTAAAATTGTATCTTGTTTTAGATTGATGAGCAAATTAAAATACAGCCCAGTAATCAGACTGATTTGGAATTTCTATGGGTTCGATGCTGATATCAATAGCTGTAGTAGTATTTATCGCCTATTGGGGCCTAGGGATAGTACTCTATTTTATGCAGCCGAAGTTTTTATACAGCCCGGTTCGGGAGGTTCCTTATACGCCTGAAGAGTTAGGTCTTGACTTCGAGAAGGTGATTTTCAAAAGCAGCGACGGGCTGATGCTTAGCGGCTGGTATATCCCTGTTAAGAACGCGGAGCTGACGGTCCTGTTCTGCCACGGCAACGGGGGCAATATGATGCACTGTCTGGATACTATAAATATCCTTTATAATATGGGAGTGAACTGCTTTGTTTTTGACTATCGCGGCTACGGCAGCAGCGAGGGCAAACCCAGCGAAGAGGGAACGTATCTGGATGCCACGGCTGCATACAAATGGCTGACGGAAGAGAAAAAAGTATCTCCGGATGATATTATTGTCTTCGGCAGGTCTTTGGGGGGGAGTATCGCGGCGCAGCTGGCAAGTAAAGTAAGGGTAGGGACATTGATTATAGAAAGCGCTTTTATATCATACATCGACATCGGGAAGGAATTCTACCCTTATATGCCTGTGCGGTGGTTTGCGAGGTTCAACTACAGGACGATAGATTATGTTAAGGACGTTCATTGTCCGGTGATGATAATTCACAGCCGAAACGATGAGACAATACCATTCGAATTCGGTTTGGAGCTATATGAGGTCGCGAATGAGCCGAAAGAATTTGTCGAGATTTTCGGCAGTCATAACGATGGTTTCCTGGTTTCCAGCGAGATTTATAAAAATGCCTGGACGAAATGGTTGAAATCCTTAAAGAAGCATAAGAGTCATACGACCCGCACACATGCTTCTTAGGGACGTGGCTTCCGGTTGTCATCAAAAAGCTTTATGACATCCTTAGGATTTTCTACGAGTGTTTTTGCGCCGCTGGCGAGCAGCTCTTCGGCAGTGCGAAATCCCCAAAGGGCTCCTGCTGCATACATACCGGCTGCACAGGCTGTTTGCATATCGGTGTTTGTGTCGCCAAGATATACGAAGCGGCAGGGGGGTATCTGAAGCTGGCGTGCGATATCAATCGCAGCGGCAGGGTCAGGTTTTATAGTTACTGACGGCCTGGCGCCGCGAACAATGTGAAACGACCAACTTGGGAGTAATTTTTCGACTGTGATTTGCGTAAACTCATCCGGCTTATTGGACAGAACTGTCATTGGGATATTACGCTGCTGCAGCGAGGAAAGCAATTCGGGGATGCCCGGATACGGCCTTGTATTGTCGGCCCAGTGCTTGCTGTACTCATCCCTCATAGCAGCCAGAGACTTACTTACAGTTTCGTCATCGAGATGGTCTTTCGGCAAGGCGCGCCTGACGAGGCACTCTATGCCCTGGCCTATGAAGTAGCGGTAGGAATCAGCCGGATGGGTCGGAAAGCCAAGCCTGGCCAAAACAGCATTCATCGAGTTTACAAGATCGGCAAGCGTATCGAGTAACGTGCCATCAAGGTCAAATAGAATTGCCTGGAACTTTATTTTAATCACCTACAATCAGAACATTGCGCAGTGCAGCCGTATTAAAGTTTTCTTACCAGCCCCACCACGACGGCCTCGATTCGGCAGTTGTCTGAGTAAATCGGCTCGTAAGCGTCGTTGGAGGGCTGGAGACGGACGGCGGATTTTTCCCTGTAGAACCTTTTTAATGTCGCATTTTCATTATCCACGATTGCAATAACCAATTGGCCATTATCGGCGGCGCTGCATTTGCGGCAGATTACGAAGTCGCCGTCTGCTATTCCATCGCCGGTCATACTGTCACCTTTTACCTCAAGAGCGAATATGCCATCACTGCTTCCGAAACAGGAATTGAGGGAAAGCGATTCGATATTTTCGACGGCTTCTATGGGGACACCGGCGGCGACTTTGCCTGCGAGGGGAATGTTCGACGACGGGCGGCTGCGCGAATCGGGGATTTCACTATCGAGGCAATCAAGCAGTTTTTGCGCTTTTGAAGTCAGTCTCAAAGAGCGAGCCGTGGCCGGCGAAGGTGACAGCAGGTCTTTTTTTCGCAGCTCTTCGATATGCTCGAATGTGGTGCTTCGGCTTATGGTCAGCTGCGAGGCCAATTCTGCAATCGTCGGGGAATAACAGCGACCTGCCTGAAAAACGCGAATCGCTTTTAACAGCTGCAGTTGGCGAGGAGTAAGATGTTGTTCCAAGTCCACTTTCAACGGCATAATCTAAATTCTCCTTAGAATTAGAGCCAATTAGTGTAGTTATAATTTCATTTAGCCGGGCGAGTAATTTAGCAGGTTGTTTCTTCGAGGGCAGGGGTTTCGGCGGCCAAGCAGAGACAAAATCGCCGCCCGGTCCGAATTTGCATATAGGCTCGATTTGTTTGTCAGGCTGGTTATTCATTTTGAGAAATTCATTCATAGTAAATTCTTCTATCGGTAAAGTGAGGTCAAAAACCCTAACAAAAACCGAACAAAAATCGGCGGTTTTAAAGAATTTTTTCTGTTCTGCAATTGGCTATCTGATAGCAGCAATAATATGGGACTGTCAGCGGCGTAAAAGACTAATGCTATTTTTTTAGGAAGGCTTTTGGCAGCGAGTCGATTATATCGGTGGCGATTAGGCTTATTTGGCCATATTTTTCTGCGGCGATATCGCCGGCTAAGCCGTGGATGTAAACGCCGAGGACAGCTGCGTCAAAATTGCCGAGGCTCTGGCCTACAAGGGCGGTTATTACGCCTGTAAGACAATCGCCTGCGCCGGCGGTTGCCATACCGGGATTGCCGGTTTTATTTATATAAACTTTTTTGCCGTCAGTAACGACTGTCCCTGCCCCTTTCAAAACGACGATTGTTTTGGTGTGCTTGGCGAATTTGCTTGCCTGGTCTTGGCGGTCAGAGGGTAATGTTTCTCTAAAGAGGCCAGACCATAGTCTTTTCATCTCGCCAGGATGTGGTGTGAGAATCAAATCTGCTTTTAGCTTGTCGGGCCAGTCTTTTATCCCGCTCAAATTATTCAGGCCATCAGCGTCTATAAGCAGTCGCAGTTGTTTCTGTTCGAGGAGTGTTTCGAGAATCGACTGGATGCCGCCGCTTGTGCCGATGCCGGGGCCGAAGGCGAGACAATCATTTTCGCTGACAGCATCGAGAATGGTATTTGTTGCCTTTGCGGATATTCGGCCAGAGCTGTCTTCAGCAAGCGGAATAGTCGTGTAAGACGGCTCTATCGAGGCGACGATTGGCAGGATGCTTTCGGGGACCGCGACTCTGACCAGACCTGCGCCTGCGCGCAGAGCAGCGCGACCTGCAAGGGCGGGGGCTCCGCTCATACCGATACAGCCGCCTATGATACAGACTTTGCCGAAATCGCCTTTGTGGGCATCAGGTCTTCTTGGTTTTAGTTTCGGGATGTTCTTTATTATCTGCATATAACCTCGTTTCATCCCGCCCCTCGGAGAGGCGGGATTCAAGCGATATATTACAAATAACGCAGGATGCGGTCAATAAAAGATTTGACAGACAAACAGGCTGTCTAATAATGTATTGTTATAAAATTTGAGATACGGACTCTAAAGGTGAACCGGTTACAAGTGGCCATGGTTATGAAGAAATTATCAGTAGCATGTTTTCTGTTGTTCGTCGCTCTCGGTGTTTGCCAGGCGCAATTCCTGGATTCGTTTGATGGCAAAAAAATTGAAGGCTGGTCCTTTTTCACGGGTGACGGCAACGCAACAATGGATTTCACCCAGGAGGATGGTTTTGCGTGTCTTTCCGTGGATGGAACAAAAGACAAGGCCAATGTATGGTGGGCAATCATCAAACGAGACGTAACATCCTTTCTCGACGTCAAGAAATTACAGGATCCGGCCTATGCGCTCCGCGTTGAGGCCAAGGTTCGCGTCAGTCACGCGCCGTGCCGGTTGAACTTCATGGCGAACACCCAGAGGACCACCAATTACCATGCTTATCTGATGGAATATGACATACCAGAGGCAAATGACTGGCACGTCATCAGTATGACGTTCACGAATTTTGACGCCGTTCCGGGCGACAAGGTTTACGTGCAGCTTGGGCTGACGGATTGCGGGCTGGAGAAATATTATGTGGATGTGGATTATTATCGCGTAGACGTTGTCGAGGTTGCCACTGCCGGAGCGGACAAGGGGGAACCGCTGCCCTACCATCCGCCCATTCCGAGCACGGACACTTTCGCAAACCATCTGTCGGTTACGCATGACAGTGTCATCAATTCCGACTATCCTGACATAAACTTTGATGACTGGCGGGTGGAGGACGAAAACGGGACCTCGCACATCCTGACGGTTGATTCGGTCCAATGGCCGGTTTTGAGGTGGGATTTCAGGAAATATCAAGGCCTGAAAGCCGATGGACCGGGTTTGCTGGAATTGACAACGTATTCCGTTCTCAAAGGCGGTAAATACATCGAACATTGGGGCCAGGACTTCGGCGAAGAGTTTGGCAAGGTCAGGGTAATTGAAATTCTGGGCGGAGACCCCGAGTGGAATCAAACCACGGTCACTTACAACAGCCTGATGCAGGGGCACGCCATGTCTGAGGTCATAAACGGCCAGATGATTTATGATTTGGACGTAGCTGATAAACGCGGGAGCAAAAATTACGTCACCATTTCCAGACCGGTCCTACAACGCCTGCTGGACGGCAAAACTAAGGGTCTGGTCATTCGTCCGTTGGGTGCTTTGGTGACTTCTTTTTACGCTTCGGAAGATCCAACCAACGGCCCGGTGCTGCATTTCAATATCGTGCGAGATAAAACCGGTGGCGCTAAATGAGGTATTTCTCCACCATGCCGGAGCAAAGACGGATGGCCGTGTCCCGCAGCGGCGGCCGCTCATACCGATACAGCCGCCTATGATACAGACCCTGCCGAAATCGCCTTTGTGGGCATCAGGTTTTCTTGGTTTTAATTTCGGGATGTTTTTTATTATCTGCATATAACCTCGTTTCATCCCGCCCTTCGGAGGGGCGGGATTCAAGCGGTATATTACAAATAATGCAGGGTATGGTCAATAAAAGATTTGATAAGCAGGTCGGAGGATTTATAATCAGAAATGAATAGCCCGCAGTTCTGCGTCCTGAAAAGAATGAGAGGATATAGTTATGAGTGAGAATAATGATAAACAGAAAACAACCCCTTTGCATTGTGGTGTTGTCGGGATTTTGATGGGTATCTTTGCAGGAAGTGGGACGGCGTTAGAAGCTAAACTCGCAAAAATGGCTTCGATATTCCCGTTGCAATCGGCGGGTTCGGTATTGATGGGTGTTCTTGGAGTGATAGGTCTTGTAGTCCTGGTATTCTCTTTACGGCCTTTACGTTTGTGGTGGATTGTAGCTGTAGGTTATCTATTTGATATCATTCTAACCTGCGCGCTTCTATGGCCAATTCGCGAAATGGCGATATCTAATCCTTTGGCATTATGGCCTTATATTTTGGGAACATTAACAACTTTCCTATCCGGATTCGTCGTTGGATTGTTAGCACCTAAAGCACCAATGCGATTAGCCTCTGGAATCGTTTCTGTTGACTTTGTTCTATCCGGCGTAGCAGGCATCTTGCTTCCACAGACGTTGACATGGACACTCGCTTCGAGAATAATTGCGGCGTATTGTGCAGTGGGCGTTGGGGCATTGATTGGAAACAGCGCTCGATATGTAATATCAAAGGATCACAGTGCCTTGGGGTGCTTTTTGGGAGTAGTCCTTAAGGAATGTGTAACAGCAACTATTGGGGGTATTCTCGCAGTGTTTTTTCTAAAGTTTTTGGTAAAATAGTCGTAATATCCATTTGTGATGGATGTTAAAATTCTATATCAACATCGCTCACTAAAATTCCGCCCTACGGTTCTGCTTTGAAGTACCCGACCTCGCGTCATTCGGAAGGTGGGCTTAGGCGTTAGCGGCTTTGCCAAAAAATGTGAGGCGGGGATAATATCACACTTCGTACCCACTCGCTAACGCTCGTGGCTCTGTTACCTTCCTGATTCGATTCTTTTGTTTATAAGTGTCGCGGCTATGCCTGCGGAAAAGCCATTGTCGATATTAACGACGGTTACGCCTGCGGCACAACTATTGAGCATAGTCAAAAGGGCGGCGATGCCGCCGAAGCTGGCGCCTGTGCCGATGCTGGTGGGGACGGCAATTACAGGACAGCTTACAAGACCTCCGACGACGCTGGCCAAAGCTCCTTCCATTCCGGCGATAACGATAATGACGTTGGCTTTTTGCAGTTTCGGCAGATGGCCGATGAGCCGATGCAGGCCTGCTACGCCGACATCGCAAACCAGCTCTGTGCGCTGGCCCATAATCTCGGCGGTAACTTTTGCTTCGGCTGCGACGGGCAAATCGGCGGTGCCGGCGGTGACTATCGGGATAACGGATTTCGAAGGTTTGATTTTTTTCTGCTCAAGGACAATTGCCTTGGCTGCTTTTTCGTATCTTACCTTCGGGAATTTTTTTGTTTTGACTAATGCTTTGAAAACGGCCTCCTCGGCGCGGGTGGCGAGGATGTTATTGCCTTTTTCGGCGAGGTTCGAGAAGATTTTAATTATTTGTTCGGTGGTTTTGCCGGGGCAGTAGATGACTTCCGGAAAGCCGCAGCGAATCTGGCGGTGATGGTCCACGCGGGCAAAGCCCAGGTCTTCAAACGGCAGATGGCGGAGTTTAGCGACCGCCTCGTCGATGCCGATTTTGCCGGTTTTGACCTGCTTTAACAATTTTTTTAATTTTTCAGGTTGAATACGTTACTCCTGGTTTATCCTGTAGCTATCGGTTCGAGGGTCAAATCTGCGAAAATCCCTGCCTTAAATTTATGGTATGCCAGCGAGGCTACCATAACGGCGTTGTCGGTGCAATATCGTTTTGGGGCTACGAGCAGTTTTCTTGCCGGTTTCATCGAGTCGCACATTTCTTGCAGGCGTGTTCGCAGTTCAGTATTGGCAGCGACACCGCCGCCGAGAAGGATAGTTTTCGCGTCGATTTTTTCGGCGGCCCTGCGTGTTTTTTTAACGAGCGCATCAACCACCGCTGATTGGAACGACGCGGCGATGTCGGCGACTTGCTGCTCGCTCATCGAATCGACCTTGTTTTCGCCTTTCATGTCCTTGCCGTGGCAGTGGTACAGCACGGCGGTCTTGATGCCGCTGAAGGAAAAATCGAGCGAATCTTTTCCGAGCATCGATATCGGAAATTTGATTGCCTTTGGATTGCCGAGTTTAGCTGCCTTTTCGATAGATGGGCCGCCAGGATACGGTAATTTCAGGATGCTCGCTACCTTATCGAAGGCCTCGCCTGCGGCATCGTCAATCGTGGAACCCAGCAGCACCGGCTGCAAAGGCGAATGGTAATCATACAAGCTGGTATGCCCGCCCGATACTATCAAAGCTACGGCGGGCAGTTCGGGACTGTCCTGTTCCATAAGAGCCGACTGCAGATGCGCATGGATGTGATTTATCGTAATGAGCGGCTTTTCCCAAACGAAGCTGAGAGTTTTAGCCGCAGTGACACCGACTATCAAGGCGACGGTCAATCCCGGCTGGTTTGCGACGGCGACGGCGTCAATATCATTTTTGCCGAGGCCTGCTTGTTCGATTGCCTCTTTTATAACAGGATATATTTTTTCGATATGAGCGCGTGAGGCGATTTCGGGGACGACACCGCCGTATTTTTCGTGCAGCTTTGTCTGCGAGGCCACAATTGATGATTTGATGACATTGCCATCGGCGACAACGGCCGCTGCGGTCTCATCGCAACTGGTTTCGATACCAAGAATATTTACGGGTTTATCCTGCATAAAAGGGATATTAGCGAAATAGAGGTAAAAAGTAAAGGTATAGCCACAGAGGACACAGATGGGTTTTTAGCTCTTGGTCTTTGTTTTAATTACTGATTTGGCGAGCAGCAATATCTGTTTACAGATGCTTTTGCAGACTTGCAGCAGGGAGAACCTGACAGGAATCATCTGGGGCAGTTCGAAATCCATACAGGGGTTTTGCGGCAACGGGTCGCCGAGGATTTTTATGCTGTCTGCGTCCGGGCAGTTTAATCCCATTTGCCTTGCCGTTTTGAGAATCGGCAAATTTTCTGGATTGATATTTACCAACCTGGAGCAGATAACTTCCAGGGCAAATGGGTCTATCCCGCCGAGAATATAGCCGAGCGGCCTTGCTCTGCCGCGGATTGGGCCGGGGCCATCCATTGCGATAACGGCGTCGATGATAGTCAGGGCGGGATTGAGGAATTTGTATATTTCAATAAGCAATTCGCAAAACTCGTCTGTGCTTCCGCCTTTTGTAAAATGCCAGAGGGCTTTATGTTTGCCGCTTACGCAGCCGAACATGTTTTTAACTGCAAATGTCGCTACCAACTGCTGATGCGATTTGAACTTCGGCATATTTATAATAACGTCCGCATCAAGAGCAATTGAGCTTATGCCGACCTCGATGTTTTGTTTTCCTATTCGACACTTTTTCGGTTTGTTGAGCTGCTTTACCGGCACGGACAGTTTTTTCAGGGGCTTTTCCAGTTTTAACGTTTTTATGCAGGCAAACACATTGCTCCAGGCGGGTGAGTCGCCGATGAAAGGTTTCGCACCAAAATCTTTTAATAGCCGGACGGTTTCGAGCAGCACCGCGGGGTCGGTCTGGGTGGCGTGGCGGCGGGACCTTGGGGCAATTAAGTTCGGCTTAAGCAGGACGGTGTCGCCTCGCGTTACGAATTTTTTCAATCCGCCGAGAAGCTCAAACTGTGCCGCAAGTGCCCGGGCGATTTCGGCCTGGCTGTAATCGCTGCATCGAGTTAGTGTCACCGTTGGATTTGGCATACGGCGGCTCAGTCAATTATCCCGGTACAAACAAGCAGGAATATTCTGATAGTCGGTATTGGTTTTGGTTTGCTGAATAACAAACTGCCCAATGTTATCTGGTGGCTGATATATTTATCCGGTCCGAGCAGGACGAAATCACCGGGGCTCATTTTCAGATTGAAGCCGGTGCTGGTAAAAAGGAACTCATTTACTTTTGCGTGTTCGTTCAATTGCGGAATCGGACCTGTTATCAATGATGGAAATACCGGCAGGGCATTAACTTTGCATACGCCTCTTGAGCCGGGGATTTTTTCAACTTTTATTCGCAGGGAAAGATTGCCCGGGCCAACGGTAACACCTTCCAATGAACCGGTACTTGATGTGTAGAAGACGGTTGTTTCCCTGGTTAACCTTATGATAGTAAAGTTGCTGGTTTCGCCGTCGGGCAGAAGCAGCGAAGCCGTTTCTATGTGTTTACAGCCGGCATCATTTAATACGTTGCCAATTGCATTCCACATTCGGATTTGGCCGAAGCCTGCTACAAACGAGTTGGCCTTGAAGGCATCGATGTCGTTAAATTGCAGCGGCTTTGTGTATAGAATCTGCCATGTGTCATTAAGTGCACTGATATTTTTGGCCGGCATTTCAAAGGTGTGGATGTCGAGATTTATTGTCTTCAGCCGCCGGTCGGCGACATTTTTTGTCCCAGAAGGGGGGGCCAAATCGCTTAACTTGAGATACTCCTGTACGGGTTTTTCCTTAACAGAGGCCTTACAGCCTGTAAGCAGGGCGGCCGTGCAGAGAAAAACCATAATTTGGAAAAAGCGAATCATAAAGATAGATTAGCGATTGTGCGGGTAGCTGTCAAATCAATTGACAATTCACAGCCGAGGCCTTACAATCACAAATGATTTGGGGAATAGTGTAACGGTAGCACAAATGACTCTGGATCATTTAGTCAAGGTTCGAATCCTTGTTCCCCAGTTTTTTTTGACTTTGTTTTTTAGCTGATTCTGAAAGGGCAAAGTTCCATAATGCAGCCCAAAGTAATTTCTCTTGCGGTTTTTGTTTTGGTATACATCCTGTTTGTGTTCTTCTCGACGAAGAGGACTTTGATTGCTGTTTGCGGTTCAGCGGTTCTAATATTGCTCGGCGCAATTTCACCTAAAGAGGCCTTCTTTGCAATCAATTGGAACGTTATGGGGATATTCGTCGGCACATTAGTAATAGCAGACATTTTTATGGAAAGCCGGATGCCTGCGCATATTGCCGAAGTCATTGTTGATAAAGCGAAAAATACCGCATGGGCGATACTGTTTATTTGTCTGCTGACCGGCTTTATCTCCGCCTTCGTGGAAAATGTAGCCACCGTCCTGATTGTTGCTCCTATCGCCCTGTCGCTGGCGAAAAAATTAAAAATAAGTCCGGTGAATATGATGATAGCAATAGCTGTTTCGAGCAACCTTCAGGGCGCCGCTACTTTGATAGGCGACCCGCCGAGCATGCTACTGGGCGGATTTGCTAAAATGAATTTCTGGGATTTCTTCATTTATAAAGGCAGACCCAGCATATTCTTCGCGGTCCAAATTGGTGCGGCGGCTTCGTTGGTGGTTTTATATTTTATTTTCAGAAAACACAAGACAAAGACACAAATCGTAGCTGTCGAGAAAGTAAAATCCTGGACGCCCTCGGTTATTTTAATACTGCTGATTATTACGCTGGCTGCTTCATCGTTTTTCGATGTCAGCTTTTCGTATTTGGCAGGCGCAATCTGTGTGGTGTTCGGCATTATTTCAATATTATGGGAAAAGCTTATAAATAAAGGCTCAATCGTAAAAGGCATAAGGTCGCTGGACTGGGATTCCACGTTTTTTCTAATGGGTGTTTTTATTCTCGTAGGCGGTATTACTGTAACCGGCTGGGTCGACACGATTTCCAACTCCCTGTCGGGGTTAATAGGTCAGCGTATATTCTGGGGTTATACATTGATTGTATTTATCTCTGTTTTTCTATCGGCATTCGTCGATAATGTTCCCTTTTTAGCGGCAATGCTTCCAGTTACAATTTCTATGTCGAACAAACTCGGCATCAATCCGTCGCTTTTGCTTTTTGGTCTGCTTGTAGGCGCGAGTTTAGGCGGCAACATTACTCCCATAGGCGCCTCAGCCAACATCGTGGCCTGCAGTCTTCTTAAAAAGGAAGGCTATCACGTAAAATTCGGGGAATTTACGAAAATAGGCCTGCCTTTCACTTTGGCTGCGGTGACCGCCGCTTATTTGTTCGTTTGGTTCGTCTGGAGCAAATAGATGAAAAAGAAGTTCTGGCTTTGCATGCCATTTGCGGTATTAGCCGTTATCGATTTTAGTCTGACCCTCCGTGGGCAATCTCCAGCTTATTGGCAGGGAAACCACAATATGGTGAATGAGATACTTCCTCTCTTTGCTTGGGGTCTGCGGCATGGGCCTATCGTTTTCTTGCTTGTGTGCCTGCTTTGGGTTCTTGTTTTATCCGCTCTTATCGTGGTTGTTCCGGATATTGTTTCTCAAGTCCTGTCTCTCGCATTGGTAATTGGCCACACGTGGGGAGCAATGACCTGGTTGGCTTATCGATTGCTGGTTGAATACTATCTATGCATATTATTGTTCGTACTGTCGGCCGTTTTGTTTATAAGTGCACAGGCGAAGTGGAGGAAGGTCTAAGCAGTCTGAAGATTTCGTTTGACCTTGTTCCGACAGGCAGGGTAGGATGTTGGCGGACAAAAAGACACAGATTTCGACGGAAAAAGACCAATTGCTTTTACAGACTATCCACTCATTGTTCGGCGGCAGACGTTTGTTTATTCACAAACTCAATCCGCGAAAGAAAGGAGACCAAAATGAACAAAGCTATGACTCTTGGGCTGTTTGTTGCTTTAAGTGCTGGAATAATCCTTTTCGGCCATAGTCTCGGGTTCGCTCAAACTGATAAAGCGTCGGGAAAACAGGTTATGTTTAAGACCGCAGAGAAAGCTCCCGATGATTTCAATGCTTGGACGTTTCATTGGAAGGCCCCATCGAGAGAGCCGGACGCGAAGTTAGAATATGTAGTCATCCAGCCTGATGGGAAGGAATATTTCAAATATGATGTGAGTAAGGTTGAAGAGGGTACTGTATGCCGGTCGGATTTCAAACCAGGTTTCGCCGGCGGCGACCCTCGCGTATTCTACAACCAAAATATTACGATTATCTTCAAGGTGACAAAAGGCGACTTGGTCTTTGACCCTAATTACAAGTACTTCTTTGACTTTCGTAAAGAAAATAGGGTCGAAGCCATCATGGAGTCCGAGTAGTTTCATATCGCAGGACTTTACTTTGATTTGTCAAGTTGCTTGACACTTTGCTGGAATCAACGGCCATGTGTGTCGTGCGAACTCTCTTGCAAGATGAGGATATTTCCGTCTTATAGCCGGATATGTGCCCCATGTCGGGAATTGCCGGTGTTTTTGGGGTATGATTTTTTAGTATGATTTGCAATAAAGGACCGGTCAAGGACGTCTGAATCTGTGAAGAATGATTAAACATTAAGAAAGGAAGGGTAACAGAATGAAGACGTCAAGATACATATTAATAGCGGCGGCGGGTTTACTGATTGGATTATCGAATGCAGCTTTGGCTCGCCCCAAAGTAAAGGTAGATATTAATATTGGCGGCCGACCGGGTTTTCGCGGAGGCCATCGCGGCGATTTCCGATTTGGTCATCGTCCCCGGTATTTTGCACCGGTCAGGGGCTGGCGAGGCAGTCATCCTCGCCGGCAAACCATTGTTATTGGCGGCAGCTGGTATGACAGCAGGCCGAATTATTATGTTGTTGCTCCGCCGAGGGTAGTTGAAAGAGTGCCGGTCGTAATTGAAAGACAAACGGTGGTGTATTCAAACACGCCACAGGTTGTGCAGCCGCAGCAATTCGATGAAAGCACGCTGCAGATGAATATGGACCTGCAATATAAGAAAAGCGAGCTTCTCAAACAGCTGCAGGCTCCAAACAAAGAACTGCGCAGGGGAGCGATAAAGGAATTAGCGGGATTTTCTTTCGATGATAACGTCAGGGCGGCCCTTGAGAATATTCTGCTTTCAGACCCAGACCCTGAATTGCGGGCGGAAGCTGCTGATGCGTTCGGCACGGTAAAGAATGCAAACGCCCGTGCCGCTCTTGAAAAAGCGAGGGTGGAAGACCCCAGTGCGGATGTTCGCAGGGCAGCCGACGACGCAATAAGGAGCATATCGGGTAATTGATTCTAAAATAAACGGATTCAATTCTTACCAGGTAAACTCAGCGACTATAGGGGTGTGGTCGCTGGGTTTTTCTTTTGAGCGGGGCTCTTTATCTATATAACAGGCGGTGCATTTTTCGGCCAGTGGTTTTGTAGTCATTATATGGTCCAATCGCCAGCCGAGGTTTCGCTTAAACGCATTCGGCAATCTGTAATCCCAGAAGGTATATTGGCCTGCCTCGCTGCAGTGCATTCTAAATACATCGATGAATCCCCACTTGACGACTTTATCCAAAGCCCGCGTCACCTCCGGACAAAAGCAAACGTGTCCCTGCAAGTTTTTAGGGTCATATACGTCGATTGGCAGGGGGGCCACGTTGAGGTCGCCGACCCACACGAACGGGTCCGAAGAGTGGAAATTCTTTTTGAAAAATTTCAACAGCCGCCCGAACCACTCGAGCTTGTACCAGAACTTTTCGGATTGGGGCGAATCGCCCTGCGGGATATAAGTATTGACGATGACAATGCCGGCGATTTCAGCCGCAATCAGGCGGGCTTCGTCTTTAGGTTCATCATCGAAGCCGAAGTTTACGTTTTTAATTTCGGTTTTACTGAAAACAGCTACGCCGTTATAACTTTTTTGTCCCTTGAAGACGTATTTGTATCCGGCGGCCTCGAACGCATCTGCCGGGAAATCGGCATCCTGAACCTTTGTTTCCTGGACGGCGAGGACGTCCGGCTGATGCTCGGCGAGCCACCGAATCACTATGGGCAAACGGGAGCGCAAGGAATTGACGTTGAAGCTGCCGATTTTCATTTTTTAGTTTTGGTTTCGACCGTTGTTTCTATTATAGTCAGCAAACTCAGCAGGAAGCTTAGTGTGCTTTCCGCACCCTGGTTGGGATTGGCGCCATTCGACATAAGGCCGTCATGGCATCCTTTACTTCTAAAGTCATAGAGCGGAATGTGCAAATCATTTTCGCCGAGGAACCAGTCGAATGCTTTTCTTTGGAGCATTAAGAATCTGTCGTTTTCTGTTGCGTCATAAGCGGCCTTTAGCATCATAACTGTGCTTGCGACCTCTATCGGCTGCTGGTCAAATTTAGCTCTGGCTCCTCCACGCTCATACCATCCCTGGCAGCCGATAAAGCTGAAATAGTCGCCGTTGAAGATATTTGCCAGCAGGAATTCACACGTTTTTTCCGCGACTTCAATGTATTTATTCCCAAGGACAAATCCAGCGACAAACAGGGCATACGGTAAAATGGCATTGTCATAAGTTAGAATGCCGTCGAACCATTGCCAATCAGGAGAGTTATTTTCTTCGTATTCAGCTATGAGACTATCTGCGGCCATTTCCATTTGTCTTTTGATGTCAGCAGCATCGGGGAACCGCTTGAGATAATCACTCATCCCGAGTATCGAGTACGCCTTGCCTTTTTGATATTGTTTCTCTACGCATCTTATGGAACTGTCGAAACAGTCTTTAGCCGTCGTCAGATAAACCGGCGAAGGCGGTTCTGCCAAAACCGTCCCCATTGCCCATAATACTCTGCCCAGAGCGTCATTGCCAGGTTCATCCTTTAACCATATTTTTTCAGAGTTCATAAGATTTTTGACTGAGCCGTTACTGTTTTGAGAATGCAGAATAAAAGACAGATATGTGTTAAAAAGCTCAAGTGTTTGTGGTCCAGGGTGTCCGGCATAATATCTGGCTGCTACAATTACGGCCCTTGCGTTGTCGTCCGTGCAATAACCTTCTTCGAGATATGGTGTTGTGCCTCTGGCGTGTTGGTACAACCCTGTGTAATCGGTCAGCCGGTGCAAATGCTCCAGAGATGGTTCGGGCAACTTGCTACTTGATTTAGCCATATATCTTTTTACCCATCCAGAATCGAAATAACGAGCTATTCTCTGCCTGATTTGTCAGCCTGTCAACCAATTTGAGTGTGGAAATTGGTTAAAAAGCGGTGAAAATGCATAAAAATAGGGCCAAATTGGCGGAAATTTTCGAATTTTTGCTAATTTTTCGGGTTTTTTGCAAACAAGTCTTGACAATTCCGCATAATATACTACTAATATGGTAGGAATAATAGGGAATAGGTTATGAAACTTTCGACTCGGACAAGATATGGAGTAAGGGCTGTAATAGAACTGGCTGGGAACCAGAACAAGGGGCCTATGCAGATTAAGGTGATTGCACGTCGGCAGGGAATATCTCTTAAATATCTCGAACAGTTAATGGCCATACTCAAATCGGCAGGATTTGTAAGAAGTATCAGGGGCGCCAAAGGCGGTTATATTCTTGCTAAGCCGGCAAATCAGGTTAAACTTAGTGATATTTTTAACGTTCTCGAAGGCCCTGTGACCACCGTCGAATGTCTTGAAAATGGAAATTACTGTACGAGAGTTGCTGATTGCGTAGCAAGGCAGGTCTGGGCAGAGGTGCAGCAGGCAATTACGAGCGTCCTGCAATCGGTGACTTTGCAGGATTTGGTTGACAGGACAAAAGACAAAAGGACCTTAAGTTATCAAATATAGACAAATGAAGGACAAATTATGAGCGCTATATTCGAAGATATAACCGCGACTGTCGGGTTTACCCCTTTGGTGCAAATCAATAAGCTCGGCTCGGGTAAAGCTACTATTTTGGCCAAGCTTGAATCATCTAATCCGTGCGGAAGCATCAAAGACAGGATTGCCCTGGCGATGATAGAGGCGGCGGAAGAGAAAGGGCTGATAAAAGCGGAAACCGTTATAATTGAACCGACCAGCGGCAATACCGGCATAGGGCTTGCTTTCATTTGTGCTGCAAAGGGATACCATTTGATACTGACTATGCCGGAGTCTATGAGCATCGAGAGAAGGAAGCTGTTAGAAGTATTTGGCGCAGAGATTGTTCTGACTCCCGCGGAGCGCGGAATGACCGGCGCGATTCAGGAGGCTGAGCGGCTCGCTGCTGGAAATCCCAATGCTTTTATGCCGCAGCAATTTAAGAACCCTGCAAATCCGCAGATTCACAGGGAAACGACGGCCCAGGAGATTTGGGCGGATACCGGCGGCAAGGTTGATGTTTTTGTCGCCGGCGTCGGGACCGGAGGTACGGTAACCGGATGCGGTGAGGTATTAAAAAAGCACAACAAGGACCTGAAGGTCATTGCAGTGGAGCCGAAAGATTCGCCAGTGCTTTCCGGCGGCAAGCCGGGCCCGCATAAGATACAAGGCATCGGGGCCGGTTTTGTACCGGAGGTATTGAACGTCAAGATAATCGATGAGATTATCCAGGTTTCCAATGGTGACGCGATTGAAATGGCCCGCCAACTGGCGGTGAAAGAGGGAATACTGGGCGGGATAAGCTCAGGGGCCGCGTTGTGGGCGGCAATCCAGGTTTCACAGAGACCGGAAAATGAAGGTAAGACGATAGTGGTGATTTTGCCCGATACCGGGGAAAGATATATTTCTACAGAAATGTTCAAGTAAGAGGCTTTTGCTTTTCGAGAGGGTCTGACAATGGGAAAGAACAGGTTTAACAGCGAGAAAATAGAAAATTTAGTCGGTGAAATCACCCGCACGTTCCAGGGCGATTCGGGCATAAATTTTATCGAGGCCTCTAATCTGCCCGTGCGGGACAAGATTGTGGAGATTCTTGATTTATTTACAGAGCTGCTCTTTCCCGGCTACACAGGCAAAAGAACAATTACAAAATCTAACGTCAATTACGTTGTCATCGATATTTTGTATCACGTTTATACGGAGCTTTCCGAGCAAATAGAGCGGGCTTATAAATACCGCTGCAGAATGGAGAAGTGCGACACCGGCGACTGCCGGGCGACGGCAGAGGACGCAGCCGAACATTTATTAACTCGGCTGCCGGAGATTAGAGAAATGCTCAAGGGCGATGTCGGCGCCGCCTACGACGGCGACCCCGCCGCGAAGTCTTACGAGGAGATTGTGATAAGTTATCCGTGCATTATAGCGATAGCGACGTACCGCATTGCGCACGAGTTATACCTGCAAGGCGTTCCGCTGATTCCCCGCATAATGACCGAATGCGCGCACGCAAGGACCGGCATCGATATACACCCAGGCGCGAAGATAGGCAAAAACTTTTTTATCGACCACGGTACCGGCGTCGTAATAGGCGAAACTACGATAATAGGGAAGAATGTGAAAATTTATCAGGGCGTTACGCTTGGGGCGCTGAGTTTTCCCAAGGATGAGAGGGGGGGGATAATAAAGGGCGGTAAGAGACATCCGACGATAGAGGACAACGTGGTAATTTATGCCGAGGCGACGATACTCGGCGACGTGGTCATCGGGAAGGATGCGGTAATCGGCGGCAATGTCTGGATAAAAGAGTCGGTGCCGGCCGGTGTTGCCGTTACGACGCCGAAAGCGGACCTGGTTTATACAAAACACAAGACATAAAATATGAGCGAGCAATTGCTTGAAAAAATCAAACGGTTAAAGGCCGAGCGCAAGGCCGTGATACTTGCACACAATTATCAGCCGGCAGAGATTCAGGATATAGCTGATTTTTGCGGCGATTCTCTGGGCCTGAGTATAAAAGCGGCGCAGACCGATGCGCAGGTAATCGTATTTTGCGGCGTAAAGTTTATGGCCGAGACCGCCGCTATTCTTTCGCCGGGGAAAACCGTGCTTTTGCCGGACAAGCTTGCCGGCTGTCCTATGGCGGATATGATAACCGCGGAGCAATTGAGCGAGTTGAAACAGAAGCATCATGATGCGGCGGTTGTTTGTTATGTGAACAGTTCCGCAGAGGTCAAGGCTCAAAGCGATTATTGCTGCACCAGCTCTAATGCGGTTGAGGTGGTTAATTCCATACCGCAGGAAAAACAAATTATTTTTGTGCCTGACCAGCATCTCGGCCGGTTTGTTGCCGAAAGAACCGGCAGGGATATTGTGTTATGGCCTGGCTATTGCACAACACATGTATTTATAACCCAGGAGGATATTAAAAGTGCGAAAGCGAGATACCCCGATGCGATTGTAATGGTGCACCCGGAATGTTCGGAGGCAGTCAAAGACCTTGCCGATGAATTGTTCAGCACCGGTCAGATGCTCGAATTTGTCAAGAAGAGCCCTGCAAAATATTTTATAGTAGCCACCGAGACAGGGATGATACATCCTTTGAAAAAGCAGAATCCAAAAGCTGAATTTATTGCGGCCAGTGACAGGGCGATTTGCCCTAATATGAAAAAGATTACTTTGGAAAAAGTGGCATGGTCGCTTGAGGATATGCAGTATAAAATTACGGTGCCGGAAGAAATAAGGATAAAAGCAAAGAAGGCGCTCGATAAAATGGTAGAAATTTTACCTTTAAAAGTTGGGAAAGATTGAACAGATGAACAAAGAAACTAAATATCACCTTGAAACCCTCGCTTTGCACGCAGGTCAGAAGGTCGATTCGGATACGCTCAGCCGGGCGGTGCCGATTTATCAGACGTCCAGCTACGTATTCAAAGACAGTTCTCACGCGGCGAACCTGTTTTCGCTCAAAGAGTTCGGAAATATCTATACGCGCCTGATGAATCCTACGACGGATGTATTGGAGAAACGTCTGGCTGCGCTGGAAGGGGGAGTGGGTGGTTTGGCGTTAAGCTCGGGCCAGTCGGCAATCTACGTGAGCATATTTAATATCTGCGGCGCGGGCGGGCATATCGCAGCTTCGAGCTCGCTCTACGGCGGAACAGTTACGCTTTTTGGCCAGACATTTAAAAAGCTGGGTATTGATGTAACATTTGTTGACCCTAAAAAACCGGAGAACTTTGCAAAGGCGGTCAGAAAAAACACGAGACTGATTTACATAGAGAGTATCGGCAATCCTAAAAATGATATTCTGCAGTACGAAAAAATAGCTGAAATTGCGCACGATAACGGTATGCCGGTGATTTGCGACAATACCGTTGCGACTCCGATGCTGTTCAGGCCGATTGAGTACGGCATTGATATTGTTGTTCACAGCTGCACGAAATTTATCGGCGGACACGGCACGAGCATCGGCGGGGCAATTGTCGATTCGGGTAAATTCAATTGGGCAAACGGCAGATATCCGGAGCTTACCGAGCCGGACCCGAGTTATCACGGCATAAAATATGTCGAATCGTTAGGTGAACTGGCTTATATAATCAAGGCCAGAGTTCAGTTCTTGCGAGATATGGGCAGTTGCATGTCGCCGTTCAACGCGTTTTTGTTTTTGCAGGGCTTGGAAACGCTGCATCTTCGTATGCCGCGGCATTCTGAAAATGCGCTTAAACTTGCACAATGGCTCGAAAAGCATAAATCGGTGAGTTGGGTCAATTATCCCGGCCTCCAATCGCACCCGGATTACGCGCTTGCGAAAAAATATATGCCCAATGGTCAGAGCGCGATACTGGGTTTTGGTATTAAAGGCGGCAAGAAGGCCGGCATTAAGTTCATCAATAGTGTAAAACTTGCCAGCCACCTCGCCAATATCGGCGACAGCAAAACGCTTGTGATTCACCCGGCCAGCACGACGCATCAGCAGTTGACAGAGGCCGAGCAGCTTGCGGCCGGGGTAACTGAAGATTATATTCGTGTTTCGGTCGGAACCGAGCACATCGATGATATAATTGCCGATTTCGAAAATGCTCTGAAATTAAGCCAAGGGTAAAAATTATGTGGGAATATACGGACAAGGTTAAAGACCATTTTTTCAATCCGCACAATGTCGGAGAAGTGGAAAATCCCGACGGCGTCGGCGAGGTTGGGTCACTGGCCTGCGGAGACGCACTGAAGCTAACGTTCAAGCTCGATAAAAACGGCAGAATCGCTGAAGCAAAGTTCAAGACCTTCGGCTGCGCAAGCGCAATTGCAACGTCGTCGGTATTGACCGATATGATGAAAGGATTGACTCTGGAAGAAGCCGCTAAAATCACCAATAAAGATATCGCAGATTATTTAGGCGGGCTTCCTGAGCAGAAGATGCACTGCTCGGTTATGGGCAGAGAAGCACTCGAAGCTGCCATTGAAAACTACCGGGGCGGCAGCAAAAAGAAACACGAGCTTGAAGGAAGAGTTGTCTGCACCTGTTTTGGCGTTACCGAAAATGAAATCGAAAGGGTCATACGCGACAATGACCTGACGACGGTTGAACAGGTAACAAATTACTGCAAAGCAGGCGGCGGCTGCGGCGGGTGCAAGGGCGAAATAGAAAAAATCATCGAGCGCATCCAGGGCGATAAAGCAGGGCGTGTCATCGAAGCACCGCCGAAATGGGCCGGCAGGTTGACGAATATCCAGAAGATACAAATGATTCAGCAGACAATCAATGAGCAAATCCGGCCCACCTTGCGTGCAGACGGCGGTGATATCGAGCTGATAGACGTTGAAGGAAATAAGGTAATAGTCGGATTTCGAGGTATGTGCGCCCAATGTAAGCTAACGGAATTTACAATGAAGGATGTGGTCGAAGCTAAATTAAGAGAATTTGTTTCCAAAGACCTTTTTGTCGAGGAAGACAAGGATTCGACGCAACAGCCGCACAATCACAGGGGTTAAGCAATGAAGACTATATATTTTGACAACAATGCCACGACAAAAGTTGCTGATGAGGTATTGGAAGAGATTAAGCCGTATTTCTGCGAACTTTACGGCAATCCTTCGAGCATGCATACCTTCGGCGGGCAGGTCGGCATTAAAATCCGCGAGGCGCGCGAAAAGACGGCGGCACTTCTCGGTTGCGACCCGTCTGAAATTATATTCACCGGCTGCGGCACCGAAAGCGACAACACCGCAATCAAGGGAACACTTGCCGCCTATCCCGATAAGCGCAAGGTAATAACCACCCGCGTCGAACATCCAGCCGTTCTTCAGGTCTGCCGCGAGCTTGAGAACCACGGCTATACTGTTGTGGAGATACCTGTCGATAGGAAAGGCAGGCTCAACATCGAACAATTGGAAGAGCAGCTTACCGAAGACACTGCTATCGTAACGATTATGTATGCCAATAATGAAACTGGCGAGATATTTCCTATTGAGAAAATCGCCGAGATGGTAAAGAGCAAGGGCATCGTCTTTCACACCGATGCTGTTCAGGCGGTCGGCAAGATTCCAATTAACCTTGCAAAAAGCAGCATCGATTTGCTCAGCATATCGGGTCATAAGCTGCACGCACCCAAGGGGGTCGGAATACTCTATGTCAGAAAAGGGACGCGGCTTGCGCCTTTTATGTTGGGCGGCCATCAGGAGGGCGGTCGAAGGGCCGGCACCGAGAACGTCCCCGGCATAATCGGATTGGGCAAGGCCTGCGAACTGGCTATGCAGAATTTCGATGAGGAAAATAAAAAGGTTAAGAAGCTGCGAGATAAGCTCGAAAAGGAAATTCTCAAGAAATGTCCCGATTGTATGGTCAACGGCGATACCGAAAATCGTCTGCCGAACACGAGTAATATCAGTTTCGAATTTATCGAAGGCGAAGCGATTTTGCTTATGCTCGATAAATTCGGCATTTGCGCATCCAGCGGCTCGGCCTGCACATCCGGCTCGCTCGAGCCTTCACACGTTTTGCGTGCTATGGGCGTTCCCTTCACCGCGGCCCACGGCTCAATCCGTTTTAGCTTAAGCCGATACAACACCGAAGAAGAAGTTGACTACACAATCGAAAAAATGCCCGAAATAGTCAAACGTCTGCGCGAGTTGTCGCCTTTTGTGGTCAAAAAATAAATGTCGGCAAAAAAACTCTGCCTACGGCACCTTCAGAATCACTGGTATGTGGCCGCTTTGCTGGAGCATTTCTATAATGTGCAGAATAATAAAAATCCAGATAAACCACATTCCAAACACCAGTTTCCTTACGAAAACATCCGTGTTTATTTGATATTGCACGCTGCCCTTATACAGCGAAAATTTAGGTATGAACCGCGGTGTGCGTTTTATGTAATCGAGATACCCCTGATCGAATTTGTCCACCAGTTTCTTTTCCTCTACAATAATTGTCAGAGGATAATACAGCAGATAGAAAATAATCAGCACCGCAAGGACAAGGATGTTTTCCGATGCTAATCCGATGCCGATTGCTCCTATGAGACTGAAAACATACAAGGGGTGCCGCACAATCGAGTAAGGGCCTTCCGTGATAAGCTCAAGTTTTTTGTAGCCGCTTATGTACAATAATGCCCACAATCTGCCGATGCTGCAAATCGTGAGCAGGAATAAACCAGACATTTCAAGGAGCGTATCTGTCAAGCTGTCCTGGCTGAATGAGCTTGCCGTAAAAAGTATCAGCAGCAGAACCAGAACAGCGAAGATGCGGGAAACTGTTATTCGCTGGCGTGCAATCTTGAATAGCAAGCCGTTTTTCTGTATGCCCATATACCAATCCTTGGAACTGACCCTCTCCTCCGAGAACCTTTCAAATAAGGTTACGCGTTATCTTCCTTCCACGTTAAGGACACCTTTCTTTTTCAGTGTCCGAACTATTATGTATAAGCACAATCCTGTCAAAAATAACGATACCCAAACCGGGTCAAATACCAGTTTGTCTGAATAGAAAAAATCTTTTCCTATTTCCAGGCAAGTAAATATAGTTATTATAGCAAAGAGTGTAGTGTATTCTCTTTTGAGCACAGTCTTCAGCGAAAACGGCAAAGCTGCTTTCTGCCAGTTTCTGAATCGGGGGAACAATAATGGCGTTCTGTGTGCCCATTCAGCGAATGTATTGCCGAACTTTTCGCGAAGAATTTTTTCCTCTGCGAGGGTTATCAGCCAATAGTATAAAGAAAAGAGTAAAATAAGCGATATAACAAGAACCAGTGAATGAGGGAACATCGAAACGCCGAGCCATACGAAGAAATTGCCTAAGTACAATGGATGTCTGATTACCGAATACATCCCCGTAGTATTCAGGGTGCTCGCTTTTGGATTGCCTGTTGTCCTGCCGGATGTTCCTTTGGGGACGAAACCTACGGTAAAGACCCGGATTGCCAACCCAAATAGTGAAACACCAAAGCAGATGCCGTCCCACAGCATGTCCGGATAATGTTCATTTCTATGGTGTGAAGACTGTCTCATCACAATCAGGAAGAGGCCTATCGTAAGCAGCGGCAGGAAACTTCTCCACTTGAATAAAAAATTCCCAGTGGATTCTAATTTTTCTTTCAGAAGCATCAAATATTTTTCCGATACGTGTCGGCGAACTGTCAATGTGTTACCGGCATACGTTTTTGTTTTTTAATCCTTATACACTATACGCTAAACGCTGTACATTAAATTGCACTGCCGAAGGAGGGAATTGAACCCTCACCCTGTTGCCAGGACAGGATTTTGAATCCTGCGCGTCTGCCAGTTCCGCCACTTCGGCCCGTAAATTGCCTGTTTATTATCGATTATTCGAAGGGAATCGTCAATTGTAAAACATCAGGATATTGGTTCGCTGCTTTGGCTCGATAAACCGGGAAAGACGCTTTGAAGCGCCCTGTCGAAGCTGGTTGCATAGATGAGGCATATTGAAAAAGTGATGGCCCAATACAGTTTGAAGACGTAGTTGCAGAGTATGAAAATAATAAGGACTGCTATCAGGCCGAGAATAATCTGAACGGCTGTGGCATCACGGTCGCTGATACACTTTTCATCGATAATCCTGAGGCGCAGCATCAACAGCAGCAGAGCACCGTTGATTATGTTCCATATCGGGAAGACAAGCTGCCAGTTGTTAACGTCGTTGTTTTTTAACACATACCATCCGGATATGATGCCCGTGCCCGCATTTGCCACCACTGCGAAGAACAGCATAACCATCTTTTCATGATCAGTTTTTTCCTTTGCAGTGAAAACGTGGTATAGACTGAGAACTAAGCCTCCCAGAAAAACCGCAGATAAAAGATACACCCGGAAGTCATGAATTCCTTTTATCCATTTATATATCTGCTCTCGCATTGTGGCGTTGGCGGCGCCAAGCAGGATGAACGTCACCGCCATCAGAAACAGCGACAACTCATCGTATGTGGGAATAAACCATCCGGCTTTTTCCCTGTAGACCTCAGCTATATCATCGGGCGAACCCTGTGCAGTGCTTAATGTGGCAACCGACTCCATTACCTGCTGCAGCGGCTCCGGAATGTCGGAGCTGATAGCCGGCCTGCCTTTGGTTGTCTGGGGGACAACCACCAGATGATTACACTTGGGGCATTTGCCTTTCTTGCCGCGTCCATCCTCTTGCGCCAGCATCCTTTGCCCGCAATATATACACTTAAACCTTATCACGATTTGGCCTGGCCTCCCGCAAATAATCGCCTTGCCCGGTTAACTCCGCGGTAAATTAATAATCCACGAACACAATGTCTTCCGGAATTGCTACCACGTCCCTGTGTTTCGGGCCGAGGATTTTGCGAATCTCGGAACTGTGTTTGCCCGCAAGGGATTTTAGCTGGGCGCTGCTCAAATTTGTCACTGCTTTGGCTTTGTCGTTAAGCATAATAACGTCCCCGGCTTCGAATGAGCCTTCAATGGATGTTACTCCGCTTGGCAATAAGCTCTTACGGTTCTTAACAGCTTTCATTGCCCCTTCGTCGATGTTGATTACGCCTGCGGCGGAGCTGTTTAGAATCCATCTTGCGCGGTTGCTCAATTTTCTTTTAGGCATAAAGACCGTGCCGATTTCCTCGCCGGTGATAATTCGGCTGATGACATTTTCGGTTCTGCCGTCGGCTAAAACTATCCTGCAGCCGGCGTTTGCGGCGATTTTCGCGGCTTCAATCTTGCTTTTCATTCCGCCGGTGGCGAATTTGCTGCCGCGGCTGCCGGCGCTTTTTATAATCTGGTCTGTAATTTCGAAGACCGCCTTGACGGGTTTTGCATCGTCGAACTTGCGTGGGTCCTTGTCGTAAAGGGCATCGATGTCACTGAGCATAATCAGCACATCGGCGTCGAGCTTGCTTGCGACAAGTGCGCATAATTTGTCATTGTCGCCGAAGGCAGAGCCGATTTCGTCGGTGCTTATGCTGTCGTTTTCATTCAGAATAGGTACTACTCCCAGTTTCAGCAGTGTCTCGATGGAATGGCGAAGATTCAGATATGTCTTTCTGTTGTCGAGCACGTCTGCGGTGAGCAAGACCTGGGCGACGGTAATGTGGAACTCTTCAAAAGCCTTTCGGTATTCGGCCATCAGCAGGGGTTGTCCTATGGCAGCACAGGCCTGGCGCAGCTTTATGTCTTTTACCCTGTCGGTCAGTTTCAGTTGTCCCGCTCCCATCCCGATAGCCCCGGAAGTGATAACAACTACCTGTTTCCCCGTCTTCAACAGCGCATCGACCTGCTCGGCGACCCGGCCGACATAATCGGCGTCGATGCCGCTGTCTTTGGTCAGGGTATTTGTCCCGATTTTTATGACTACCCGTTTTGTTTTGCTGAAGTCTCTCATCTAATTATTATAGCTCGCAGTTTTTGTTAAGGTTTTTATGCGTAAATTTCTTTTCTTTGCTGCCTGAGTAATCTGCGACAATCTGGCCTGAGCCGAGGAGTTTCCATTTGTAAATCACAAGTCCTTCGAGGCCGACGGGGCCGCGGGCGTGGATTTTGTTGGTGCTTATGCCTACCTCGGCGCCTAAGCCGTAGCGGTAGCCGTCACTGAATCTCGTGCTGGCGTTCCAGAACACATTTGCGGAATCGACTAAGTCCATAAATTTTTTGGCATTTTCCTCATCGGCGGTAACTATGGTATCGGTATGGCGTGAGCTATAACGATTTATATGCTCGATCGCCTCATCGACGCCATCCACAACTTTTATCGAGATAATATAATCGAGGTACTCTGTTGACCAGTCCTTCTCCGCGGCGGCTTTGACCTTGATGATTGAACGTGTTTTTTCACAGCCGCGAAGCTCAACGCCTTTTTCTTCTAAAGCAGTTTTTACTTTTGGCAGAAACTCTTTAGCAATCTTACCATCGACCAGCAGGGTCTCAGCGGCATTGCAGACAGCGATGTACTGACACTTTGAGTCAATGACGATATTAACAGCCATATCCGAATCGGCATCACCATCGACATAGACGTGACAGATACCATCGGCGTGGCCGAGAACAGGGATATTGGTGTTGTCCATTATGTAGCGGACGAATTCGTTCGAGCCGCGAGGTATAATCAGGTCGATGTCCTCATCCATCTTGAGCATCTCGGCTACATCTTGCCGGGTTTCAAGCAGCTGAATCCAGCCATTTGGCAGAACCGATGTAGCTTCGGCGATAACTTTCGCCAGAATCTTATTTGTATTGGCTGCCTCGCTTCCGCCTTTGAGCAGGACTGCATTGCCGCTTTTCAGGCAGAGCGTGGAGATTTGCACAAGCGCATCGGGCCGGGATTCGAAGATAACTCCGATGACTCCAATCGGACAGCTGACTTTGTAAAGCTCCAGCCCTTTATCAAGCTCGGTGGCTGATAAGGTTTTGCTGACCGGGTCATCTAACTTAATCAGGCTCTCAATCCCGGCGATGACGTCAGCTATTTTATTTTCGTCGAACTTCAATCGTTTCAACAGGGCAGGGGAGAGCTTATTTTTCTCAGCGTCAGATAAGTCTATCTTGTTGGCGGAGATGATTTCATCGGTGTTTTGCTTCAGAGCCCTGGCAATCTCTGCTAATGCGGCATTTTTAACGCTGCTTTTGACCGCTGCTAATTGAATTGAGGCTTTCTTGGCCTGTTTTGCTATATCTGCTATACTCATAATGATTGACTATTGGTTATTGATTATTTACAATTTATAGACGGATATTAAATAATAAACAGAAAATAGTAAATAGTAAATAAAACATGCGGGTGTAGCTTAGTGGTAAAGCTCCAGCCTTCCAAGCTGGTCATGTGGGTTCGATTCCCATCACCCGCTTTTTTTATACCTACTTTTTCCCAAGTATTCGGCACCTTAATAATTCCGCAGTTTTTGGCTTTGTGAACCAGAGCAATAAAGTCACAGAGAAACCTGTGAAAAACGCTTAAATAACATTTAGTTCAAACACAGGGCCGATTTTTTTCCTAAACGCATTTTAATAAAGGAATTACGAGTTTTTCAAGTATAGTCCTATAATAAAATTTCACAAAAATTCCAGGAAAAATAATTTTACGTGTTGACAAAGTGGTAAGAAGTGGTAGCATTTCCCATTGTTAATTGTCTCAGTGGGATAAATGCCATGCTTTTGTTAACAGGCGAATATGAACACGTAATCGACGGCAAGAGCAGAGTGCTCATATCCAACAAGCTCAGAAGCCAGATTGATGCCGATGAGCACGGCAGCAATTTTTATCTCGTCCTCGGCGCCAACGGCATACTTTGTTTATATCCAGAGAGATATTTCGAGCGGATTGCCCTTGCGATTGCGCCCGGCACTGCTGCACCTGATGAAACTGTGGCGTTCGAGCGGATAAGTTTCGCATTGGCCAGCAAGGTAGAGCTCGATAATCAGGGACGTTTGCTTTTGAACGAAAGATTGAGAAAAAGGGCGGGCCTGAAAGACCAGGTAACGCTCGTTGGCGTCAGAGACCACATCGAGCTATGGAACAGCGAAAACTGGGAGCAATATCTTACGGACAATATGGCTCAATATCAGAAACAGATGTCGCAGGCAAGGCAGGTTGTCTTGCAGAAAGAAAGCAAGGAACTTTAACTTATTAGGTGGAGGCAAAAATGATTGGAATGGATTTGAATCATTGTCAGATTGTTGAACAGGGGCTTACCGGTGAAAGGGCGGTTGACGAACAAACCCTTGCCTCGCTGGAAATTCTTTCCGAACGGCTGGAACGGCTGAAGAAGCTCGATAAGGCCTTTTCCTGTATTAAATTTTCGTCGGCAGTTAAGAAGCTTAAGACCTGCAGAAATGCCGTGGCCGTAGGTTGAAATCAACAAATAATGGAAGCCAGACCCTATATGGGGTTTGCAGATTTAGAAGTGAATAGTTCGGTAGTTTCGCATATTCCGGTTCTTGCAGGAACGTTGGCCGAACGGATACATTTGCCCACGGATGGAGTGATGGTCGATGCGACCATAGGACAAGGAGGTCATAGTCTTCTGTTCGGCTCAAGATTGGGCCCTGAGGGAGTTCTCATTGGCCTGGATGTCGATAAAGATTCTATCCGAAGGGCCCATTTAAGATTAAAGAACCTTGTTTGCAGGGTTATTTTGATTCGCGCTAATTTTTCCCAGATTGGTGAGCAGCTTTCCGAACAGGGTATAGAAAAGATCGATTTTATATTGGCTGATTTGGGTCTCTGCTCGTCGCAGCTGGCTGGCGCCAGGATGGGGCTGAGTTTCCAGATAGATTCGCCCCTTGATATGAGAATCGACGAAAGATTAAAGACCACCGCTGCCGATATAGTTAATAAGACGGATGAAAAAGACTTGGCCGATTTGATTTACGGGTTTGGCCAGGACAGGGCCTCAAGGCGGATAGCGCGGTTTATCGTAAATCATCGTCAGGGCCGGCCGATAACTACAACCGGCCAGCTGGCAGCGGTAATTTGCAAGGCGCTTAACAGGCCGGCGGGGAAAGGAAAGACAAAAATACATCCGGCAACCAGAACCTTTCAGGCCCTGCGAATAGCAGTAAACAATGAGCTGGGAAACCTGGAGAAGCTGCTTGGTTCGGTGCCGGGACTGTTAAAGAAAGATGGACAGGTAGCTGTCATTAGTTATCATAGTTTGGAAGACAGATTAGTTAAGAATAGTTTTAAGCAGAATAAAAAGGATAATATTTACTCCGACGTCACAAAAAAGCCGATTGTGCCGTCGCGGCAGGAAATATCAGAAAACGCGAGAGCAAGAAGCGCAAAGTTAAGAATTGCCCAAAAGTCGTAAGATACTAAAAAAGGAAAAAGGAGTTTCATTATGGCTTCCGACGCCAAGATTGGGTTGCTGTTAGGTTTGGTTTTTATATTCATAATCGCACTTGTAATTAACGGGCTGCCGAGCTTTCACGAAAGCGGAAATAATAATGAGCTGACCACCAAAATGGTTAGGTCGCAGAACAATCTGCCTGCCATCGCAGCCAAGGAGCGCGGGGTCATTAATATGAGAGAATCGGTAGAACAAAAGCCGGCGCAGGTTGAACTGCCTTCCGCAGGCAATCAGGATATTATTCCTGCAATGACGGCGGCGGAAAACACCTCAATCATAAAAGAGACCGCGGCGGAGCAGGCGATTGCTGTTGCGGCGCAGGCAGTGGCGGCAATAGACGAAAGTCCGAAGGCCGAATCGGATGAAACACTGCTTTCAAAAATCTATGTCGTCAGTAAAGGCGACAGCCTCGCCAGCATAGCCAGAAAATTTTACGGTTCCAGACAAGGCAACAAACTAATAAACATCACCAGGATATTCAAGGCCAATCGCAAACAATTGAAATCACCCGACGAACTCAGTGTCGGGCAAAAGCTTGTCATACCGCCGCTGGTGGCTTCGGCGCCGGATAAAGACAGGATTGTGAACGTCCTTTCCGGGACGGAATTTACTAAGGTCGAATCCATCGGTGATAGACATCTTTTGGCTAATAGCAGCCCGGCGGAACAAAACAGCAGCTACGTTGTGCGTGAAGGCGACAGTTTATGGCAGATTGCCGCCGACCAGCTTGGCAGTGGAAGCCGCTGCAGCGAGATAGCAGAGCTGAACGCCGGTGTTTTAGACAGCGAGGATAATCTTTTCGTTGGGATGAATTTGAAATTGCCGGCTCGGTAAGGTTACGCAATGAGGTCTTGGTTTTGCTTTGTTTTTGTTGTTTTTTGTTTTACGGCTGCCTTAATTCTTACCATTTATCTCCGTAACGCTGACAACCGCACTTTCTATAAAATTTGTGTGTGCACAGCCGAACAGAATCGGCTGAAACAGCAGCTTTGGCAAAAGCAGCTTCGGCTGGAAAATTTAATAAGTCCCGCCGCTGTTTCGCACCGTCTCGACGCCAATAAATCAGGCAATTGAAAAATTGAAAAATGTCCGAATCATCATTTTCTTCTTTATTTTTTTGATAGTGGCATTTTTGTCACTTGCGGGGCGGTGCTTTTATCTGCAGTATTTCAAAAGCGGCGATTATATTGCCGCCTGCACTAGGCAGCAGCAGGGGCGCATAGTCCAAATGCCTCAGCGAGGCGTGATTCTCGATTGCCGGGGAAGGATGCTTGCCGCGAGCAACAGAGTCCAGACCGTTTTTGCTGAGCCGAGAGTTATAAAAGACCCAAAGGATGCCTCCGTCAGACTCGCTCCGATACTTGATGTGGGCGCACACGAAATCTGCAGGCTTATCACCGACAGTAAAAATCCGGGCTTTGCGAAAATCAGAGTTGGCGCCGACGCAGACCAGTGTAAAGCGGCCGCTAAAATTTATGGTATCGGTGTTCAGTCGGATTGGCGAAGGCAGTATCCGGTCGGTTCCCTGGCCGCACATGTTGTCGGTTTTACAAGCGCTGACAATCAGGGATTAGGCGGCATCGAGTTACAATACAACAAAGAGCTCGGCGGTTCGCCGGGACAGAACATTTTTTTTGCCGATGCGGCCCGCAGACCTATCCGGCTGAAACAGCAGGATAGCGTTGTCAGTGACGGCGTCGGCATTATTTTGACCATCGATGCCACCATTCAGCAGTTTGCACGTGCCGAATTGATAAAGCAATACCACGCCTACCAGGCCGAAGCGGCTATAGCGGTTGTGGCTGATGCAAAAACGGGGGCGATTCTGGCGCTTGTTTCGCTGCCTGATTTTGACCCTAATAACATTGGGTCAACTCCTGTTGACCATTTCCGCAACCGCGCCATAACCGACCAGTTCGAACCCGGCAGTATCTTAAAGCCGATTGTTGCTGCGATGGCGGTCGATGCAGGTGTTGTTAATCAGAATGAAAAAATATACTGCGAGGAGGGAAACTATCACGGCAAGGGCTTCGGAAAAATCGGCGAATACGGCGGGCACAGGTATGGCAGCCTGACGGTAAGCGAGATTCTGACTGTTTCCAGCAATATAGGAATGGCCAAAATCGGACAAAAACTCGGCAAAATCGGGCTCCACAGCGGAATGAAACGTTTCGGCTTCGGGCAGGAAACAGGCATCGAGTTGCCGGGCGAGGCGCCGGGATTCCTGCCGCCGCTTTCGGGCTGGACCGGATATAGTGTAACTCGAATACCTTTCGGTCAGGAAATTTCAGTAACTGCGCTTCAGCTGATTCAGGCTTTCTGCATACTTTCCAACGGCGGACATTCGGTTCGGCCGTTCCTTGTCCTGGCAATGGTGGATAACGACGGCAAAATTATTGAGAACAAACAGCCGGAGCCGTCCGCGGGGGTCGTCATTAAGCCCGAGGTCGCAAAGTGGGTCGTTACCGATGCTATGGTCGGCGTGGTTAACCAGGGGACAGGTAAGCCCGCCAGACTCGAAAAATGGCAGGTATTCGGCAAGAGCGGAACCGCCAACATCGCCAACAGCAATCGGCGGGGATATTCGAAGACCGATTATATCGCTTCATTCATAGGCGGAGCACCGGCCGAGGACCCGAAAGTGCTCGTTTTAGTTTCGGTGCGAAAGCCTAAAATTTCGCTCGGCAAAGGTTATACCGGCGGGGCCGTTGCCTCGCCCGTCGTCGGCAGGATACTTGAAAAAACCCTCACTTACCTCGAAAAACATCCGCTCTAATTTGAAGTTTGGCCGAGATATCCGGCTTCGATGCAGAACTGGATGATGTCACGCGCCAGCGGCGCAGCGTCGCTTGAGCCGTGCTGGCCGCCTTCGACTAATACCGCGACCGCTAATTTCCTTCCCTTTCCATCTACGGCGAAACCGGAGAACCAGGCAGTTTCCGGGGCCTGTGTTGAGCCGGTCTTGCCGTAAACTTTCGCATCCTGCTCGGCAAGGCCGGCGTAGACGAATTCTTTATAAGCTGTTCCATGGGGTTCGTTAACCACGGCATACATACCATCATAAACGGTATATAAGGTCTCCGCTGAAATTCTGAGATTAATTTCATCCGAATTTCGAATATCCATAAACAGTCTCGGCTGTTTGAAGATTCCGCCTCGGGCGATAGCCGCCATTGCGTTTGCCGCCTGCAGCGGCGTGACTCGCAGATTTCCCTGTCCTATGCCGAAGTATCTTCTTTCGCTTTTTGCAATCGGCAGTAACTGCTCGAAAGCGGGGTTTGTGCCTTCTACCGGGATTGTCGATATTTGGCCCGATACCTGTCTTAAATCTCGCGCTTCGTCCCCATCACCAGTCTGCGCGAGTCCCGCCCCTCTGGGAGGGGCGAGGACGAGCGGCGAGACGCGGCCGTACCCGAATGCCGACAGCCATTGCTGCAAAACCTCCGGCTCGATTCTGTCTGCGAGCCGGGAAAAATAGACGTTGCAGCTGCCTTTGATGGCGTTGCGAGCTTTGTTCTGCCACATATCGTCGTGGCCGGAACGGTATCTATTGTATATCAAGCAGTTCGGCCAGCCTCTCGGTGCTTTCTCGGCCCGGCAGTGTATGACCTCGTCAGGGGTGATTCTGCCGGATTCGAGACCAGCTATCAGAATCACAGGCTTTACTGCTGAGCCGGGCGGGTACTGCTTGTTTATTGCCCGGTTTCGCAGCGGCCCGTTGGGGTCGTTGGCCATGCGGGTATAGTCTGGCCTGATGCGGTTCAGGTCAAAAACGGGTGTTGAAACAAGTGCTAAGATTTCTCCGCTTGCGACATCGATTACGACGGCCGCTGTCGGCGCCAGGCAATTTTTGTTGCTATTGCAGTTGGTTATGAGTTTTTCTATTTTTTGCTGAAGCTCTATGTCTAATGTTAATGAAACATCCTCGCCGAGCTGTGCTTTGGTTTCATCTATCAGCTCGCGGTCTATGTCATAGACGGCTTTACCGCGTCTGCCGCGGAGAACAGGTTCGCAGACGTACTCGACGCCGTCCTCTCGTCCGCAAACTTCACCTTCAAGATATCTCGACAGGTTATCATCTGAGAAGAGCTGCCTGTCTTCCTGTTGTGTCGCAGGGCCTACCCAGCCTATTGTTTGGGCGGCGACTGAGCCGAAGGGGTATACTCTTTCTCCTTTTGCCAGAATTTGAACGCCGTCAATATCTGAAAACTCCAGCTGCGCGGTAAAGATATCGTCGTCGGTTTTTAACTTCACTAACGGCCAGCTCTTGTGCATCTCGGCAATATCAACTTTGCTGATAAGTCGAAGCCGTTCGGCTGAGTTTGGCTCCTTTTTCTCGAAATCGGCTGCCGCGATATAATCCGGGATGCTGATTATATTTTCATATCTTTCGAAGACTTCCGAGTTCGGAAAATTGTTCCGCCATGCCTGAAACGCGCGCCGCTTCCAGACAAAATCATTTATTTTTTGTATTTGAGTTTCTACTTCTGTTGGTTTGACCCCTCCGAGCTGAGCACATTTGCTGATTATCAGGTCCAAATCCGCCAGACCGTCGTCCAGCTTTTTCCGTATTTTGGCCGAGGCGTCTGCATCGTCTTTTTTGTTTAACAGGTAACCTTCCCTGACGCGGTCATCCATAAAACAGGTAAGGCCGTAATTTACATACAGTTGAAATTGCGGTTCGTCGACGGCCAATACTTTGCCGTTCCTGTCGAGTATTGTGCCTCTGACAGTTTTAAATTGCCGGCTGCGGCTTTTTTGAAGCCTTAGTTTTGTGATTTTATCAAGATAAAACGATTTGGACACCAGCTGCATTTGTACCAGCCGAAGCAGCAGGACAAACAGACAAAATGCGACTAATATTATAAAGATTTTAATTTGCTTGTTGTAAGTAGTATTTTGCATCTTGCCTTTCGCATCTCGTATCTTTTCGAGATACGCTTTACGGTCCACCGGATACGAATTTAATGCTGCCCGGTGCGATGTGTCTTTATACGCATCAGCCACGCTGCTGGCAAGAACAAAAATGGCCCCACAATGCTCGAATACACGGACGTCCCGAAAATAACCGTAAATGCATTGGCCGTTGCCGGCTGGCCCTTAAGAAGCGTTAAAAAATAAGCTATCACACCGGTCAGAATACTGCTGATGAATATCACGAGCGACTGATAAGGCATTTTTTTAATAATGACAACACCGTGCAGGTATGACAGCAGCGTCCCGAAAAGACCAAAGCTGATTATTTGAGGACCCATTGCAGAACCAATAATATCAGCGGCGAAACCTATTGTGAAGGATGTTATAATTGCCTCCTGCTGATTACAGTAGAGGGAAAAGAAAACCATAAGGATTAACAGCAAATCAGGTTTGATACCCAAACGGCTGATGGCAATTATATTGACCAGACCTGCTTGCAGCACGGTGACTAAACAGATAAAAGCTGCAAACCGAAGCCAACGCATTTTATGTCCTCACTTTTATCCGCCTTGGGCGGAAATCCTTATTTCGCAGTGTATTGCAGAATGAAACCATAGGTTACTTTTGCGGATTCATCCTCGCCCCTGCGGCAGGGGCGGGATTCATTATAATCACTGCTGCCTCGGTAAGTTTCCGTATATCACAGGAAGGTTTTACCGTTATGTCCCACAGCATCGGATTTTCATCGGCCGCTTTACATTGAGCCACCGTTCCTATAATCATCGGGGCGTCCAGCAGTCCCGGCTTTTTACAGGCGTAAACATTGTCTCCGATTTTGATTTTGTGCTTTATCGAAACCAGTTGGACCTTGGCCGAGTTCTTGCCGTTGCCCCGGATTACCGTTTTTAATCCGTTTATCTCTGCCGCCATATTGGATGTGGTTTCTGTAATCAGCTCAACCTTGGCGGTGCGCGATGAAACATCGGATATGGTCCCGATGATACTGTTGTCGCCAAGCACAAATTGGCCTTTTTGCAGGCCGTCGTCCTGGCCGCGGTTGATAATAAGCCCCTCGGCAGAGGCTGTGATTACATCGGCGAGCACCAGGGCGGCGCCTTCCAATGGATGCCTGTTGCGCATCCTCGACAGCTCCTCGACCTTTTGGTGTTCCTGATTCAGCTCCTCTGTAAGGTTAGCAAGATGATTTTGGAGCTGGTCGTATGTTCTGCGGTTGACAACGTCTGTGAGCTGCGGCTGCGTACGTGCCGAAAGGGTCATGGTTCTGCCGATGCTTAAAGGCCAGCGGAAAAGGTGAGCAAAAGCGAACTGAAATTTATTTGTCAGGTTCTGCGGCCCCAGCAGAAAGATAAATCCTGCTAACATAAACCATGTGAATAACATTCCTCTGGAGGGGTACTCCAAATGCCTTTTATTATATTTGGGAACCCAGATTCTGATTTGCCGCCTTGCCATATTTATTGGTCGGTTGTTTCTGCGATATCAGATGTTGCTCGCTCCGCCGACCTTCCTCCGCCCGCCTCAGCGGGCTGCTTATACTGCGCAGCACAGGCATCCTTACCTGTACTCGTTATGGTCCATCGTATCCTTCCACAATTCCAGGTTTTCCAGGTATACGCTGGTACCGCGGGCCACACAGCTTAGTGGGTCCTCGACTCTTTCAACCTTCAGGCCGGTCGCATTTGCCAGGATGGTATCCATTCCCCGCAGCAGTGACCCGCCTCCACAGAGATGCACGCCGTTTTCTATCAAATCGGCAGCCAGTTCCGGCTCGACCTTCTCTAACGTCGTCGTAACTGCGTCTATGATTGCAGCGATGGGTTCCCGAAGAGCCTCGCGGATTTCCTCGCTTGTTACGACGATTTTTCTCGGCAGCCCCGAAATTGTGTCTCTGCCTGCTACCTCCATTGTCAGTTCCTCTTCCAGCGGAGCAGCAGAACCGATTTGTATCTTCACTTTTTCTGCCCTTGGTTCGCCGATGAGCAGGTTGTAGGTCTTTTTGAGATGATTAATCACCGCTTCGTCCATATCGTCGCCGCCGACGCGGATTGATTCGCAGGTTGCGATGTCCGCCAGGCTTATTATGGCAACTTCCGTTGTCCCGCCGCCGGTGTCGACTATCATAGAGGCCGTCGGGTCGGTAATGGGAAGCCCGGCTCCGATGGCTGCTGCCATCGGCTCCTTAACCAGATAAACCTTTCGGGCGCCTGCACGTTCGGCGCTGTCTATGACAGCCCGCCGTTCTACCGCTGTTATCCCGCTTGGCACGGCTATCACAACTCGGGGTCTGATTAGGCCGCCTCTGCCGTGAACTTTCCTGATAAAATAACTCAGCATTGCCTCGGTGATTTCGAAATCGCTGATTACTCCGTCTTTCAGAGGTCTTATTGCGCTGATTGAGCCGGGTGTTTTGCCCAGCATTTCGCGCGCAACCAAACCGACGGCTTCGCCGTTATTTAGAACGATATTGGTGCCTTTGCGGACGGCTACTACGGAGGGTTCATTGAGGACAATACCTTTATCGCGGACACAGACCAGGGTAGTGCATGTGCCCAGGTCAATGCCCATATCCATGCTAAACCAGCCTAAGATTGTGTCCAGTAGCACTTTCGAGTCCCTTCTTAATAGATAGACTATTTGTATATACTAAAGGCCGGTTTGTCAATAGTCAATCTCGGCTACGGAATTTTAAAAAATGTGCCGTATTGGAAGTAGCATTTGTAGGTAACCAGTATCGCAGTGGCCAAAACTGCACAAAATGCTAAGGCGAGGATAATAGTGTAGAGATTATTGGACGTTACTGCTTTTCCACCACCGCTTTGCCCATCAGGACTCATATCTTAACCTCATATAGTATGAAGGGTTTTCCCTTACAGATTACAGGTAAGTTTATAAATTAGTAGATACGGTATCGCCGACATTTGGCTGCTGCTGTACAAGCTCCATTACCCCGACGGCTGCTTTTACGTCTGCATCCACAATAAGCAGATCACAGAGAAACATATTGCCGCGGGTCACGTGGAATCTCATACCTTCTTTGACCCCGTCTGCTGTTCCTATGGATATGGTCGCCATAGAATTTCTTAAATCCACCGCCGTTACCAATCCCTGCAGGGCGATGTCCCTTGCTTCAGTTTCAATCTCAACAGGTCGGGCCGCCTCGGTTCTTGGTGTAACCGGCATAGTGGACGCGGCGGTTTTGCCGACAGGCTGTAAGAACTGGTTTACCTTGTTTTGTAACCCCGTCTTTTCTTCCACTATGCGTTTATTTTCTGCCTGCAGCGTTTCTATTATCGCCATCTTTTCCTGAAGAACCTTCGTGGTTTCATCCAGCTCTTTGCGCTGACGGACTTGTTCTGTTTGAGTTTTACTCAGCTCCTCGAGGGTGTTTTTCAGTAACTGTCCCTGTTTATCGTTGGTTTCGTAGAAATCTTTTGTGATGCTTGTCCAGCTGTTTACTTTTTGAAGCAGGGCTGCTTTCTCTCTTTCAGCGTTGTCGAGGCTGGTTTGCAATTCATCCTTTTTTGCAGTCAGTGAAGCGATTTCGTCACCAAGTCTGCTTTCCGTTTGCTTTTTCTGCTCGATGCTTTCGTTGACCTGTTTGGTCAAGTCTTCGACCTTTTTGCTTAAGCTGTCCTTATCGGTCTTTATGGCGTCGTATTTTTGCCTGTAATTGTCAGCATTGGCTACATAAGTTACAACAATACCGCAAAGGAAAATGGAAGATAACGTCAACAAAACTATCAAAATCTTAGTGAGCGTACTCAAGATTAAACCCTTTCACTATTCTTCTTAAAATTACGTGTTGCAGCCACAGATTGTATATCGTGCTGATATACCCTGCAGTTGAATAATTTTACGTTTCAGGTCCGAAAAAGTCAAGCTATTTTTGCATTCCCTTATTGGTAAATAGCACAAATTAGCCCTCTGTAGGCGGTTAAAATAGGGCAATAGGGGATTAATACGGGTAATTAATAGGAGGCCTTTTTGGCGTTTCGGTCCTTTATTGTGCATTGAATAACGGCTTTGGCTGCAGCAATACGGACAAGTTTCGACTCATCTTTCAAAAGTTGAGGTAAAAATTTTGTCACAGATGCCGTCCGGATTTGCCCTATCGCCAGGGCTGTCAACATATTGACGCGTTCGAGCTCCTCTTCATTCATCCCGGCTGTGAGATCTTTCGTAAAAACTTTGAGAACCTCGGCCTCCCCTATGGTTTCCCCGAGCATACCGAGCTGCTCGGCTGCGGCGAGCCGGACCTCAAGCACATCGTCGTCGAGTTTGGTTATCAGAAAATTTTTGGCTTTTTCAGTCCCAAGCGCACCCATTGCCTTGATACCCATAACTCTGTCGTCGGCATAAGTGCTTATAAGCATCGCCAATAACTTCTCGTCTATCCGTTCGTCGCCGAGTCTTGCTATGGCTTCTGCCGCATTAAATCTCGCTTTGTAATCGGAATCTTTGTTTTGCAGCGTCCACCACAGCCATTTCAGCGAGTTCTTGTCGCCGCTTTTGCCCAATAAAAGAGCGGCGTTGGCTCTGACTGTTTGGTCGCTGCTGGCTACCGTTTGGCGAACAAGACTAAAACCGCTGCCTGTCCCAAGTTTGCTCGTCGCATAGTCGGCCGCAATCCTGACGTTTTCATCGTTATCTTTCAGCAATCGTTTTACTGAGTTTTCCGCAAGAGAGTATTGTAAATCTCCTACGGCCAAGGCCGCTGCAAATCTGACCGGCACAAAATCGTCTTCTAACAGCCGCTGCACCCTGGGCATCAGTTTGCTTTGTTTGGTATCTGCGATAATTTCAATGGTATTGGCCCTGATTAGCGGATCACTGTCGCTTAAACTTTCCTGGATAATTTTGTTTGCTTCAGGCAAAAGCTCGCTTATCGAGCCGCCGGCAGGGGGGTATGTTTCCTTCCGTAAGGATTCATTACAGCCCAAGGTAAATACTGCGAAAGTTATAACTGCATAAGCCGTAAGTGTTCTTGCGATTTTCATCCTTTTGCCTTTCTATTCTTGTTTTTTTGTCCTTCTCTAAAAAGAAATCGTCCCAAAGACGGCATTATCATTAGCAAAACAAAGCAGACCGCGCAACAAAAATCCAGCCATTGCCCGTATCGGCTGAAAAATGTGCTTCTTTTATCTATCGGCACTCTATCGGCAAACCAGCCTGCCATACCTGTCCTCGCCATCGCCTGATGCGGCAAAGTCCCTGCGATATAACCATTTCGTATACGGCCGACCGTATCGATTAAACAGCTTATCCCTGTATTAACACTCCGCACCACCGCAAGTCTGTTTTCAACGGCCCTGAATACGCAAATGGCTGCGTGCTGGCCCAATTCGGTGCTCGGAGAAATTTTACCATTTGCAAATCGCACGAACCACCCGTCGTTGCTTATATTGACGAGCCAGTCGATGTTCTTTCCGCCTTTTTCGTCTATTGCAAATCTCCTCGCAATCGCAGGCACCGCATCCTCATAACAAATCATCACGCTGAATTTATACACCTGCTTTTCTTTGCCGGTCATTTCGAAAACAGTGTATTCGCTCCCTGCGTCCAGCGTATAATCGTAGTCGTACGGCGTAAATTTCATCAGCAGATTATAAAGCGGCGGAAAACTTTTCTTGAAGGGTATATACTCCCCGAAGGCGACTAAATGAATCTTGCTGTATTGTTCATCCGCCGCCGTGCCGTCGGGTTTATACAGAAATGCCGAGTTATACCTTTCAGCTAAATCAAAGGTGAAATCGTCCCCAATTTTTAATGTGCCCCCGTATGCCCCTGCGAGCACAAAAACTTTTCCCTTCGAATGTTCTCTCAAAATTTTATCGACCGTTTTACAGTCGTATTCATCGGTTATACGATTTAGTATCCTCTTGTCCAGCGTTGCCTGCACCATTGTCTCAGGCCAGACCACTAGTTCCGTGCCTGCTTCGATACTTGCCCTGCTGTTTTTCAGCAGCCCGTCGAGTATTTCCTCCGACGACTGATGCGATTTCTTGACAGATTGCGGAACGGTTGTCTGCACCGCCGCGACCAGAGGTCCCGCTTTGATGTATTTGTCCGATTCGTTTATTCTGTATCGCCCGTAGATAACAGCGCCGGCCAACGCACCGCCTACCAAAGCGGCTTTCAGGAGATTACCGATTTTAAAAATCTTTTTCTCTTCGGCGGCGATTATCAGTTCTGCCGCTAACCCGTTGACCATTGCTATCAGAAACGAAACGCCCGCTGCGCCGAATATGTCAGCTATTTGAATGAGCGTGATATTGGCGTATTGGCTGTGTGCCAAAAACCGCCAGAAAAAGCCCCCTAATAAAAACCCCTGAAAATGCTCAGCCCCGACAATCAAAACCGGCACAGCTAAAAATAACGGTATCTTTTTTCCCCGGCAATACCGCAGGCAAACCGCCATTATAGGCCAAAGTAGCCCTGTGTACATACAAAACGCAATCCACCCCCCCGGCGTTACCTGGTACATCCAGTAAATGTTCCCAAGCCAATAGCAAAGCGCAACTAAGTAAGCCGTAAGAAATAACCGCCAAGCTTTTACCTCAGGCGAGCACGCCATAATAAACGGCACCAGCGCAAACCACGCCAGAAACGACAAGCTAAACGGTGCCTGTATCACCGTCAGCATCGCCGCACTGCTGGCAATCACCAGTAAAATCAGCAAATTTTTCTTCATCCCTGTATTCTTCAATCGGCCGAATCCCTTAAAACCGTCGCTATCTCTTCTGTCTTATAGCGCCTGCCGTTGTTCATCCTCACGGAAAATTGATTTGTAAATAGAACCAGAAGGTTTTTGTCGCCGGCAATCTCCCTGACAGGTATCGTCGTCTCACTGACAAGCCGTTTAAATTCAGCCATCTCCGTTGGTTTCAGAGACTCATTCCCGCAATGTTGCTTTCCTAATTGAGCTAAACGTTTTTTTGTCTTTTCAACATACTCTTCGGATATTTCCACGCCGGCGTAATTTCTGCCTAATTGTTTCGCCGCTGCCAAAGTTGTCCCTGACCCGCTGAATGGGTCCAGCACGCAATCTCCTGTATTGCTGCTTACCGCTATGATTCTTTTCAGCAGACTCTCCGGCATCTGGCACGGATGCCATTCTTCCCGTTCCTTGAATGTCCCGCATACGCGCGAGAATTCCCCCCAGACATCGTCCGGCATCTTGCCTTTCGGATTGGCGCGCTTGTCTCCGTAAATTAGTTGCCTGTCCGAAGGCACGCGAACCGCGTGTTCGTTAAAGGTAAAATTCTTCTTATCGTTTACAAAGTAAAAAATATGCGTGTGCGCGCGGGCAAATTTCATCTTCGTCTGCTGGCCGAATGTGTAATGCCATATTATCCAGTTCCGCATAAAAAGCCCAAGCTCATCCGCTATCACCTTCACGTTTGCCGCATATTCATCGCCGATGGCTATATAAAACGAGCCAGATGGCTTCAGGACCTTTTTGCAAACGCCCAGCCACTCTTTCGTCCATGCGATGTAATTTTTGCTTTTGACCTTGTCGTAGTATTTGTCGTATTTATACCCGATATTAAAAGGCGGATCCGCGAATATCAAATCCGCAAACGGCTCGCCGACCTCGCCGAGTATCTCTATACAATCCCCGCAGATAATCTTGTTAAGCAGTGCGTTCATATTGAATATTTTTTACTTGGTTAGCCCTGCCATTTTAATGGCAGGGTTTTATTCACTAAATACCAATAACTAACCACTCACGACTAAGCACTAATAACTAATGATTTTCCCCCATTTTAGCGCACAATTGTCGGATTGCAAGTGGGATTTATGGTTAGCCTCGCCATCACCTCGCAGGGGTCATTTGGGACTCACGCAGCCACTTCAACGCAGCTTCGAGAACAGCATCCCGGCTGTTAAGTTCTGTCTTCGTCGTTTTAATAAGAATATCCGGAGCAATACCCTCGCCCTCAAAGCACGTCCCGTCAGGCCGCATAGCTTTCCACGATGGCAAAAATACCGTCACACCGTTGCCCAGTTCGGTCGGCTTGGGATTACCCGAACTGCCGTAAGATTTCTCGCCAATAAGTTTACAGCCAGAAACCTGCTTCATCATCAAAAGAAACGCCTCGCAGCTGCTCATATTCACCGGCCCCGTAAGCACGGCTATCTTGCCGCGATACTTCGGCCGCCCCTCGCTCGGCTCCAGAATGCGATTATTCGGCTTGGTAAATCCTCCCGGCTCACGAACATTACGATACACATGCCGGGCATAAACCTTCGGCTCGTCGATAAAACAGCCCGCAAATTCCTCCGCAAGCGGCTCAGCACCACCGCTGTTGCTGCGAACATCGATTATAAGTCCCGGTGCATCGGCAAACTTCTCTATCGCCTTATAGGCCTCCTCGAGCGCCTCCTTACGTTCACGGGACCAGCTGTCAATAAGAATATAACCGATCCCGTCGTTGAATTGCCCGGTAAATACCGCATCGCTGCGCTTCCGCCACCCGCGAACTGTTTTTTCCAAAATTTTTAGATTGTAATTTTCAGTAACACTCCTCCTGAATTTCCCCTTAGCATTTTTTTCGCCAATCTTAACCCAGATGTGCGCATCTCCCGCATTGGCAAGCATCTCCGCTGCTGCCTCCGCAAATGCTTCCGGCGTTTTGGCGACCTTCATTGCCCGGCTGTACCTGTCGAACAGCCTGTCCCAATCAAACTTACGAAGGTCGCGATACGAGTACTTCTCATCGATAGCTTTGCGCAGCTCTTCTGTCGCCTCTGCGTTTTCTGCGACGCTGAGATTCTCAGCTTTGGCTCCTGCTTTATCTGAGCTGGTCTTAAATTCAATCGGATACGGCTCGGCCGATTCACCTTTGGTATTCTTGAAATTCTTGAAGTTTGGGCAGTTGATGCTTAGCTGATAATCATGGTTTGGAATAAGCTTCACCCGCATTACAATCGTGCGTTTGTTAACCCATCGCGGGTTTCCGATTGTTTTAGGATAATTCTCTCCGCCTCCGCATATCGAATAGCCGTTTTGGTCCATATCTTGGTCGAAGACAATGCGAATCTGTCGCAGATTGGAGTTCACATCCTGTGAACCATTTTCAGGCACCGTATTGATGATTTTCGGTGGCGCGCCCGATACCCCTGCCTCCAAAGAAAATAAAAGTATAATCACCGCAATGATTTTATTGAGTGGTTTTTCCATACCCCAATTTTAGCGCACAATTGTCGAATTGCAAGAAGGACTTGTCCGCCCCAGGCGGATTTGTTTACCCCTCGCTGCTCACGGCGACGCGATACACTATTTTGAGTTTTAATCCTCAAGCCAGTATTGTGTGAATACCGCAAGGTCTAAGATATCAATGACACTGTCCTGCGGTTCAGCAATGTCACAGCGCTCGTTCCAGTTGACCTGAGTAGGGTCGCTTAGCCAGACGTTGGCCAGAATCGCAAAGTCTATGAAACTGACGCCGTCAGGACAGGTAAAATCTGCCATATTAAACTGCCACCACAAAAGCGGATAGTTCACTCCGTCTATACACATCCGCCAGACATAATCCGTGCTGTTGGCCGTATCGCCCGCAAAACTCCAGTTGGCTGCGGTAAATGTGCTTTTCAATTTCATTTCGGCGGTGGTTTTGCCCGTCCCGCCGGCGCTCCATGATTGGCCGCTGGTTTCAATGTCCCAAAATGAATCTGTAGTTGTCCCTCCATTATTCCAGCCTAATAATCCGCCGACATACATATACCCAGACACGCTGCCTGATGAGTAACACTCTTCAATGTAGCTATTGTCGTTTATACCCACTAAGCCGCCCACATCATAGTCCCCGGCAACCTCACCCGTAGCATAGCAATCTATGACATAGCTGTCATTTGCATTCTCCCCTACCAGCCCGCCGACATAATCTGATTCATATCCGCCACGGACATTTCCTGTCGAATAACAATACATGATAAAGACGGCCCGTTCATTACCTCCAATTAACCCGCCGAGGTAGTATGAATAATCTCCGCCGGTAACATTGCCTGTCGAACTGCATTCACGGATACCTCCTCCATAGGTATATCCCACCAGCCCGCCGAGGTAGTATGAATAATCTCCGTCGCTGGTGACGGTAGCTGTCGAATTGCAGTTTCTTATGCCGCCTTCATTCCACCCCACCAGCCCGCCGAGACAAACCGAGTTGTACCCACCGGAGACATCTCCTTTTGCATTGCAATTGTCGATAGTGCCTTTATTGTATCCCACCAGCCCGCCTAACATATCAGAGTAGGAAGAGTCGCTGACAGTTCCTGTCGAATGGCAATTTGCTATAGTGCCTTGGTTGTATCCCACCAGACCGCCAACAATCCAAGAATTAGAACCACCGCTGACTGTACCTGTCGAATAGCAATTGCTGATACTGCCGTTGTTGATTCCCACCAGACCGCCGACATAATTGTGTCCGGTTATGTTTACATCGACAAGAGAGACATTTTCGATTTTTCCTGTATTGCTGACATTACCGAAAATGCCGATATAGTCGCCACTTTCTGCCGTGTATGTGAAATTGGAAATTGTGTGCCTATTGCCGTCAAAGACACCGCTGAAAGCGTGTTTGTCGTCGGTGCCGATACGGCTGAACTGTGTGCCTGTATAGGCAGAGAGGTTTATATCAGCCGTCAGTTTAAAGTGCTTGTCCCAGTCTTGGTAATTGAGCCCGATTTGGTTCATATCCTCGGCTGTGGCAATTTGATATGGGTCTTCCTCTGTCCCCGAGCCGCCGGAATAACCGAAGCAAATAGACGACAACACCAACCCCCCGAAAACAATTGCCGCAAAAAACACTCGACCCATTTTTCTGCCCTCCTGCAAAACCTCCTGATAGGCCAAATCTTGGTAACTGGAACTGACTCTTTATTATACAAAACCTGCGTCTCCGAGCAACAAAAATTCTTCTTCGCTCCGCGCGATCAAATGCGCAGGGGGGTAAAAAATCATCCAACATTTTCAACCATTTTTGCGCATTTTCTCTCACTTTTACGCGCATTTTTAGCGATTTTTTACAACTTTTTACCATTTTCTACCATTCCAAAACGCGAACTTGCGCGTTTGGTGCTATCCCACATTGCCCAAACCTCCTAAATTCCGCAAAAATATTTAATAGTTGTTGCAAAAGTTTCTCTTCTTCTGTATAATACTGGGCTTATGAGTAGAACTTACACAATTCATTCTCCGCAAAAGGCAATTCTGTGCCTTAGCGCCCTCCTTTTGCGCCGTTAGGCGCAATAAACCCTTTTTTCCACAAAAAATCTATATTTGTAAACCCTTGCTTTTGATAAATTTGTAGCAATTTAACGGCGTTTGGGGTAAATTTGCCCCGAACAGCGTTAGTTTTGGAGAAAACAAATGGCTGAAGAAAAAATCTTAATTTTCGATACCACCTTACGCGACGGCGAGCAGGCACCCGGTGCCTCTCTTTCAATCGCTGAAAAGCTCGAAATAGCCCAGCAATTAGCGGTTTTGGGCGTCGATGTAATAGAAGCGGGCTTTCCGGTTTCCTCGCCTGCCCAGTTCGAAGCGACAAAACAGATAGCCGAGCAGGTCAAAGGGCCGACAATTTGCGGCCTCGCCCGTTCGACCAAGGAAGACATCGAATCAGCTGGCAAGGCTCTTGCGCCGGCAAAAAAACGGCGGATTCACACTTTTGTCGCAACCTCGCTGATTCATATGAAGCACAAGCTGAATAAGACGCCCGCCGAGGTCTTGAAAATGGCCGTCGCTGCGGTAAAACTGGCAAAAACTTTCACCGGCGACGTCGAATTTTCACCTGAGGATGCCTGCAGGAGCGAAATGTCGTTTCTCGTTGAAATCCTGACCGCGGTCATCGAAGCCGGTGCGACGACATTAAATATACCCGACACCGTCGGCTACGTCCTGCCGTATGAGTATGGCCGAATCATTGCTCAGCTTAAATCAGACGTTCCGGGTATAGACAAATGTATAATAAGCACCCATTGCCACAACGACCTCGGTATGGCGGTGGCGAATTCAGTTACAGGCGTGCGAAACGGCGCCCGTCAAGTCGAGTGCTCGGTCAATGGTCTCGGCGAACGAGCTGGTAACGCTGCGCTCGAAGAGGTCGTGATGGCTGTGCATACGAGGCCCGACTTCTTCGGCAAAGACAGAACCAAGCCGTTAACGACAAATATAAATACAAAGCAGATTTACAAGACAAGCCAGCTTGTGTCTCGTCTTACCGGATTTGTCGTGCAGCCGAATAAAGCGATTGTCGGAGCCAATGCATTCGCACATGAGAGCGGCGTCCACGTGGATGGCGTCCTCAAGGAGCGAAGCACGTACGAGATTATGACGCCGGAAAGTATCGGCTTAGGCAGCTCTCGTATGGTGTTAGGCAGACACACAGGCAGGCACGGGTTTGTCGACCGCTGCAAAAAGCTGGGTTACAAACTCTCTAAAGAGGAGCTTGAACAGGCCTACCAGCGGTTTTTGCAGGTGGCGGACAAGAAAAAAGAAGTGTTCGATGAAGACGTTGTTGTGATTATCGATGATGAGGTGCGTGTAGTCGAGCATACCTTTGAGCTGGAGTATCTGCGGGTGCTGATAGAAACGGGAATGAATCCGACGGCAACGGTTAAAATCCGCAGCAAAGGCAAATTGAAAGAAGCGCAGGCCGAAGGCGACGGCCCCGTCGATGCAGCTTACGAGGCGATTCGCGAGGCAACCGGTTTCTCGCCGACGCTGGAAAATTACTCGATTCGAGCGGTAACCAGCGGTAAAGAAGCTCTCGGTGAAGCAACAGTCAGAATCAGGCAGGATAGCCGAACCTGCATAGGCAGAGGCGTCTCAACTGATATTATTGAGGCAAGTGCAAAGGCCTACGTTGACGCCATCAACAGAATGGTCGCGAGAAAAGACACCGGCGAAGAGCCGGAAGTAAAAGTAGAACTGTAAATTCAGGGTAAAACCTATGGGAATGACAATAACTGAAAAAATTTTAGCGAAAGCAGCGGGCCAAAAGAAAGTCTCGCCTGGCGATATAATAAACGCGAAGATTGACATCATTATGTGCCACGATGTAACAACACCGGCGGCTATTTCAATGCTGATCGAAAAAGGTATAGACAAGGTATTCGACTCCGAAAGAATAGTCGTAACGCCCGACCACTTTCAGCCTGCTAAAGACATCAAGAGTGCCGAACTCCACAAGCGTCTTGACGAATGGGCAAATCGCCATAACATAAAACATTATTATAAGCTCGGCAGGATGGGCGTCTGTCACGCGCTGCTGCCGGAACAGGGACATATCAGGCCTGGTGAGGTAATCGTCGGCGGCGATTCGCATACGTGCACATACGGTGCGTTTGCGTGTTTCAGCACTGGTATCGGCTCGACTGATTTGGCAGCGGCCATTTCGACAGGTCAGCTTTGGTTCAAAGTCCCTGCGTCAATAAAGTTTGTGCTCAAAGGGACGCTGCCCAAAGGCGCTTACAGCAAGGACGTAATTATTGCTGTGATTACACGAATAGGCGTCGATGGTGCGCTCTATAAGGCGATGGAATTCACCGGCCCTGCGATTGCGAAAATGTCAATGGAAGCGAGAATGACCATAACGAATATGGCCATCGAAGCAGGTGCAAAAAACGGCGTCATCGGTTTTGACAATGTCACAAAACAGTATCTCGACGAACATCTGAAAGGGAAAACCGATTACACCGTGTACGAATCCGACGAAGATGCTGAATATGCAAGCGTTGAAGAATTCGACTGCGCCAAATTAGAACCAATGGTAGCGATGCCGCACCTGCCCAGCAATGGTGTGCCTATCGGCAAATGCGCCGGCAAGGTAATGGACCAGGCGTATATCGGAAGCTGCACCAACGGCAGAATCGAAGATTTAAGAATAGCGGCCAAAATTATAAAAGGCAAAAAAGTTGCCATAAGGACCATCGTTGTCCCTGCAACGCCTGAAATCTGGAAACAGGCGATGGATGAAAAGCTGTTCGATATATTCTACGCGGCCGGTTGCGTAATCGCTGCGCCCACTTGTGGTGCGTGTCTCGGCGGCTTTATGGGTGTGTTAGCCGAAGGCGAGAAGTGCGTCAGCACAACCAATAGAAATTTCGTCGGCAGAATGGGGCATCCAAAGAGCGAAGTCTATTTAGCTTCGCCCGCCACCGCTGCAGCAAGTGCGGTTGAAGGGAAACTAACCGACCCAAGAAAGTATATGTGAGGTAAAAATGTCAAAAGCTTATGTTTACAAATGCGACCAGTGCCTTTAGGCACATAAATATTAAAATAGAGAGATTCGATTTTTATCTGAGGTTATAAAGATGGGTGCAGCACACTTATATAATAGAGATCACATTAATACGGATGAGATTATACCGGCCCGGTATTTGAATACCGATGACAGGGTTGAGCTTGCAAAGCATTGTCTCGAAGATTTAGACCCAGGCTTTGTCAAAAAAGTCAAGAAGGGCGATTGTATAGTTGTCGGCGAGGATTTCGGCTGCGGCTCATCGAGAGAGCATGCCGTCTGGTCTATTTGCGGCGCAGGCGTGCAGACCGTAATCGCAAAATCCTTCGCGAGAATCTTCTATCGCAATGCTATCGACAATGGCTTCTATGTGATTGAATTGCCGGACGCGCTTGAGAAAATCAGCGATGGCGATGAATTGAAAATAGATTTCAAAGCCGGCCTGATAAGAAATGAGACAACAGGCGTTGATATTAAGTTTAATCCGCTGCCCGACTTCGCTTTAGAAATAATCAGCGATGGCGGACTGCTGGAACATATAACCAAAACGCATAAGTAAAATAACGACTAAGGAGATTTGAAAGTGGCGAAGAGTTACAAAATTGCGGTGATGCCTGGTGACGGAACTGGGCCGGAAGTGACTGCGGAAGCGGTAAAGGTATTAAAAGCTGCCGCGGATAAATTCAAATTCAAAGTTGATTTGACCAGTTTTGATTTCGGCGGCGAAAGATACAAAAGGACAGGCGAGACCCTGCCCGACAGCGCCATAAAAGAGCTTCGTAAATTCGATGCGATTCTGCTCGGCGCTATCGGCCATCCCGACGTTGCGCCTGGAATTCTGGAAAAGGGAATTTTACTCAAGGCCCGTTTCGAACTTGACCAGTATATCAATCTGCGCCCAGTGAAGCTCTATCCCGGCGTCGAGACGCCGTTAAAAGATAAAGGCCCGGACGACATAAACTTTGTCGTTGTCCGCGAAAACACCGGCGATGCATACACCGGCACGGGCGGCTTCACAATGAAGGGAACGCCGCAGGAAGTGGCGGTGCAGTCGGCGGTCTATTCCCGCTTTCAGGTTGACCGCTGCCTGAAATATGCGTTCGAATACGCCCGCAAGTACGGCAAGAAAGCGACCGGCAGAGGTGAAAACAATACCCTCGCTCTCTGTGGAAAAACAAACGTCTTAACGTATATCTACGACCTGTGGGAAAGGGCCTTCCACGAAATGGGCCAAAAAGAATATCCGGATATCAAAAGAGAATACTATCACGTGGACGCCACCTGTATGTGGTTTGTGAAAAATCCCGAATGGTTCGACGTGATTGTTACAGGCAATATGTTCGGCGATATCATTACCGACTTAGGTGCGATGATTCAGGGCGGGATGGGTATCGCCGCAGGCGGCAATCTTAACCCTGAAGGCGTCAGTATGTTCGAGCCTATCGGCGGCAGTGCGCCAAAATATACCGGCAAAGGCGTAATTAATCCGTTAGCTGCCATCTGTGCGGGACAAATGCTCCTCGCCTCCCTCGGCGAAGAAAAGGCAGCCGAAAGAATAGAAAAGGCTGTAATGTTCACAACCGCCAACAAGCTCAAATCGCTCGCGGCTGGGAAAATGGGATACTCAACCAGCCAGGTCGGAGATATAGTTGCAGAAAAAGTAGCTGAATAGAAAATGCCAGCGAACCTGACGCCAGATTATTACAAGGCTGAGCAATGGTACCGCGAAGCGACTACCAATGAGGAGAAAATCATTGCGCTGGAGCAGATGCTGGCGGTTATGCCCAAGCACAAGGGTACCGACCACCTCAAAGCTGATCTTCGCAGGAAACTCAGCGCCTTAAAAGAAGCCCCCGTCGGCAAAGCAAAAGGCAAACACGTCGATATCTTCCACGTCCAGAGAAACGGCGTGGGCCAAATCGTTCTCATAGGGACGCCTAACTGCGGCAAAAGCTCCATCGTTGCCGCTTTGACTAATGCGAAGGTCCATATAGCCGAGTTTCCGTTTGCGACAGCAATGCCCGTCCCAGGAATGATGATGTTCGAGGACGTCCAGATTCAGCTCGTCGATATGCCGCCTATCACCGCCGACCACATTGCCCCCGGCCAGGTGGGGACATACCGCAACTGTGATTTGATTGCTATCGTCATTGACCTGTCCGCCGACGTGACCGAGCAAATGCGAATCTGCCTGGATTTCCTCGAATCAAAAAACCTGCTTATTGATGAACAGACGCCCGCCGCAGATGGTCTCGGCAACGTCCTCGGCAAAAAGGCCCTCTGCATCTGCACAAAGTGCGATATCGCCAAACCAGGCTCGCTTGAAGCCCTCAAGCAAGCCTGCAAATACCAGTTCGAATTTGTGGAAATTTCTACCGAGACCGCCAAGGGGCTCGACAAGCTCCCCGCTTTATTATTCCATTTATTAGGCATCATCCGCATCTATGCCAAGCCGCCGGGCAAAAAACCTGATATGGCAGATCCATTCACACTGCCGGTTGGCTCGAACGTTTCAGACCTGGCTACTGCCATCCACAGAGAGTTGGCGGATAAATTGAAATTCGCAAAAATCTGGGGCACGGACGTCTATCAAGGCCAAAACGTCCAGAAAAACCACATCCTCAGCGACAAAGACATTATCGAATTGCATTTCGCCTGACTTTTAACTACAATTAGATAGCTGTGTGAATTTCCCAGATAGGAGTAGAGAAAGGAGACAAAAATGAGTGACCAAGCACTTAGTTCCATAATAGCTGCTGCTGCTTTATGCGTTGGTACAGTAGTAGGCGCAGTTATAAAGTACATCTTGAATCTTCGTGAGATACGAAAAAATAAAGAGGCAATACAACAAAAGGATACAACAATTATTGGATTGCAGAAGCAAATTAGAGAGATTCTTGACTTAAAGGTTGAACAGGCGCCCCGTAAAATTTCCTACCAACTTCAGATTTTGGATGATGAGATAAGTAAAATCCAAGAATCAGGACACAAGGCAGAGGTATCAATACTTGGGATTAATGCAACAGGACCACTACATCAGGGTCGAGAACTACTAGTGAATCTTCTCGTAAAAGAAGGGAGATTGCGAGTATTGCTGTTGGATCCAAGAAAACCTGTTTTTGAGGAACGCTGTAACCGTGAGGACGACACCGTGGGAAGAATCGCAGCTGAATTATATGCGTCTCTGTACATCCTGATGGATATCACCTTGAAGGCTGGTATTTTCGGAGGAAACATTGAGATACGTTTGCATGAAAAATATCCTGATAGAAGTTTGCTGATGTTGAACCACAGGGACAAAGATGGGGTAATACTTGCTAATCCTTATCCAAGTAGTAATGGAAGCCGCGGGATGGATGGACAAATGTATCCCCTAATTAAGCAAGGGCGCACTACAGATGGATATAACGTAAACGTTCAATATTATGAGAATCTATGGGATGAGGCTGATCCAATTAAACTGCGAATTCCTCAAAAACGCCACCGTATTACAGACTGGCCTTTCTAATTCCAGCTTGCTAATATTATGCCAACTGTCACAAGCAAGCCACCGATTACTACCCTGAACAATTCGGCGCCGCATAGTGCCTCTTTAAGAAAAACAACCCCTAAAACCACTGCCACCAAGGTGTTCGTGTTGTAAACAATCGCCAGCTTTGAGATAGGGGCTTCCTTGCTGATTGCGAAAAGTACGGCACACATTCCAAGGGCCCAAATACAACCGGGAAGAATAGCAAGTATACAAAGACTTGGTTTACAGTGCTGGAATGTCCCGTTTGCGAGGAAGAAGTAAATAATCAAGGTAGTAAGGGCTCCTATTCCCATCAACAAAGCACTTGTAGAACTCGGGATTCCACAATACTTTGGACTGGTAACTATCTTGTTTAAGACTACATAAGTTCCCCAGCACAAAGATGCCAGCAAACCACATAAAAGCCATAATCGCATAACTCATTCCTTAAAAAATGTAAATAACCACACCTTGGAGTTCAAATCTCCGATTTCAAATGCTTGCCCATAATAACCAAGAGATATTACATTCTGTAAAGAGTTGAGTCAAACTTAAATAACAAATGTAATCCCGGCAAGTATTGCATTTCGTCTGATTTTTAACTACAATATTTCCAGTAGCCGCTAAGATAAAGCATTTTTTTAAAAGGAGACTGGGTTTAATATGGAATGCAAAAAAGAAAAAAATCTCAAAGACTGCAACTGTTCATATCCTGGCTGCAGCAGAAAAGGTATATGCTGCGAATGTTTGAGCTATCATTTATCATCCAGAGAATTGCCCGGCTGCTGTTTCCCTGATAACGTCGAAAAAACTTACGATCGCAGCTTCAGGGCCTTCGCAAAAGCGTGGAAGCTTTGACAAGGTAAAAGACAAAAGGCCGGGTGATGAGGACACTCGGCCTTTTGTATGAGTGCAGAATGGGTATTGGCAATCAGTAATCAAGCAGTTCATCGGGCCAGTCTTTGCTTAAAATTTGCTGCAGGTTTCCATTGGTGTCGAGGATGAGGATTTCCTTTCGACGGGCCGGGGTGTTCGGGTCGGTGGTTAGGAAATGGGATTTTTCCGAGACGAGGCAGGAAATCTGGTCTCTGCCTTTCCATTGTGCGACGAGCTTTGGCGGTGATTCATCTCCGAACGATTCGTTTTCTTCGATGAGGGGTTTTGAAAGATTAAGGTCGCCGCCGATGGCATAGATGCCGAGCGTGTTTTTCTTTCCATGCAGGAGGATTTTTCGGGAATCGTGAGAAAGGGCAAAGAGATTAGAATTGCCCTGCGTGAAATCGACGACAATTTGCGGAAGAATTTCACTAACAGTTCCGGTAAGCGTATCAAAGCAGAAGATGGTCTGTTTTTCCGCATCGAGTTTGCTGGAGGGCAGCGTCATTTTTGAGGAGGAGAAAAAGATGCGGCCGTCACATGCGTATGAGATGTACATCCAGGAACAATACAGGATGCCGGCGAACTCTTTTGCAGGACCGGTGCAGATATGTGGCGCCGGAGTTGTGTTTCCGTCGGGATTAGCTGGCGAGGCAAGAAGTTTTCCGTTGGGGTCGATGATTGTTTGCTCGACAAGTGAGCCGAGGACAGATTTATCTTTGTCGAAGTTTTCAACTTCCGGCTTCATATATGCTATCGCGTGAGAATCTGGTCGGAAGTCATAACCAATGGTTGTCGCCGGCGCAACGAAAATGGGCGGATTTTTTTCAGATATCACCGCGACGTAAAGGTCGAAGCCAGCTTCGAATGTTTTACCCGCAACGTTATCAATGACCCACGCGACAAGTTTGGCATCGGGCGAGAACCGGGGTCTCCAGAGTTGTCGAGAGCTTGTCGCGAGGATTTTTTTGTTGTTCGGGTCAGCCGTAGCAGCAAGAACAAGCTGGTAATAAGGAAGTTCTTTTTCTTTGATTTTTTTGATTATTGCCGGTCCGATTTTCTGTGCGAGCTGCCTATCAGCCTTTTCAATTAAATATCGGTTGACCCATGCAGTATGCTGCTCATTGGAGTAGTTTTCGAGGGCGGGAAGGTTCCCGTCTTTTATTCCCTCGGCAATGATTTTTTGTCCGAGAGTGTCGGCGTGGGCTTTGATTTTTTTAACCTCGACAGGCGGGAGAAGCTCAAATGATTTGTTGAAATCGTTTACTTTGACGATTTGGCCGTATGCGAACAAAGAACTGTCGGGCGATATAGCGGGCCAGTGCGTGGTGGTTTCCCTGGGGGCGATTGAGGTCAGAGCACCTGTATTGCCGTCGACAAGAAACAACGCACCATTTTTGCTATAAATGCCTTTAGAGCCGTCTGTTGACCATTGCAGTGAATCTTCGGGTATGCAGCCGATAAAAAAAGTAATGGCAGCGTATGAAGCGATAAGTAAAAAGTTGATGATGTTTTTCTTAGTCATAGTATTTCTCCTTTAAGATATTGTTTGTAGGCATTAAGCAGACTCATTTTGTCAAACCGGCTTTGTGCATAAGGTCTGGGCTGCATTGCAGCGAGGGCTTTCTGTCGCCAGAAACTTCCTTTGGCCTGTTGGACAGTCGGATGTGCCGGCATAGGCGAGGCATAGCCGGGGAGGTTAAGCGATGCCGTCTGTGTCTGAGGCAGTGCGGACCGTCTGCCGACGGATAGACCAATAGCGAATGCGAAAATGACGACCGCCGCGGCTGCGAGCAGCCGCAGGCCGATGACGAATCTGGTTCGCTCCGGTCGCTGGGCCTGCAGAATGTTGAGGGCAGAGGCAAACCTCTGCGAGGTTTGTTCAGCGATACCGGTGATATCCGTGGGGACTTCGGTCTGGCCGATGTTTTTCAGGATTTCTATCAGTTTTTCTTCGTTCATTTCAGGACTCCGATATATTAAAACGAGCAAATTTTTCTCTCAGCACAGCGATTGCCTTTGAGACGTGGGAGCGAGCGGTATCTTCGGTGCAGTTTAGTTTGTCGGCGACTGAGCGGTAATCTCGCTGGTCGATGTATCGCATCACAACCGCCTGGGCCTGTTTTTCTGGTAGTTCTGCAATTTCCTTTCTAACCAGATTGATTGTTTCTTCATCGGCGGGGCCGGGGGCTGTTGGGTTTTTAAGCACGTATTCTTTTGGGATTTGGCCATCCCTGCCGATTCTGTTTCGCCACGCCTTCGAGTTGGCAGACAGTGCGATTCGATAGATGTATGCGCCGGCTTGTGGGCTTGTGAGCTTTTCGAGATTCAGCCAGATTTGCAGGAGAGCATACTGGAATGCCTCGGTGAAAATCTCGGTGTCGCCGGTGAGTTTCCAGAGGGTGGAGGTAAGATAGCCGGCGTACTCGCTTCTTAATTTTTCAAAGAGCTCCAGTCGCTTTGAATATTTCATTCCAAAGGTCCTTTAGCCAATCGCCGGAAAGTTATATTTCCACATAATAATAACCGCCAAAGGCAAATTGCGTGTAAAGCTTTTCTAAAAAAAACGGCCGCCGGAGACGGCGGCCGTTGTAATTGTTTATTGTTAAAGGTATTGGTTCAGAAGTTAACTGCCGAATGTGAACTTTTTACCAGTCAGTTTATCATAAGCATCGATGTATTTCTGGCTCGTCTTTTTGCAAATATTATCAGGCAGCTCGACGCCCGGCCCGGACTTGTCAAAATTTATACTCTCAAGGTAGTTACGGACAAACTGCTTGTCGAAGCTTTCCTGGTCCCTGCCCGGCTTGTATTTGTCGGCCGGCCAAAAACGCGAAGAGTCCGGCGTCAAAACCTCGTCAATCAGAATAATCTTGCCGCCGACAGTTCCCCACTCAAACTTCGTGTCAGCCAGGATTATGCCCTTCCTCTCGGCGTACTCGCTTGCCCTTTCAAAAATCATTATGCTGTTATCGTGCACGAATTCCGCCTGCTCGGCGCCGAGAATTTCCATGCACTTCTCGAAGCTGATATTCTCATCGTGCGTTCCTCTCTCGGCCTTGGTCGAAGGCGTAAAAACAGGTTCCGGCAGCTTTTCGCACTGGCGCAGGCCGGCCGGCAGAGCTTGTCCGCAAACGGTCTGACTGTCTTTGTATTCTTTCCAGCCCGAGCCTGCCAGATACCCTCGCACAACGCACTCAATCGGTAAAACTTCGACTTTTTTAACCAGCATGCTCCGCCCGGCTAATTGCTTCTCGAAGTTGCAGAAGGGCGCCGGGAAATTGCTCACTTTGTCGCTAATCAAATGGTGCTCAACAACATCGCTGAGAAAATCGAACCAGAATTTTGAAATCTGCGTCAGGATAGTTCCTTTATAAGGTATGCCGTTGGCCATAACCACGTCGAATGCACTTATCCTGTCGGTCGCAACTATCAGCAGCTTATCGCCCAAATCGTATATGTCGCGGACCTTGCCTCTTATCGGTTCCAATCCAGCTATATTTGTTTGCAAAATTGTTTCCATAACTACCCCTCTATAAATGCTTACCAATTACTATTCTTTACTTATCTTGTTCTATTCTCGAATCGACATACTTAAGTATTGTTTCCGTCACCTTGCCAATATCTTCGGTCTTCGGCAGAAAATCAAATATTTTTTCCAGAAACCTGCGATGTTTTATCCGTTTCAGCGTCGCCGGGAAATTCACGTCATAAACCCATCCGAGCTGGCAAAGCATCATATCGTTCAGCGTTTGCAGCTTCTTGTATTCTATCCGCCGGCCGCATAAAATTGCTTCAATCACCTCGGCGGAATACCCCGAGTTATCCGGGAATTCCAGCTCCAGCGTAAACTTCTGCGGGTCATTTCTGTATTGTTCGCTGTATTCCATCACCACATAAAATATATCCAGCTTGTCGGCGTCACGTATCAATCTCGCAAACAGCAAAGTCTCTTCTTCCAGACCCGCCGGCATCTCTATCAGCCCGTGATACTCAATAGCTTTTTCAATCAATTCCTTTTCTCTTTTGTCTGCCTGCTCGAGCACCTTCTCCTGGCGAATGACCTCCACTGCCAAAAGGCAATGGTTCAAACTTTTGAAATCGCTGTATGTCCGGTGCTTGACAAACTGCTTGAACCGTCCGACATCGTGAAGAATCGCTATCGCATCAGCTATCCGCTTTTGATTGCTCGAAAGCCCCAGCTCGTCCGTCAAATACGACATCTCTTCACAGACCCGCCGGCTGTGCTCTTCTTTCAGTTTCAAATTGGCGTTTACAACCTTATCGCTGCCGTAAAAGCCGGCCGCGTAATCATCAAACCATGCCTTGAGTTTTTTCAACTGCTCTTGTTCCATAGTCCTTTACTTTTCTTTTGACCTCAACTTTCTGCTCTGCAAAGTTTAATATCAATCCGACTGGCTTGCCGGTAGCAGCCAGGTAATTTACTAGTTGCACCTCATGTGCCTTAGTAATTTGTTTAATTGATTTCAATTCTAATATGATGGTATCTTCGACTAAGATATCGGCCTTAAATTCTCCGACTACTTCGCCTTCGTAATTTACAGTAATGTCCTTTTGTGATTCGGCTTTAAGCCCTTCTTTTTTGAGCTCTATCAGTAAACACTTTTCGTATACGGATTCCAGAAAACCAAATCCCATTTTATTATATACGCAATATGCACAGCCGATAATTTTTTTTGTTAGCTCTTCATATTCCATTATAAATTTCTTACCTGTTAATCCTATGCGTCGGAATCGAGTCGATAGTTTTAGGCAGCTTCAGGATAAGGCCGTCTTGATGGCCTTGTGGACGAAGGCAAATCTTTGCGACAAAGCTTGCTTTGGGAGCAAAGTTTGCCGAGAACACAAAGCTGACTAAAACTCTGCATCGTATTTGTAAATCCTGTTATCCTGTCTAAAAAGTCCGTTTTCTCTTTTTCTCTTTCGTTTTTCCGAGCCGTTATTATACTGATTAACGATAGAATTGAAAGCATAAGGAGAATAATATGCCTACCGTTAAAGATATCATTGTTAAAAAGCCCTCGGCGACCGAAGAAGCAACCTGCAAGGCTTGGCCTATCTGGAAGTGCGGGCCGAGCACGTTCAAATGGGAATACACGGAAAAAGAGACCTGCCTTATTCTTCAAGGCAGGGCAACGATAACAGACGGCACAAATTCGGTAAGTTTTGGCCCCGGCGACTTTGTCGTTTTCCCCGATGGCCTCGAATGCACCTGGACCATAACTGAAGCAGTGTCAAAACACTACAACTTCGGATAAGCATTAGGCCGAAGGCGGAAGGGGTTAAATAACTTTTTCCATTTTGTAGTCGTCCATTGCAAAGCCATCCCCGATGTCGGTAACGAGAGAATTCGTGATAACAAACCCGAGTTTTTTGTAAGCGTTAATCGAACTGGCATTATTCTTATTTACCGTAAGGATTACTTTAGAAAAGCCGTTGTTTTTTGCGAGTGTTTCAATAAATTCCAGGGCACCTCTGCCGTAACCTTTGCGGCGGTTTTTAGCGGTGACATATAATTTGCTTAAGAATAATTCCTTCAGATGGGGAACAATTGCAAAGTATCCCACCCGATTGCCATTTTTATCTTCAAGTAAATAATAAAGGCAGCCTTGTTTTTCTATTTGATTTAAAAGGGCCTGGCGCGATTGAAACTTTTCGAGCATATACTCTACTTGGGGACTGCCTATGAGGGGAACAAAATACTCGCGCCAGATACTATGCGCAAGGGCTTCAACGACGGAAACAAGGTTATCATTCGAGACTTTGACTATTTTTGGTGTTTCCACGGCTCTGGTTTATTTGTTTTTTTGATAATATTTATCGATGGTTTGTCTGATTTCTCTCAACCAGTTTTTTCTCTGCTGCGCGGAACTGGTAACTATGACGCCGAAAGTTCTTCGGTAGAAATCTGGTATTCCGCATAAGTTGAAAATACAATTCTTCCACAGGGTTTGTAGAGGGTCGCCAAAGACTTTCTTTTCTCTTCCAGTTTCGGTATTGGAAGTATTGAATACAATCGCTGATTTTGCCTTTAACAAGCCGACAGGCACGCCTTCGCCTTTGTCGCCTTCGCGGAATTCGTAGGCGACACCGGGGCGAATGACCCTGTCTACCCAACCTTTTAAAATGGCTGGTGGCTGGCCCCACCAATTGGGATGAATGATGATAATGCCATCGGCTTGGGAGATTTCCTTACAGTGCTTTTCAATCTTAGCCGGCAGGGGAGTATCTTTGGGGAATTCTTCAAATGGTAATACCGGGTCGAAATTTTCCTTGTATAAATCGTGGAAATAAACCTTGTGGCCATTTTCATTGAGCGTTTCAACAACAGCGGCTGCTATAGCGTGGTTGAAACTTTCCTTATTAGGGTGAGCAAGTATAACTGATATTTTCGTCACGGCAGTATTTCCTTAACGTTTTTGCTGTTTCTGCCAGTATAAGAAGTTCTTGCCGGGCGGTCAATCAGTCGCTGGCGGGTTTACCGTTCCTTGGTTTTTCAGTCAAGGTTATTTACAATTCGTGATTTACTGTTACAATAGGGGGCGTAGATTAGGTGATTTGGGTTGGTTAATATGAGGTAGATAAATATGGCGGAAGAAAATATAACACATAATACAGAGTGCAAAAGCGAATCGCACGATAAGCACTTGTGCTACATTGTTTCCCAGGGGTTTCATCTCAGCGATGCGGAAGAATACAATGCCATTGTCAAAGACCCGAAGTTTAAATGTCGGCATTGCGGACGCGTAGCTCATAGTGCGAATAATTTGTGCGAGCCGGCTGGATTGTAATGCCGGACGACTTGGCTACGCCGGGGCAAGCGGAGGACGGCAGAGGGCGGATAAAATTGTGATTTTTATGCAATAAATGGGGGTAGCGGTGCGTCTATAATATGATTAAACCTTGATTTATAGGGTGATTTTTTGATATAATACGGCAATAGAGCTTTTTTTCGCTTCAAAACAGGGGAAAGATGGGAAAACTTGCCCAAAAATAGGAGCGGGGTTGCTAAAAGGCCGATGAAAAGACATTAGCGGCCATGGCATCAGTTGCGAGTATTGCCTGCAGGAAATTGATAATGGAAAATAATTCCGGTTCAGTTACAGAAAAAAGGCGTTTTTTACAGCCTAAGATTTTGGCTTTGGCGGGGGCGGTCGTGATTCTGCTGATAGTAGTTGCGGTTGTAGCTTTTAATCATTCCGGCTCGAAGACTATTTTGGCAGGAGATATGCCAACTTTTGCAGTCAAGCAGGGGCCATTGAGGATAAGTGCAACCGAATCTGGGACGATACAGGCGCGTGAGCAAATAATTCTCAAGTGCGAGGTCGAAGGGAAAACCACAATTCTTACTTTAGTGGAGGAAGGGACGCGCGTGAAGAAGGGTGACCTGCTGGTTGAATTAGACTCGAGTGCGTTGTTAGATGAAAGAGTTGACCATGAAATTCGAGTCCAGAACACCGAGGCAGCTTTTGTCGGGGCGCGTGAGAATTTGGCTGTGGCGGAAAACCAGGCGAAGAGCGACATTGATAAGGCGGCGCTGGCGTTTGATTTCGCCAAACAGGATTTGAGAAAGTATGTTGAAGGTGAATATCTGAATCAGCGCAAGGAGATGGAGTCGGAGATTACATTAGCGAAGGAAGAGCTTCAGACGGCGGAGGAGAAGTTAAAATGGTCACAGAAACTTAAAGAGAAGGAATATATTTCACAAACAGAATTACAAATTGACGAGCTGTCTGCGCACAAGGGCGAATTGAACCTTGAGCTGGCAGAAAACAATTTGCGTTTGCTGGAGGATTTTACCCATCCGAGGAACCTGGCGAAACTTGAAAGCGACGTTAACCAGGCGGAGATGGCTTTGGAGCGAACAAGCCGCAAGGCCAAAGCAGATGTTGTTCAGGCCGAAGCTGACCTTAAGGCAAAAGAGTCTGAATTCCAGCGGCAGAAAGACAAACTGAAGAAGAACGAGGAGCAGATAGCCAAGACGAAGATATACGCACCAGCCGACGGATTGGTGATTTATGCGACCAGCGCCAAGACGCAGGGCTGGCGAGGCAATCAAGAGCCGCTGATTGAAGGTCGGGAGGTTCGTGAACAGGAAGAACTTATTTATCTGCCGACGGCAACAGCGGTGAAGGCGGTGGTAAAAGTCCATGAAACCAGTCTGCAGAAGGTCAAGCCTGGTTTGCCTGTAGTGGTTACGGTGGATGCTTTGCCTGGGAAGACATTTACCGGCCGAGTTGAGAAGATAGCGCCATTGCCAGATGGTCAAATGATTTGGATGAACCCTGACCTGAAGGTCTATAATACTGAGGTTTATCTTGATGGCGAAGGGGATTATCTTCGGACGGGAATGAGCTGCAAGGCGGAAATAATTATAGAAGAGTATGACGATGTAATGTACATACCTGTTCAGGCGGTCCTTCGTGTCGGCGGGGAGCCGACCGTTTATGTGCAGAAAGGCGGGGAATTTGAGCCTCGCAAGATTAAAATTGGATTAGATAACAACCGGATGATGAGAATCCTTGAAGGTTTAAAGGAGGGTGAGGTTGTGCTGCTGACGCCGCCTTTGGCCCCATCTACTGTTGAGCAAGGTGGAGATAGGGCCGGCGAAACGCCTGCCGCAGAAGTTGGCACAGAACAGAGGGCGCGGACGACCGGAGGGGAAGGCGTGAAAGAGGCGGGGATAGAGAAAGTTGAGCAGAAAAGTCCGAAGCTGGAGGGGGAGCCATCGCCCGAGCAGCGGCAGAAGATGCGAGAGAAGTTTGAGAATATGTCCGACGAAGAGAAGGAAAATATGCGTAAACAACGGGAGGGACGTCGCCAAAAGCAATCCGGGGAAGGCGAATGATAAGTCAGGCGCAGTCTAATTCTGATAATCAGATAATCAAGCTGGAAGATGCCCGGAAGATTTATCAGATGGGCAGCAGCGAAGTAAAGGCCCTTGCTGGTGTGACGCTGTCGTTCAAGAGAGGCAGTTTCTGGGCTATAATGGGGCCGAGCGGCTCAGGCAAAAGCACGATGATGAACATACTTGGCTGCTTAGACCGTTTAAGCTCGGGTCGATATATCCTCGAAGGACATGACGTAAGCACTCTTGAAGATGATTCGCTCAGCGAGATGCGGCTTCGGCATCTTGGCTTTATTTTTCAGAGTTTCAATCTCATACCGCAGCTGTCGGTGCAGAGAAATATCGAGCTTCCCCTTTATTATTTGGGATGGGAGGCACACCACAGCGCCGAGCGAGCGAGAGAACTTGCCGGGAAAGTCGGGCTGGGAGAACGGCTGAATCATCGTCCTTCGGAGCTATCGGGCGGTCAGATGCAGCGGGTAGCGGTAGCGAGGGCTCTGGCGAACGACCCACAGATTATTTTTGCGGATGAACCAACAGGCAATCTTGATACGGCGACCGGAAAAGAGATTCTTGCGCTGCTGACCGAGCTTAATGAGCAGGGCAAGACGATAATTATGGTTACGCATGAGGCGGATGTTGCTGCATACTCAAGGCAGCGGCTTCATATGCTGGATGGTGTGGTAGACCGCATCGAGGGGGAAGAGCAATGAGACAAATCAAGCTTGTCCGTAACATTCTGCTTGGTATGGAAGACCTGCTTTTACACAAGCTGCGTGCTTTTCTTACGACGCTGGGGATTGTATTCGGGGTCGGCAGCGTGGTGGCGATGCTTTCGGTAGGAGAAGGCGCGAGCAAAGAAGCTATGGATCGGATTCGCAAACTTGGCAGCAATAATATAATTATCAGTTCAGTTAAATCGGTAGAAGAAGAATCGACGAGTACGACACATTCCCATTTGGCCATTTATGGGTTGACATATGAAGATTATGCGAGGGTAACAGAAACTTTTAAGGTCATAAGAAAAACGGCACCAGTGAAGCTGATACGCAAGGAAGGCCGTTTGGGCGAGAGGACGCTGGAGCTGCGTGTAGTAGGAACATCACCGGTGTGGTTCGACTTGGTGCAGAGACCTATTGTGGCAGGGCGGGTGCTGATAGCTTCCGACGATAATGAGCGAGCTCCGGCTGCGGTCCTGACGGAACATGGCGCCAGAAAACTTCTGGCTGCTGAAAATACAATCGGTCAATCTCTTAAGATAGGCGGTGACCGGTTTGAAGTCGTCGGGATTGTCAAAAGCGAAAGCGGACAGGCCGGCAATATTCAGATACCCGACCAGGAAGTTGACGTTTATATTCCCATCGATGTTGCGCGTACATATTTCGGTGACATAACAGCGAGAATGACATCCGGCACATTCGAACGGGAATTGGTTGAGCTGCATCAGATGATTGTGCAGGTCGATTCGATTGAGGATGTCGAGCCTACCTCAAAAGGGATAGAGGATATGCTGAGCCGTTTCCACAAGAAGAAAGATTATATGGTAAGCGTGCCGTTGGCATTGCTGCGTGAGGCGGAAGCAACCAAGCGCAGGTTTAATATTGTGCTGGGTTCGATAGCCGGCATTAGTCTGCTGGTTGGCGGGATAGGGATTATGAATATTATGCTGGCCTCGGTAACCGAGCGCACGCGGGAGATAGGTATCCGGCGGGCCATCGGCGCCAAGAGGAGACAGATTATCAGCCAGTTTCTGATAGAGACGGTCGTGCTTTCGATAATCGGGGGCCTTATCGGTATCGGACTCGGGGTGCTGGTGCCGTTTTTGATAACATATTTTTCCGATATGCCGACGGTCATTACGGTGGGAAGCATCGTGCTGCCATTGGTGATTAGTTTCGCTGTCGGGATTATCTTCGGTTTGTATCCTGCGGTGCGGGCCGCTAAAGTTGACCCCATAGTCGCACTTCGGCACGAATAGCGAGCGTGCTTTGCATTGTGTTTTTCGCCTTCGTTAAATTTATCTTGGCCTTTTTCCCTGAATTGGTATAATAACACTATCTTGCTACGGAAGGGGCAGAAATTAGCGTTTTTCAGGCGTTTCAGATGGGTAAAAAGGCACTTAAAACAGATTTTGCTCAGGAAAAGTTCGAGGAAATCGAGCGGATTTTTCGCATGCATTTCCAGCTCGGTCTCGAAACGGCGGACATAGACGGCAAAGAGATAAAAAAGATGTGCAGCGAAGACTGCTATCCGGAATTTTGCCAGGTCGTCCGCGGCAGCGCAGCCGGCGCAAGGAGATGCAGTAAGGAGCGAAGGCAGAGCCTGAAGATTGCGATTGAGACGGGGCAATCTTATATTTCGCTTTGTCACGCGGGTATAGTTCTGGTCTGTGTGCCGGTTATGGATAAAGACAAAGCTTTGGGCGGGATGTTTTTCGGCAAATGCCTCTGGGAGCCGGTAACGCCTACGCTGGTCGAGGACATCAAGAAACGGCTGAAAGGAATTCGTGTTGACAGCAAGAAGCTGACGGCGGCGATAAAAGCCCTGCCTGTTATACAGGGGACACAAATCCACAGGGAAGCGGAGTTTTTGTTCGACCTGCTGTATGAAATCGGCGGGTTCGACCCGCGCGTTGTGCGATGGAGGCAGCAGCGGTCGGAGCAGCAATCCAAAATCGGCGAATTCATACAGGAAAAAAAGAGGATTGGGGCAACGTGGGAATATCCGCTGGAGAGCGAGCGCGAGCTGATGGGCAAGGTTAAAATCGGCGACAGGACGGGCGCAAAGGAGATTCTCAATTCCATATTCGGGACGATATTGTTTCATAATCCCGGCGACATCGGTGTTCTTAAGGCGAGACTGCTGGAACTGCTGAGCATCCTGAGCCGGTCGGCTGTTGAAGGCGGGGTTGGCATCGACGTTATGCTTCAAAAGAACCTGACGTATGTCAATAAGGTTATGCAAATCAACGAGCAGGGCGATTTGTGCGCGTGGATAAGCACCGCACTGAACGAGTTTATCGAGCTGGTGTATTCGTCGCAGGACGCCAAAAAGGTAACGCAAATCAGGCCCGCGATAAACTATATCGACGCCAATTACGATAAGCCGATAGGACTTGCCGATGTCGCCAAGGCTTCGCATATGAGCGTTTCGCGCCTCGCGCACGTATTCAAAGAACAGATGGGGATTACGCTCATAGATTACCTGACCAGCGTCCGGATAGAGCGGGCGAAGCAACTGCTGCTGGCGACGACGCAAAACTGCACGGAAATCTGCTTCCAGGCGGGCTTTAATAATCAAAGTTATTTCACGCGAACATTCAAACGGCTGGTAGGCGCGACGCCGAGACAGTTCAGGGTCAAGAACCTGCGAAGAGAGAAGATGTCGATACCGCTTTAAAATTGGCTTTGTTTGGGTTTGTTTTTGATAGTTCATTGTTCGTGGTTCGTAGTTGTTAGTCATTGTTATTGCTAAAGTTATACTCATTTTGGGGGTTTTGGAAATTGGGTTTGTTTTGCATAATTTATTCATTTTGATTGATTTTTCCGCTATAAACAGAAAATCTCCGCTGCCGAAATTTCAGCCACAGAGAAAGAAGAGAAGTAAATTATAAACAATATTAATTGATTATTTGTAACCACTCATTAGTAATTCCTTTCAAAATAGACTGTTTCTCTACTGTTGGAGAAACTTGCGCGATTGATGCGAAAAAATTAATTGTCGCTTGTCGCTCGTCTCTCGTAACTCGATGTGAGAGAAGGAGTAAAAAATTTTTAGAAAAATGGGTTTTAGGTACACAACTACCTGCGCTTTTGATTGAAGTTTTATCAAAACCTACGGCGGCACAAGCAGGTGCTATAACTCTCTCGCATTAAGCTACGGCCAAGGGGGTGTCGCCAAACGCATGCTGGCGAGGCAGTCGCAATTGACAATTAAATCTTTTGCCAATTGCTTCGGGGTTCTCGATGTTTGGAAAATTGGCGATAAGACTCAGATTTTGAGCTAATCTCTCTTATTCTTGGGTTTAGAGTCAGCTATGAAGACTATAATCAACCAAGGAAGGCCAATAACAGAGAGAACCGTACCTGGATCAAGTAGGATTAATAAGAACAAGTAAGGGCTCATCTTTAACGGGAGAAGGAAAAAGCCAAGGGTAAAACAGATGGGGCCTATGAAATAAATGAGTGAATGATGAACCTCAACCTTTTTAAAACGCTTCCAATAGTAATCAATGATAAGAGACCAGTTGCCTATTGCGACTAGCGCAAAGAGCAAAAAAGATACTATGCTGATGACATGCCTAAGATTGTTCATAAGCAGATAACATAATAATATATAAAACTATTTACAGATTTTATGCCGGTGTTCGTGTAAGAGCAACAAGAAATTAGTCGCTGGTCGATTTGCGAGGCGTGGGAGAAACAACCCCCGTTATTAAAATGCCGGGGCTAAGCGAAATCCTTGACATTGGGGGTTTTCGGGCATAGTATTTAGGTTATGGTGAAACGTATAGCGATTCTGGGTTCGACGGGTTCGATAGGCAAAAACGCGCTTCGAGTAATTGATTCGTTGGGGGCAGGTTATGAGGTTGTAGCACTATCCGCACACAGCCGAGTGGAACTGCTGGCTGAACAAGTCAGAAGGTATAAGCCAAAGTTTGCGGCGATTACGAACGCTGATTTTGCGGATGAGCTTCGGGGGCTGGTCAGCGATTTGGAAGTTGACCCCGCCCTTCAGAAGGGCGGGGTTGAGGTTTTAGCTGGGCCGGAAGGGCTGGCGGAGATAGCGCAGCTTGAGGAAGTTGATATTGTTCTAACGGCGGTTGTCGGGGCGGCGGGTCTGCCTGCGGTGCTTTCGGCGGCAAAGGCGGGCAAGACGCTCGCAATCGCCAATAAAGAGCCGTTGGTTATCGCAGGCGAACTGCTTATGCAGACTGTAAAGGCGAGCGGGGGGCTTATTTTGCCTGTCGATAGCGAACATTCGGCGATTTTCCAGGCGATGCAGGCGGGCAAGCACGGAGAGGTAAGTAAAATCATTTTGACGTCTTCGGGCGGGCCGTTCAGGAAGAGCAGCCCCGAGGAAATCGAAAATGTAACGCTGGAGCAGGCGCTTTCGCATCCTGTCTGGGACATGGGGCCGAAAATCACCGTTGACTCGGCGACTATGATGAACAAGGCGCTCGAGGTCATCGAGGCGCACTGGCTTTTCGATATGCCGGTCGATAAGATAGAAGTTTTGATTCATCCGGAGTCGATAGTTCATTCGCTCGTTGAATTTGTGGACGGCTCAATGATGGCGCAGTTAGGCAAGCCCGATATGTGTCTTCCGATTCAGTATGCTTTGACGTACCCGGCGCGAGTAGCTGGGATTGCAGAGCATCTGCAGCTTGACGAATTGGGCAGGCTTACATTCGAGAAGCCGAATATGGAGACGTTTAGAGCGCTGTCTCTGGGTTTCGAGGTTGCGCGAACGGGCGGGACGGCGGCGGTTGTTTTTAACGCTGCGAATGAGGCAGCGGTGGGGGAGTTCCTCGCGGGCAGAATTAAATTTGCCCGTATAGTCGAGCTTATCGAGCATTGCCTGAATAAACACGATGTTAAGAGACGGGTGTCGCTCGAAGAACTTTTTGAGGCGGACAGCTGGGCGAGAAAAGAAGTCGAACGAAGAGCACAGGAACATAAGAGCGTAATTAGTTAAAGGGTTGTTTGATGTCTAAAGCTAAGGGAGCAATTGAGCAGTATATTTACGCGGTTTTGTGGGTTGCTGTTTTTGCCGCGGTTATTAATTTTGCAGTCCGAAACATCGGTGTTTTCGGCAATGTACTTTTAGTTGCGCTTGGTTTTGGCGCATTTGTTCTGGTCCACGAATTCGGGCATTTTCTTTTAGCCAAGCTCTGCGGGATAAAGGTAGAAGCCTTTTCAATCGGTTTTCCGCCTACGTTGGTTGGCATTTTGCGAACCGAGAAGGGCATGCGTATCCGCATTCTGCCGCAGTTTTTTCCCAAAGGAGACGGCTCTGACGACGGCAGGTTAAGTTTTACCGTAGGCAAGAAAGAGCACCAGCCGGGCGAGACCGAATATCGCATCGGAGCTATTCCGTTCGGCGGTTTTGTCAAGATGCTCGGTCAGGAAGACGTCGGCCAGATAAAAGAATGCGATGACCCGCGTTCGTTTGCCAATAAGCCGGTCAGCGCCCGTATGGCTGTTATAGCGGCAGGGGTGGTTTTTAACGCTATCAGCGCACTTATCGTATTTATGGTTGTTTTTCTGATTGGCATAAACCGGGTGCCTGCGGTAGTCGGCGGCGTGGTGCCGGGGTCGCCTGCGGCCCAAGCGGGACTAACGGCAGGTGACGAGGTAATTGAGATAGCAGGCAGAAACAAAAACCTCGATTATTATGATATCGCGGTAGAGGCGGCTTTGTCGGGCAAGGAGAAAAAGGTCGCGTTAAAAGTCAGGCACGAAGACGGCAGTATCGGAGATTATACACTTGTGGCTGAAAAGGAGCCCGGGGATGAAATGAAAAAGTTCGGCATCGTTCTGCCGCAGAGTCTGATTGTCGCAAAGATTTCCGACGCCAATGACGTTAATGAACTGTTCGAAAGGACGGGGCTGCGTCCGGGCGACCGGATTGTATCTGTTGACGGCAGGAGTGTGCAGAACTACTGGGAGTTTGAAAAAACAGCTCAAGATTCCATAGCACCGGCGGCGACGGTTAAGGCAGAGCGCATCTGGGCGGGCGGCGAGAGCGGAGAGGTTGAAGCAAAAATTAAACTGAGTTTGATTGCGGCAGACATAAAAAATGAGGCTGAATCCGAAACCGGCAATATATGTTCGATGGTTCCGCGTATGCGATTGGAAGATGTTTCGAAAGAACCGCCGCCAACTGCAAAAAAGCTCAAGGCGCTGTTCGGCAGCAAGGAGGAACGGAAGGAAATCGGGACTAAGGAGGAACTGCAAAGCGGCGATATTGTTCTTGCGGCGGGGGAGGTTGAAAATCCAACTTATAAAGAGCTTCGCGATGTCACCACAAAGTACGAAGACAAGGAAATGCCGATAAAGGTATTGCGTAAAGTTGACGGGACGGAAAATGAGCTTACCGTTACGGTTACGCCGAAACGTTCGAAGAAAGACGGGCCTGTGTTAATTGGCGTTGGAACAGTGTTTGATGCTGAGCATCCGGTAGTCGCCAAGACTATTTCCACCAAAGATTATCCCGAACTGGACATTCCTCGCGGCGCGGTGATAACCGCCGTTGACAAGGTCAAGGTTTCAAGCTTTTACGATGTAGTCCGTGAAATAAGACAGAAAGCCGGCAAGCGCATCGAGATAGCTTATCGTGCAGGTGAAAAGGAAACCGGCAGCGTTAAATTGGATGTTAAGGCGGATGAGAATTTTGCGGCTGTCAAATCGGTTTTCGCTGATTTGGTTCCGTTCAAGCCGTTAGAGAGACTTTACAAGGCAAGCGGTCCGGTCGAGGCAATCGGTATTGGATACAGGAAGACCGTTATGTTTATCGCCCAGGCGTACATAACGCTGAAAGGTCTTGTGGGCGGACTTGTCAGCCCGAAGAGTCTTATGGGGCCTGTCGGCATCATCAGCCTGAGTTACAAAATCGTCGCTGAACGGCCGTTGATAGATTATGCCTACTTTCTTGGTTTGATAAGCGCATCTATCGCGGTGTTTAATATTTTGCCTCTGCTGCCTTTTGACGGAGGCTTTATTGTGTTTTTGCTGATTGAGAAAATCAAAGGAACTCCTGTCAGTGTGCGTGTTCAGGAGAAAATCGCTTCTGTCGGCTGGATGCTTGTGATTGCACTTATTCTTTACGTGACGTTTAATGATATTATCAGGAGCTTTTTCAGCTAGGAGTTTATAACAAAACTTGCAATGCGTTTAACAAAAAAACAATCGAAATCCCGTTACGTCGTGGACAAACTTCGCGGGGTTGGCAAGATAAGCAGACGGGGAAAGACAAGTTTTGAGGAATATCATAGAGGGCAAATCAGCACCCTGAAAGAAACGGACGCCGGTGTTTATGAGCTGATAAAAAGAGAGTATGGGCGCCTGCAGGATAATATAGAGCTTCTTGCCGCGGAGAACCAGTGTTCGCGGGCTGTTTTGGCGGCGCTCGGTTCGGTTGTTCAGAATAAAACGGCAGAGGGTTTTCCGGGGGCGAGGTGTCACGGCGGCTGTGAAGTTATCGACGATGTGGAGAGACTCGCAATCGCCAGGGCCAAAGAGGCGTTCGGAGCACAATATGCAAACGTTCAGCCGCATTCCGGCACCGGCGCAAACCAAATTGTTATAACGGCGGCGTTGGAGCCGGGAGAGAAAATATTAAGTCTCGGCTCGGAGCAGGGGGGACATTATTCGCATGGGGACGAGGTTTCCCTGACCGGCAGGTTTTTCGCAGCGGAGAGTTATTACGTTGATAAGAAGACATTTCTTCTGGATTACGATGCCATTAAGGACAAGGCGCTCAAGGTAAAACCCAAGCTGATTATATGCGGCGCTTCTTTTTACGTCAGGACAATAGATTTCAAAAAGTTCAGGGAGATAGCGGACGAGGTCGGTGCGTATCTTCTGGCGGACATATCGCACATATCCGGATTAGTCTCGGCAGGCGCCCATCCGTCGCCGATGGATTACGCGCATTTTACGACAACGAGCACTTATAAGCCGGGAGGACCGAGAGGCGGGCTGATACTGATGGGGAAAGAATACGAGAAAAAGATAAAAGTGCGGGGTAAAAGCATACCTCTGTGGAAACGAATTGAGGACATAACGTTTCCGGGGGTGCAGGGGACGCCATATTTGAACCATATAGCGGCCAAAGCGGTCTTCTTCAAAGAAATGCTTACCGATGAATACAGGAGCAGACAATTCAAAATCGTGGGAAATGCGGGGAAGCTGGCAGGCTATTTGGCCGGTTTGGGGCTTGACGTGCTCACGAAAGGGACGGATAATCATATGGTCCTGATAAACGCAGCGAATTCACGGGAGCATTTGACGGGCGTGACAGCGCAGAAGTGTCTTGAGGAATGCGGCATAACCGTTGACAGAATGCGGCTGCCGTATGACGAAAGGCCGTCGGCGATTACCAGCGGCATCAGATTGGGGACGCCTATCGTTACGAGAAACGGGATGGGGGGCGAAGAGATACAGACTATAGCGGAAATGATAGATGCAGTGCTTAAACGCGTAGAGATAATAAGCGGGACGGAATATAAAATAGACAATTCATTCAGGCAGCAGGCCAGAGCTAAAGCAACTGAATTGTGCCACAGGTTTCCAATGTGGTAGTTTATTGCTGATAAGGAGACGGTAATGTATAAAGAACATACGGTTTGCGTGGTTGTTCCGGCGTATAACGAAGAACAACTCATCGGCAAAGTTCTTGAAACTATGCCGGAGTATGTTGACAAAATAGTGGTGGTGGACGACAAGAGCACAGACAGGACGGCGGAAATAGTTCGCGACGAAGCCGATAAATCTAAAGGCAGGGTCATTCTGATTCAGCACGAAGAAAACCAGGGCGTCGGAGGCGCTATCGCAAGCGGTTACAAATGGGCGCGTGATAATAAGATGTCAGCCACCGCCGTTATGGCTGGTGACGCTCAAATGGCCCCGGAGGATCTGCCAGACCTTCTGGAGCCGGTGGTGACAGGTCAGATTGATTATGCCAAAGGCAACCGGCTTTTCACCGGCAATGCGTGGAATATTATTCCGAAAGTGAGATACCTCGGTAATTCATTCCTTTCGCTCTTGACGAAAATAGCAAGCGGGTACTGGCATATTGCCGATTCCCAGACCGGCTATACCGTGATAAATCTCCGCTCTCTTGAGCTTATCGACATCGACAAGATTTATAAACGTTACGGTATGCCCAACGACCTGCTGGTTAAACTCAATATTTACAATCTAAGGGTCCGTGATGTGCCGGTCAAACCGGTTTATAACGTCGGCGGAAAGAGCGGCATAAGGATTCATCACGTCGTGCCGAAACTTTCCTGGCTGCTGCTGAAGTGTTTTTTATACAGGATGAAGGAGAAATATGTTATCAGGGATTTTCATCCGCTGATTTTCTTCTACGTGTTCGCTTTTTTGTTTGATGTCGCTACAGTGCTTCTTTTTATCAGAGTGTTTTATATATGGATTTTCCAGGGGCATATCCCGCCGATAAATGCTCTTGCGGCGATGTTTTCGTGTATTACCGCCATACAGTTTACGCTCTTTGCGATGTGGTTCGATATGGAAAGTAATAAGGATTTGAAATGAGAGATTTTACCTTAGCTGCCTGCAAAGGCGGTTTCAGGTTATTGGCATATTTCCGATACACAAACCAAATTTACTGCTATCTCCAGTGAAGCATTAAACGCCATTAGAATACACGATATTTATGGAAGCTAATAAGTAAATTTTGCAGCAGGAATCTGATATGGATAAAGTTTGTTCAAGATGCATTTTAGACGACAGGATACCGGGCATTATTTTTGACGAAAATGGGGTATGCCAGTATTGCAAGATACATGATGAACTAAAAAGAATCTACCCGCTTGACAATAAGGGTCAGGAGAATCTTGACAATTTAATTAAAAAAGCAAGAAGGAAAGGCAAAGGGGAAAAATACGATTGTATAATTGGTGTAAGTGGCGGAACAGATAGTACTTATGTATTATACCAGTTGGTACAACTTGGGATACGTCCCTTAGCTGTACATTTTGATAATGGATGGGATTCGGATATTGCAGTAAGGAATATCAAGAATGCCTGTTCCATGCTGAATGTTGATCTTTATACGTACGTGGTGGAATGGGAAGAGTTTAAAGATTTACAAATATCGTTTTTAAGAGCTTCGACTCCTGATACCGAAATTCCTACAGATGTCGGGATTCATTCGATATTAGTAAAAATGGCGGCAAAAGAAGGCGTTAAGTATGTTTTTAACGGACACTCATTCAGGGCCGAAGGTCTAATGCCAATCGGATGGACTTATATGGATGGCAAATATATTGACTATGTCCATAAAAAGTTCGGAAGTGTAAAATTGAAGACGTTTCCTAATTTTAAACTAATGGATGTTTTGTATTATAATATTATTCTTGGTATTAAAGTGATACCAATCCTTAATTATTTTAAATATGAGAAAGCCAAAATAAAACCTTTCCTGCAGAAGGAGTTAGGGTGGCAGGATTATGGCGGCCATCATCATGAATCTGTTTATACTAAATTCTACCAGTCATACCTGCTGCCAAAAAAGTTCAATATTGATAAAAGAATAGTCGATTATTCGGCGATGATAAGAGAGGGGATAACAGATAGAGAAACCGCGATTAAAGAGATAGAGCGAAATCCGCATCACGTTAAAACCGAGATTGTAGATTATGTCATCAGTAAACTGGGCCTCACGAAAGAAGAATTCAATAATATTATGAACCTGCCTGTTAAAAGTTTTAATGATTATCCTAATTATTATAAAATCATTAAATTTTTTAAAATACCGATTAAGATTTCCGTCAAACTGGGTTTAATTCCCAAATTGCTTTATCTTAAATATTTAGAAAACGAGTAAAATGATAGTTATCGTTGACTATGAAATGGGGAATCTTTGGTCTGTATTAAAAGCATTTAAAAGAATTAATGCCGACGCCATAGTTTCGTCAAAAATAGAGGACATAAAGAATGCCGGTAAATTGATACTGCCCGGCGTGGGGCATTTCAGGAACGGAATGGACAAGCTGAAAAAGCGGAACCTCATTGATATTTTGAATGAGAAGGTTCTTTCACAAAAAACTCCGATTTTAGGTATATGCCTTGGCATGCAATTGTTTACGAAACATAGCGAGGAAGGAGATTGCGAAGGTTTTGGATGGCTGGATGCCGGGACAGTAAGGTTCGATTTTAACACATCCAATTCCATTTATAAAATACCTCACATGGGCTGGAATACTATAAGACCGGAAAAGGAGTGTATTTTATATGACGGTTTGGAAAAAGATGCTTTATTTTATTTTGTCCATTCTTTTCATGTTTGCGCCGATAAAAAAGATGATATAAGCTCCACGACAGAATATAGTATCAGGTTTGTATCATCTATACAGAAGGATAATATTTACGGTACGCAATTTCATCCGGAAAAAAGTCATAAAAACGGCCTTAAGATTTTAGGAAACTTTGTTGAAAAAACATAGATTTATAACCTTTTAGAGATTTTATTTTATGTTCCGTCCGCGAGTGATTCCCTGTTTATTACTGAAGAATAAAGGATTAGTTAAAACGGTCAAGTTCAAAAGTCCCACTTATATAGGGGACCCTATGAACGCAATAAAGATTTTCAATGATCTGGAGGCGGACGAGTTGGTCTTTTTAGATATTACCGCAACTAATGAGAACAGGCTTTTGCCGCTTGACCTGGTTGAGAAAATTGCTGAGGAGGCATTTATGCCGTTTGCCGTAGGGGGAGGGATTAAAAATTTAGATGAAATAAGACAGATATTAAAAATAGGCGCTGAAAAAGTTATTATTAATACTTCATCAGTTACAAATCCAAATTTAATCAGGGAAGCATCGGATAATTTTGGGAATCAGAGTATTATTGTATCTATTGATGTTAAAAAAGATATCTGGAAGAAAAACAAGGTGTATATTAACAGCGGCAAGAAAAAGACACAGCTTGAGCCGGTTGAACACGCAAAAAAAATGGAACAATTGGGCGCCGGAGAAATTATAATTAATTCTATCGACAGAGAAGGTACAATGGCCGGTTACGATATCGATTTAATCAGAAAAGTTTCAGAAGCTGTACAAATACCCGTAGTAGCCCTTGGCGGAGCCGGTTCACTAAATGATTTTAAAGAGGCAATTGTTAATGGACATGCATCTGCTGTTGCCGCCGGGAGTATGTTTGTATTTCATGGTCCAAGAAGAGCAGTATTAATTAATTATCCTGAGGAAGAAGAGATAAAACATTTTTTGGTTTTTAACGATGAAAATACTTGTTGATATTAATCATCCTGCTCATGTTCATTTGTTTAAGTATGCCATATCGGAGCTTCGAAAGCGCGGGCACGATGTGATTATAACCGCCAGCCAAAAGGATTTGTCTTATAAACTGCTCGATGCCTACGGGTTCGATTACATCAAGATGGGGACGTACGGAGACAGCCTTGCGAAGAAGTTAATCAATTTACCGATATTGGACTGCCGAATGGTCAAAGTGGTGCTTCAGCATAAACCGGATATTTTGACCGGATTAGCGTCCTGCAGGATAGCTCATGCCGGTTTTCTGTGCAGAAAAAAGACGCTCATTCTCGATGATACCGAACATGCGACCGGTCAGATTGCGTTATATAAACCGTTCGCGACGAAAATTATGACGCCGAGCTGTTTTACATCGGATTTGGGCAAGAAGCAAATCAGGTATGAAGGTTGTCACGAGCTTGCATATCTGCATCCAAAACGGTTCACGCCTGACAGGGAGATTGCCAAAAAGTTCGGTATAGACATTTCGGAAAAATACTGCATAATTCGTTTTGTTTCGTGGAGGGCTTCGCACGATATCGGTCAGCATGGAATCGCGGATAAACAAAAGCTGAATTTCATAAAAGAAATCTCGAAATACGCCCGGCCTTATATCAGTTCGGAGGCGCAACTGCCGACAGAACTTGTGCCTTACCAGTTGAATGTGCCGCCGCATTTAGTTCATCACGTAATGGCCTTTGCTTCGTTGTACGTTGGTGAGGGCGCGACAATGGCCAGCGAATCTGCGATACTCGGCGTACCTGCGGTTTATGTCAATACGCTCCGACTCGGTTATATCGATATGCACGAGAAGTACGGCCTGCTTAAACAGACCACAGATACGAATGAGGCCTTGAAATTGTGCGTTGAATTTCTAACGGGTCAAAATGTCAAAGAAAGATGTAAAGTTGCCCAACAGAAACTGTTGAGTGAAAAGATTGATGTTACCGCATATATAGTCGAAACCATCGAACAACTGCATAAAGGCAATCTTTAATTGATTGTGAGCGGATTGTCGGGGGGAAATTTACTGTTTTTCGATTTGCGCTATGCATTTTTCCCACATGTCCTTATCGCTTGATTTATCAGTTTTAAAAACCGGAGAATTAGTAGAGGCTTTATGGGCGAGTATAGGTTCATTTTGGTAGTAATATAATTCGAAGTATTTTGCCATATTTGAATACGGGTCGTCCGGCTTGAATTCTTCCGAAGGGACCACTTTAGCTTCGAATATTATTGTTTTTACTTTAGACTTCTTTGCCTTTTGTGCCCTTCTCCAGCCGGTGTCCCTGCTGCAAAGTCCGACGATTTTTTCGATACATGGCCAAACCATTCTTATAAACTTTGAGTTTTCGAAACGCCTCCTGTTGATATAGGTGCCAAGGCGCAAAAAATTCCTCCTGACAAAATCCCAGTAAATAGTAAATTTGTTTACGTCATAAGCTGACCAATCTGGTGCGAATTCGAAATGCCGCTTCGTTTCGAAAAAACAAAAAACAGGATTAGGAAAATTATGATACATCCCCAGCTTCCATGGCGGGTAACTGACGCCAAGAGTAAAAATATTATTTTGATTTATTAAGTTTGTCAAAAAGACGTCCCAGTTTTTTTTGAGGATATGAACATCCGGGTCAAGGATTAAAGCATACGGCGTTTTGATATTTTTCATTACGACATTGAGGCCGTGAGCGTGTGCAGGCGAACCTTTAAGACTGCCGGGGTCGTTTTTGATTATGGTAACGGTTTGAAATTTTTCTTTCAGTTTTTCGATGGTTTCGTCTTTGCTATTGGTGTTATCAACGATGACAAAACGTAATCTGTCGGGGATACCGGCCTTATCGAGTAAGTTATTTAGTAATTTCTCTAAATAGGCGCAGGAATACCAATTAACCGCGGCAATAGTAATCAGGTCATTAGAAATTGGCATTTTATTTCAGTTTTAACACTATTTAAATTATGGTTTTATTTAAGCCATAATGATAAGCCAAAAAGGGCGGTTAACCAAGTATTTTCCGTGGTCAAAAAAGTCAATCTTAATCGAATATTTACAGTCTGAAGCGACGGCCGAAAGAAAGGGCGATATTTTTTAACAACCATTGTGCGAGACTGATATCCGGCACAATTTTTTTTGCCATTCTATAATCGGACAGCAGAAATCTTTTTGCGCGGATAAATTTTTGGGGCAAAAGAAGCATATCTTCTTTTAGCGGTTTTTTTGCACCAATAATATTAGCGGTATGTTGGCGATACAGAACAGTAGTCGTTGTCACGTGGATGATTTTTCCATTTTTTACAACGTTAAGGGCAATCCACCAGTCATGTATCCTGGCTTCCGGCGAAAAAGGCATTGAAATCTCTTTTGCTTTTTTATTTATCATAACCGTGCAGCCGGTAACGATGTTTCGATAAATGATTTTTTTGAGCTGACAGTCGTTCTCCGGCGATATTCTGTGAAGTTTCCAGAACGATTCTGCAATTGGCGTGAGCGTCTCATCAACCACTTTTAAGTCCGTGTGGATAAGTAAAGGTGTATTCGGCTGGGTTTTTCCTGCAGCTTCCATTGCATTTAGAGTCAGCTCGATTTTATTCGGCAGCCAGATATCGTCCTGGTCGCAGAACATAATGAATTCGCTTTGTGAGGATTCGAGTAATGCTTCAAAATTACGGACAAGTCCTAAATGTCCCTTACTATCTTCAATCAGTCGTATTTTATCAGGGCATCTGCGGGTATAATTTTTTATGATGTTTACCGTGTTGTCGGTGGAAAGGTCGTCCCTTATCAATAGCTGCCAATCTTTATAGGTTTGTGCGACGATGGAGTCTATCTGCTGAGTTAAATATTTTTCTCCGTTGTAAGTTGCCAGAAGAATATCAATCATTTTTTCTTGCCATAATTATATATTGTTGCGCCCAGAATTCTTCCAACAGGTGTAATGTGAGATTGTTCAGTATGTTATAGCGGTTTGCGGGCTCCAGCTTAAATTTTGGGATGATAAGGTTTATTGTGAAACCTGCGGATTGAATCATTTTCATCATAGTTTTTTTTGTGAAAAACCTTATATGGGTGTCGTCGAGCAGGCCGGCATTATTGTAAGTCCAGTTTCCTTTGAGGATAAGCTCCCGCACGATTCGCCAGTGTCTTATATTTGGAATACTGGTTATTATGAAACCATCTTTTTTGATATATTTTTTTAGATTGCTTATAGTCAGCCACGGGTTGTAGAGGTGTTCCAGGATATCGGCTGCTATAATATAATCGAAATATCCTTTATCGAACGGCATTTCGACGGTTTCAATATCGGCGGTTATAACCGAGTTAAGGTTTTTCTTCGCCGATTCTGCTGCTTGGGGGATTTTTTCTATACCTATAACTTCCAAGGCTTTGCCCTGTTCCTTTAAGACTTTACCCGTATTGCCTGTGCCGCATCCGATTTCCAATATCTTGTTTTTACCGGCAGGTATAAGATTAATGATGTCCCATCTTATATTGCTGAAATAATTATTTATTTTTTCCAGCATATTGCCTTTCTTTCATAATATCGTTTAAATCCGCCGAAGTTCAATGATTAAGCTCGACGTATTTGTTGCGATATTTAATAACATTTATCCCGCCTAACAATACTCCCAGAAGAATGACCAAAGCGGTGCTTAATATTCTGCTGACAAAGGAGACCAGGATTCCTTCTGCCATGCCGATGCCGAATTGCTGGCTTATGAAACCGAAGGCGATTTCCTGTATGCCGATATTGCCGGGAGTAATGACGAAGAGTGTGCTGAGTTGCAGAAGGGTGCAGAAAACGGCCAAGATTGGCAGGGACAGTCGCATATCAAAGCCTGCGAAAAGAATATAGTAAGAAAAAACTGTAACGATAAAAGCCACAATGCTGAGCAGTATTATTTTGAGCAGAAAAGAGATGTCTTTAATGTTATCGAGGGTGGTAGTCAGAACTTCAGACAGTTTTAATTTTGTCCAGTCGAGATAATGATTTTTAAAACGGATAAATCTTAAGAAAAACAAGGCCGTAATGGGCAGGATAATTATAATAGCACAGATGATAACCAGAAGGGAAGAAGCGGAAAACAGCCCTATCTTTAAATTCGGTTCGATTAACAAAATAGTCACGATAGCCAAAACCAAATTCATGCAGGTGTTCATCCACGCGAACGAGGCGAAACTGGCGATGTAGCTTGTGTAAGAAATATTATGTTCTTTTTTTAACTTTACGCCTCGGTAAACATTGCCGAGCTGTGAGAATACCAGGTTCAGGAAGTTGCCCATGATAAGGATTTTGAACCATTGCCAGAATGCGATTTTTCGGCCGCTGCATTTTTGTAATATGAGCTGTAATCTCCAGTTATGAATCAGCATGTAACCCAGCCAAAGCAGTACCAGAGCAGACAGCGTTATAAAGTTTATCCTGATAACGATGCTCAAAGAATCGCGATTGGTGTAGAAGAAGTTGGCGATGTATACGATACAGGCAGCAACAATCACGATTCTCAGAAGTGTCTTAATCTGTTTTAAGCCGAAGTGTCTGCTCATAATAAAGATTGATTTCCTGATTAACGTCTATTGCACTTTACTTGACAGGTCGAAAATCATATAAGGGTACATGCTGGCTTTGAGAAAATTACCATCCTTGGTTGTTTCACCCGAGTCGCCGGGGACATATTCGTATTTGTATGTCTGCTGAAGCTGGTTAATCAGTTCTGCCAGATTCGGGTGATACGGCACAAGATAGTAAGAGTATTCACCGGTTTTGGCAAGCTCCTGAACCCGCTGGAAGGTTGTTGCCTGCACGATGTTTCTGTCGAGATACCAGGCGATTTCAGGTCGAATGAATCCGCCTTTAGACTCGTGCTGGTTTACTATAAAGTCCTCAAAACTCAAAAGGGCTTTGTCCGGCGGAATTGCTTTGTTAAGTATTTTGAACATTTTTATTTTTGCTTCCGGCTGCCACCTGATGGAGTAATAATAATGTGCACCGACGAGGCAGCTAATCAAAAGTATGATTGCAAGTAATCCTTCCGCGGCAAATGCAAAGAACCTGTGGATTTTTTTAAGATTGTCTCCAATCGTAAGTATCGCGAGTGCTGAACCGATAGCGATTAGCGGGGCCAACGGCCGTTCCCACGTCTGATGTTTCCAGAGACAGCCTCTGAGAATAAAAAGCTGGAAAAAAGGTATTAAGAAGAACAGCCAGAAGCACGGGAATTGTAAGGCCCTTTTTCCGGTCTTGTCCTTCGGGGTCGCAAAAACAAAAAGTTGTCCTATCGTCAGGTAAGCGATTGCCGCGACAATCGCCGGAATTGTAAAGTTGGTTGCTGCGAATACCCATAATTGTGCGAACCATTTGTTCCATTCGAAGGCAGGCATTTCGCCTTTAGCGGACCGCCATTTATACAGCTCCATTATTTTGCCCGCGTCCCAGTTGTAACCTGCCGCCATAATTATAAAGTTTAAGAGCATACTACACGCCGGGGCAGCGGCGAGTATTATCAGCAAAGGCCAGTTGAACGGTTTCCTTTTTATAAGGCAGACCAGAACACAGTGTACGCCGATGCCCATTGCGAAGAAAAAGACGACCCAGTCGAATTGTATTCCCAAAAATAGCGCAACGGCCAGACAGATATAATGAAATCTTTTGGGACTTCTGGCGGTATAACCTGCTATTATCAGATAAAGCCACATAGACAGGTAGCCGAGCATTGGTCCCCAGCTGCCCATGCCAAAATAACTTGTAAGCGGGAACAATATATATATAGTTCCTGAGATAATCGCCACTAGGTCGCTGGATATATCCCGTATCATAAATATAAAGATAAGCAGCGCAAGGATATCTACGGTTATAACGCCGATTCCTGGTGCCCATTCGTTTATTCCAAATATCTCCATACAGCCTGCCGCTATCAGGACGTTTAGCTGGGGGTGGTCCCAGTATCGTTGAGGGGCTGCTTTAGGCGGATAACCGACCGCCCAGGTAGAGATGCCTTTTGTATAAGAAAGGCCGTATCTAACATGAGAGCGTGCCGCCCATGCACCGCTGGCTTGCGCCCAGCTGTGGAGGCCGTAGAACGGCCGGGCTATATCGCGAGCTATTATTGAAACAAACAATATTATAATAAGTCCCGCGCAGAACCAGAAATTAAGCGTTTTGTTTGTATGGTTTAAGTCAACCTCTTTTGTCATAATCTGTTCCTGTCTGACTACGGCACACTTCGCCCCCTATGGAGGCAGGTGTGGCGAGTCAATCCACATCATAGTAATACTTGAAATATCGGCTGTAAAGTTATATTTGACCAGTTGAAATCCCGGTGCTTCCTTGTGGTATCTAATCAAAAATTTCTTGCTTAATGATATTTTTTCTATTAGAATAAGCGTTTCCGCGAACGAATTGTAATTTATATCGTAATCTTGTTGGAGATGAGAATTATGAAACGCAATTGGTTGATTTTAACTGTCATTATGGTTGTTTCTGTCTGCTTTTTGCAGATTAGCTGGGCCGTGGCGGCAGAGGAATCTAAAACCGAGTTAAAAACGCCAGCAACGGCGGCTGGTTCTGCAAAGGACGAAAGCACTCCTGCGGCTGTTAAAGATAAGCCGGCAATTACGTTTGAAAACGTGGTTAACGATTTCGGAAACATCGCCCCGGGGTCGAAAAATGTTTGTGAGTTTAAATTTACAAATACAGGGAAAGGCTTGTTGAAAATAACAGAGGTTAGCAAGACCTGCGGCTGCACGCCATATACGCTGGAGAAAAAGGAATACGCACCGAACGAAACAGGGACCTTGAAAGTGGAATATCATGCAAGCTCTCAGACAGGGTCGGTAAGGAAAACTCTGCATGTGTCCAGTAACGACCAGGCAAATCCCAGGGTCGAATTAATCATAACGGCCGAGGTTGTATCGAAAATTAGCTTCCTCCCGAAGAAACTTGACCTTGTCCTTAACAAGGAGAACGCCGGCTGCCCGGCGATTACGATTAAAAGTCTTGACGGCCAGCCGTTTTCGATAAAAGAGGTCAAGTCGGTTGGGCGGCTTAAACCGCTCGAAAGGGCTATTACTGCTGATTATAGTTCTCCGGTGAGAGCGACGGAATTTGTTCTTAAGCCGAAGGTCGATGTGGAAAAATTGAGGGAAGAATCCGGCGGGCGTCTTGAAATTACCCTTACTCATCCGGAAAGTCCTATGATTTCTATTCCTTTTGAAGTTTTGCCGATGTTTAAGGTGACTCCGCCGTCGATTATAGTCTACAAGGCCAATTTGGAAAAGTCGGTGACAAGGGAGGTCTGGGTAATCAACAACTACGACGATGAATTCGAGATTGAGTCGACGTCATCGCAGCAAGGCACTATAAAGGTTTTGAAACAGGAAAAGGTTGATAATAATCGCTATAAGTTTGAGCTGGAGATAACACCTCCGACCGGTGAAAAAGGTCAAAATGGATTTTTCACGGACACGTTTTTTGTAAATATAAAAGGCGGCGAAAAACTGAAAATTGCCTGCAGAATGTTCTATTTGAAAAAAGCAGAGAAATCGCCTCCAATTACAGAGAAGCCATCCCCAGTTACAGAAAAGTCGTCTCCTGCAGCAGAGAAACCGTCCTCTACTGATTGAATTTGGACCTAATCAGCAGATACTTAAAATCAGGATGCTGCGTGGCTATCCCGCTGTGGCTGGCTTGGCAATTCGAGTATGAAAGTAGCTAACCGAATCATCACGGTCGTGACAGGATTAGTCCTTATAGTTGCAGCCGTGCTGAAAATCCATCAATTGCTTACCGAACCGATTATCAGCAAAGGTTTCTGGGAATCCTGGTTGTTCTTTGTATTCCAGATACCGTTGGAACTGGGACTGGGAATATGGCTTGCCTCCGGACTGTTCCGCAAGGCGGCGTGGATGATTGCCGTGCTGGCTTTCGGGTTATTTATATTGGTAACGCTGCAAAAAGGACTCATCGGGGCGGAATCCTGCGGCTGTTTCGGCAGGGTCAAGGTTAATCCGTGGATAACCTTTGCGGTGATTGATATACCCATTTTTCTTGGGCTGATTATTTTCCGCCCTAAGGGGCTGAAGCTCCTGCCGCCGCCCTGGCCGAGTGCAGCGCACTTCTTCGGTGTTGCTATACCGACATTTATAGCTTTCGGTATCATAATGCCGGTTCTTGTTTTCAATAAGCCGCCGGATAAAACGGACAAATACGAAGTAGTCCGGCCCGCCGAGTGGATTGGTCAAACCGAATGGCCAATGCTCAAGCACATCGATATTGCAGGTTCGCTGAAGTCGAATATTGTCATCGTAATGTTGTATAGTAACGAATGTGAAACTTGTCATGAAGCAATTCCGCTATACGACCGGATGGCCCGCGATATGGCCGGAAACGAGGACTCGATACGGTTCGCGTTTATTGAGATTCCTCCGTATGCTTCAGGGAAAGAGGACATTGTCCCCGTTGATACCCCTTGTTTGCAGGGAAAGCTCGATACAAGCAAGAAGTGGTATATTCAAACCCCTTTGGTAGTGGTTGTGGCCGATGGCGCGGCGGTCAAATTATGGGAGGGCGAGGCCCCGCAGCTTGATGAGATACTGAACGCTGTTCAGTAAAAAAACGCCCTTTTTTTAAGAAAAAACAGTATTAGCGGGAACCAAATGTTGTCGGTAATGTCAAATAGTACAGAGAACTGGAATATCGAATATGATAAAGACATTGCGGATAACAAGTATTATAGCGGTGGTTTTAGCGGTTTTTTTGTTTGTTTTGCCTGCGGCTTTTGGGTTTCGCGGCGATAAGCAAACAGAACAATTTCTGAAATCTGCCGGTGTGATAGAGAAATTCAAGGAGGCCAGAGGCGATAAAATCGAGGATGGCCGGCGCGAAATTTCGCCGCTTGTAAAACAGGCAGAGGCTTTTGCGTTGTATCTAAATCCTCCCCCCAAGCCAAAGCCCACACCTTCGACGACTGAGGCAAAAAGGCAGCCCAGACCTGCGGGGCCCGTTGCAGCCAAATTCAGGCTTATTGGTACCAGCCGTCATGTGTTGCAGCCGGAATTGTCACTTGCATTGATTGATGAGCCGGGCAAAGGCCTGTACTGGGTAAGACAATCCAGCCAGATAGGCCATTTAGTTGTTGAGCAGATTAAAGATGGTCTCATAGTTGTTCGAGATGGCAAAAATACTTTCGAACTTGTGGCGGAAAGGCCGGCACAAAGAAGCCTCCTTAAAGCGAGCACATCATTTGACGGCCGCATTACCGGTGATAATCCAGAGACAGGTCTCGAAGTTCAGATAAACGCCAAAGAAACGGAAGCTGTTGAGAGAGAGATATCGAATGCCGGCCGAGCCAGGCAAAAAGCTGTTCCGGCAAATGTTGAAGCTGAGGAAATAGCGGCAGCGAAAAGAGAGACTGTCTCCGACCTTGAAAATATGCGTATAAGCACCAAAGAAGCGAGGGGGCTGGGCCGTTTGGGCCGAAGGTTGAAAAACGTTCAGCAGGAGCCGGATCGAGCTGGGAATAGCAGCGCTGAGAGGGATGCAAACTTGAATGAACCGGCCTTAAATGATGCGAATATTACAGGGCAGGGATAATTCCAGTCCGCCGAGGGGCCAAGACCGATATCATCTGTCCACAGGAAGCGAAGAAAGCATCTGCTTAATTCCACTTTTCCCGAGAAGTTACACCTGATTTAAGACATACCAAAGTCTTGCTTATTTGTTCATTGTTTTACGATTTTTGCCGATAGAGAGGGAGCCTGTTTTGCGGCTTTCCAATTGCAATGGGGGGTGGTTGGGTCCGTAAAAAGGGAGTAATCAGCGGATTTTTAGCTGAAAAGAAGGAACTTTTAGGCCGTTTAAGTGTCTGAATTGATGTAGAAGAGAGTATTTGAGGCAGTCAAAGTTGGAAACTTACACAGATATTTACGTAAAGGCTTGTGAGAAAAGGACTTATTTTAGCGGCTTTTTCGGCACGATGTCCGACTTGCCGGACAAGTCCGATAAGCAGTAAATGGATTGTAAATTTTTAGTTTTGCGAACTACGGAGTGAGTATATGAAGGCAGATCGGCAACCCCTAGAATGGCTTATGCCGTTTCAATGTTGTGAGAAAGCACTCGTCAGGGCGAAATGCCATGCCGTAGCCCGAAGGGTTTTTATTTTTATCTGTGCAGTAACTGTCATTCTAAGCGGCAGTTATCTTTTTGCTGCGGAGCAGGGGGCGGCTTCCGGTGTTGAGCGATACAGGGTTTTTTCCTTAAAATACATATCCGCTGAGCAGGGCAAAAAATATCTTGCCGAAGCCGGGGTCGGTACGGTTTCACAGCTTCCCGGTGCCAATGTGCTTTTGGTAACTGCTCCGTCTGAGGACTTGATTAAAGCGAGCGCTATTTTGGGGCTTGTTGATGCTAACGGGCTTTTTGAAATAAAAGTATATACTGCGGTGGGCCCATCGCAGTTTCCCCCCAATGAGCAAATAGCAACCGAGGTTAATGATATATCTATAGGGACATTTGTTAGTCCGCCGAGCAGTACGGCAAAAGCCAAAGCAATTATAGACGTTCACGATAATAATGTGATAATCGTTGCCGAGCCAAGACAGCTTGAAAGGATTATTTCCGCAATCGGGCGACTCCTCAGCAGCGGGGGACTATTCCCTCAAGCAGTCGAGCCGGACAAATCGGCTGAGTTGGTCAAGGCCGGTGGAGCGGAAACGAAAACAGACACGGAGGCCGAGCTTAAAAGAGCTGAGGATGAGCTTAAAAGAATAGCTGCTTCTCCTGAACCTGTCGCTCAAGAAGCTATGGACGTCAACGAACCGAATGAGCTTTTAGATAAACTTCTTAATTCGCTTGCCGAGACCGAGAAAATAGCTGCTGAGGAGCACGCCAGACAGACAAGTCAGCCAGCTGCTGTTGCCCCTGCGCCTGCTGAACAAGCAGCAGCGGGAGTACCAGATGCAAACCTGTCTAGCGTCCCATCCTCTGTAGTGGCGGCGAAGAAGGAATCGATAGCGAAGACGGATGAACCGAACGATCCTTTCGCTGATTTGGAGCAAACAGAAGAAGCATCGCCGCAGATTACTGAAGAACCACAGTCCGCCGAACCGAATTTAACTGTCGAGGAACCGGAATCGGAACCAGCTCTTGAAAAAGTCCGTTCATACGAACCGGCGCCTATTGCCAATGGTAATGAAATGCTTGAGTTGGATTTGCCGGCGAAGCTTAACATCATAGATTTGGTGGATTTGGTTGGCAAGTATTTGCAATTAGACTATATGTACGATGAAACGCAGGTCAGAGGCGAAGTTTCGCTGAAGCTTCAGGGACCTATCAAGGTGAAAGATTTATATCCTTTGCTCGAATCTGTGCTGAGATTCAGAGGTTTTGTGATGGCTCGCAAGGGCAACCTTGTAACCATTGTTCCTGCCGCTGACGCATTGGGTATTGACCCTGCTTTGCAGCCAGAGGCGGGTGAGGTTCAGCTTGGAGATATAGTTATAACGCATGTTTTCAAGCTGAAGTATATAGATACAAGTAGTGCGCAGAATCTTTTGACCAGTATGAAGCTCGGCGCAAACATCTCGCCGATTCCCGAAACGGGCACGCTTATCGTTACCGAATATGCCTACCGTATGGCGCGTGTAGAGGAGCTATTGGATATGGTTGACCAGCCGGGTGCGCCGAAACAATTCAGGTTCAGGCAGTTAAAATACACGATGGCGGCGACGCTCGCTCCGAAAATCAAAACTCTTGCTGAGCAGTTAGGAACTATATCAATTACTGTCGCGGCCCCTGTGGCGGCACAGCCGCCGTCGAGGCGCATCAGGGCAGGCAGGCCCGCACCAGCACCCGCTGCGCCGGCTGCTTTGGCCCAAACGACGGTCTATCTGGATGCCGACGAAAGAACGAACCGCGTCCTGATGATAGGCCTTGAAGAGCAGTTGGTTGTTGTTGAATCTTTGATAGATTCCCTTGATGTGGAACAGCAGGACCTTCGGACTATGCGATTATACGATATCCAGTATGTCGGGGCCGATGAGGTGGTAAAGAAGCTCGGAGAGCTTGGCATAATCGGCGACAAGACAGCCGAGGGAAAGAAAATTACTGTCGGTAGGTCCCCCGCTCCGGGAGCCGCCCCGGCCGCCGCGCCTGCTGCAACTTCTGAAGTGGAGCCTCTTGTGGAGCAGCCGCAGGTGGTGATAATTGAATCAACGAATTCGCTTTTGGTAAATGCCACGCCTGAGCAGCACGTTCAGATAGCCACGATTATCAGCTACGTGGACAGCGAAACTCTTAGGCAGGCGATACCTTATGTAATTTATGCGCTCGAGAACCAGGCCCCCGAGGATTTGGCGGAAGTTCTGCAGAAATTTATTCAGGAAACCATTAAGGATAAAGAGGGAAAAATCCAGCAGACAATAAAGAAAACAGAAGAAGACATTATCATCGTTCCCGATGAGAACACCTTTTCAATCCTCGTCTATGCCAGCAAAAAAAATCAGGAATGGATAGGCAGTTTAATAAAACAGTTGGACAAGCGCAGGCCGCAGGTGCTGTTGGATGCGATGCTCGTTGAAATTACTGAGTCTGATTCCTTCGATTACGATTTACAGTTGGTCTCCAAGTTCCCGGAAATGCTCCCTGGCGGAATAATGCAGAAACTTGCTACTGGCACGAGTGCTCTATCGCCTTTCCCCTCGAATAGGGTGGGGGAGGCAACTTCAATTCTGGGAGAAGCGTCGCCTGCCCAGGGTTTTTATGCGGGCCGTCATATTCAGATGCTGTTGGAGTTAATGCAGTCAAAGGGCTACGGCCGGGTCCTTGCCAGACCTAAGATACTCGTTAATGACAATGAGAAAGGTCACATCGACACTACGAACACTATATACGTGTCCAGACAGGCGCAGACTCAGCCGAACGAAGGAGTTGTACAAACATCTTATACCTTTGACCAGTTCCCGTCGGGTATCAACCTTGATATTACGCCTCATATTAGTGAAGGCGATTTGCTTCGCCTTGAAATAAAAATGCAGCGTTCGAGTCAGATTGCTCCGGAAGGCGGGATTGGACAGAATGATCCGCCGCCTGACAAAAGTGAGAACAATGTCGAGACAATCGTTACCGTGCCCGATGACAGCACGATAATTCTCGGAGGCATAACAACGATAGGACAGACTAAGGATAACTGGAAAGTACCTTTTCTTGGTGACATCCCGATTGCCGGCGGGCTTTTCAGAAGAATAAGCACTAGCAGCTCACAAACGAAGCTGTATGTATTTGTTAGGGCAAATATCTTAAGGCCGAGTGAAACGGCTGCAGGATTGCCGGATTTGGAGAGAATATCAGACAGGAACCGGGGTGCGGTTGAGGACTTTGAGGAAAGATTCCAGAGACATCAGGATTGGCCCGGTATAGAGCCTGAGCCGATAGACCCGTTACATATCCTTGAATCAGATTAGGAAGAGGGGTATTATGGGCAACACTAAGCGCTATGTGGCTGCCTTAATCGGGCAGGCACATAAATGCGTAGCATGGCTTGCGCCACCTGCCATTGTAATATTATGAAGGAATTATTGATACAAACTGCCAAGCGGACGGGTCTCATTGACGCTGAGCAATTGGCCGAGTTTCTCAAAGCCAACAGCGACGGAAAATCCCGGCTCGATGAGCTTTTGCTCGGCTGTCCGTATTTTACAGAGTCGGCGGTTTTGAAGCTCTTTGCCGCTGCCCTTGGGTGGGAATTTTTAGATGAGGTATCCGCAAAGGCTGTGCTGGCCGAATTCATAGAATCCATCCCTGCGACCTACGCCCAGCAGCATTATCTTGTCGGGATAAGAACGAAGGCCGACGACAAAGAGCTTACCGTAGTTTTGTCCAAACCCTTGGATTCTGATGTCCTGGATAATGTTTCGAAGATGACGGGCATGCCCGTCAGGCCTGCGGTTGCCACCCGTGCTGCAATTACCGCCGCGATAGATGTTGCCTACGAGCAGAAGACAACTGTCATTGAAGAGGTGGCCGAGGAGCTTGATTCGCAGAATATCGACCAGCTTATCGACGAAGTGGGCACTTCCGATGACCTTCTTGACGTGGTTAATCGTCCGCCGGTTATCAGGCTGGTTAATGATATTCTTTTTCGCGCGCTGCAGTTGCGGGCCAGCGATATCCACGTTCACCCTTACGAGGCAAAGATTCAGATTCGTTACCGCATCGACGGTATTTTATATGATGTTTTGAGCTTGAACAGAAATGTCCTGCCGCTGATTATATCCCGTATAAAAGTGATGGCTGGAATGGATATTGCCGAACGCCGTATGCCTCAGGATGGCCGCTGCAGTGTCCGTCTGGGCGAGCGCGAAATCGATTTGCGTATCAGCACCGTGCCGACCAGCTTCGGTGAGCGCAGCGTCCTCCGGCTGTTGGACAAAAGCACCGGCCTTTTTAAATTGGATGAGCTGGGCCTGTGTGAAGACGATTTGAAAAAGTTCGATTCGCTGCTGACCCGTTCGCACGGCGTTATTTTCGTAACAGGCCCCACCGGCAGCGGAAAAAGCACCACTCTTTACGCCTGTCTTAACAGGATTAATTCGGCGGAGAAAAATGTTATAACCATAGAAGACCCTATTGAATATCAATTGGAAGGAATCAGTCAGATTCAGGTTGCCAGTAAAAAAGGTATGACTTTTGTCACGTCGCTTAGGCACGTCCTTCGTCAGGACCCCGATGTTATAATGGTCGGCGAAGTTCGTGATGTCGAAACAGCGAGAATGGCGATACAATCTTCCCTGACTGGGCATTTGGTTTTCAGTACGGTTCACACTAATGATTCTGCTGGTGCCGTCAGCCGCCTTTTAGACTTGGGCGTTGAACCTTATCTGGCAAGCTCATCGTTGATTGCCATAATAGCGCAGCGATTGGTGCGGAAAGTGTGCCCGGACTGTAAAGAGCAGCATGAGCCTAAACCCCATGAGCTCAGAGAGCTTGGTCTTGGTAATATAAGTGATCGCAACGGCGCAAAATTCTTTATCGGAAAGGGTTGTGATAAGTGTTTTCAAACCGGCTATCGCGGCAGAACCGGTGTCTACGAGCTGATGATGATTAATGAGGAAATTCAGGAAATGATATACAAAAAGGAAACCGCCGGTGCTATAAAGAAGGTCGCCATTAACGCGGGACTGCAAACCCTGCGAATGGATGGCACTCGAAAGGTTCTCGCCGGGATAACAACTATTGCTGAAGTCTTGAGGGTGACACAGTCAGACGTGATTTAGAGGACACAGGCAATGCCGAGGTATGAATATACAGCAGTGTCGGCAAACGGCAAAAAAGTCAAAGGCGCAATCACCGCCGAAAGCCCCTATGCTGCGCGAAAACAGTTGAGGGTGCGAAGCGTTCACCCGACTTCAATCACAGAGGCCGGCTCTGCTTCCGAGAAAAGAGCGGCGCTGTTTTCCGTTTTCGCCGGAAGCAGCAAAAGCAGGATACTTGATTTTACCAAGCAAATGACCACACTGCTTAATTCTGGAATTAAGCTGACCGAAGCGCTTTCTGTTCTTACTTTGCAAATATCCGATGTGCGGTTCAAAAACGCTATTACCGACATTCGCGACCGGGTTATCACGGGTGAATCTTTCGCCGATGCCTTGGGCGATTATAGCGATTATTTTGATGTTATATATGTAAGTATGGTTCGCGTTGGCGAGGTGACCGGCTCTCTTGGCCAGAGTCTTTCGACCATTGCCAAGTTTATGGAGAAGCGGCAGAAGGTCGAATCGAAGGTAATGACGGCGATGATATATCCGATTGTCCTGATTTTGTTTTGTATTGCGGCTGTTCTGGTTTTGACAACAACGGTTATCCCGAAAATTGCCGAGCAGATTGCAAGAACAGGGCAGGAGCTGCCCCTGGTTACCAGGGGCTTGATGGGTGTAAGCTATATATTGACGAGTTGGTGGCTGTTTGTTGTGATTGCCGTGGTTGTTGGAATCATCTGGGGCCTGAAGCGTTTTCTGAAAACACAGCGGGGTGCTTTACTGCGGGATAAACTCCTGCTGTCCCTGCCTTTGTTTGGTCCTCTTGTAAAACAGCGCGTTGTCTCACGTTTTGCCTCGACACTTTCGACGCTTCTTGGCTCGGGACTTGCTATGGCTGAGTCTCTTCGGGTTGTGTCGGAGGTTACCGGCAACAGTATTATGAGAGGCGCCGTTCAGCAGGCACGTGAGAGGATTCTTGCCGGTGCTGATATTGCTACCCCGCTCAGAGACAGCGGCGTCATCGACCCTGCGATTGCTCATATGGTGGCTGTCGGAGAAAAAAGCGGCGAGTTGGAAAAAATGCTTAAGGATATCAGTGAAAACCTCGAATCTTCAACTGATGTGGTTATTGAGAGATTGAGCGCCGCGGTTGAGCCGCTTATTATAATTGTTATGGCTGCAATAATAGGTTTGATTGCTTATGCGACAATACTGCCGATTCTGGAAGTTTCGGCGGGTAAATTTTAACACTGTTGCAAGTTCCCTCTAACTGGGAATTTATTTTAGGAGCATTGTAGAAAGATGAAAAAAAGAAAAAGAAAAAATAGATTAGGTTTTACGATGATTGAACTGATGGCTATGCTGATTATCATCGGTTTGCTTGCCACTTTGGTAGTTACAAAAGTGGCGACGAAGATAGACCAGGCACGTGTTACAACCACAAAGGCCAATTTAAAAATTCTTCATAACGCGGTAACTCAATTCAAAATGGACACCGGCCGGCTTCCAACCGAAGAGGAAGGGCTTATGGCGCTTGTTGAGCAGCCGAGCGATGTTATAAGGTACGAGCCGGGCGGTTATTTGGAAACCACTGAATTACCCAGAGACGGCTGGGGCTATGATTTTATTTATGAGCTCTCCCCGGAAAGCGGAAAGTCGTTTGTAATCAAAAGTCTGGGTGCTGATGGTGAAGAGGGTGGTGAGGATAACGATGCCGACTTGTACAGCACTGATGCATACTGATTGCGCCCTGCGCGGGCAATACACAATACGTAATACCAGACGCGGCTTTACGTTTACTGAGCTGGTGGTGGTGGTTTTGATAATTTCTCTGTTTGTGCTTTTAGCAGTTACGAATCTTTCAGGGTGGCTTAGAAAAAGTACCTTTAAGGTTCAGGCCGGTGAGCTTGTCTCGACAATGCAGATGGCTGCCAGCGCCGCGGCTGAAAGCGATAAAAGATACGAAGTTATTATTGACATTACAGAGCAGAGCTATACGCTTCGCCAGATTACTTCGCCCCAGTTGCCGTCGGATGTTCTGGAGGAAGAGATTATCGTAAAAAATAATTTTGGTGCGAATTGCAGGATTGTTTCTGTTCTGTTCGACGACCTTGTCAGCACCGACGAAGAGCATCAAAAGGCGTTTTTTCGCGCAGGTCGCACAGGTTGGCAGGCCGGCGGAAAGATTGTTCTGCTCGATGGGGACGAACAGCCGTATTCGGTAGTAGTTAACCGCCTGAGCAGAATTGTTATATTGCGGGAAGGAGATGTCGAACCTTTAATGCCGAAAAGACAAGATGAAGTGCCGTTCTAAACAAATTTTATTACCGGCTTTTAGTCTGGTGGAAGTTGTCACTGCTTTGATTATACTCGCGCTTATCAGTTCGAGTGTGCTGGTTGTTATAAACCGCTGTATGGCCTCGGCCGCAGATTCGTCGCTGCGTATGCAGGCCTTTGAGGTCGCGCGAGATAATATGGAAACCCTTTTGTCCAAGGATGCGGTTGAGGAGACGGTTGAGTATGGCAGCAGCGACAAGTATCCAGAAATTAAATGGCAGACTGCCGTTGAGATGTTTTATGAACCGGCGGTAATGGGCCAGGAGCAGTTATGGGTCAGAGGAATTTGCTCTGCTGAATATACTGATGTGGAAGGCGAGGCGCAGACGATTGAGCTGACGCACTGGTTAACCAGTTTGACGAAGGAGCAATTGCTTGAAATGCTTAAACAAAAGATATCTGGGCTGTCTGAGTTGAATGAGCCGAACGATATAAGCGAGCCAAATGAACCGTTCGATCCGAACTTGTTGAAAGCCGAGCTTAACGAGTCGCTGTCCGAGTCGGATGTGGATTGTGACACCTTGCCTTTCTGTGAAAGTGTTAGGTGTCTTATGAAGGCCGCTACTCCCGGCAGGCCGACCACTGAGGAGATTATTAGATACTTGAAAGAGTGTCCCTGATAATAAATTCGTTTTCATTGGTATGAAGATTATTTCTTATAAAATATACGGTCGTCGCAGCGGTTTTTCGCTGGCTGAGGTGCTTGTGGCGATGGCGATAGGGGCGATGGTTTTAGTCGCGGTCCTGGGTATTTACAACCGGGCGGAAACCAGCGCCGCTGCGATTACGCGCAAGCTTGATAGTTCCAGGCTGCCCTTCGAAGTTCTGCAGCGCATTACCGAAGACCTCGACAGGACAGCTGCGCCGTCCGATACGAAAATTACTGTGGAGAATAAATTTGAAAACGGTTTCTCGACCGCCCGCCTTACGATTTTAAAGACTATTTATAACGACAGAAACCAAAAACGAACATTTGAAGAAATCGTTTGGCAGACAAACTATGATAACGATGCTAACGGTCTTGTCTTATATCGCAGTCATAGTGGAATTGCGATGGAAGATAAGCTGCTTGACGAGCAGAAGGAAGATTGGGAGAGAGAGCTCTTTGTGCCGATTTGCACCGGCGTTACTTTTTTTAAGATACAGGTCCCCGTTGGTGAAGAACTTAAGGATGACTGGACGAGCGATTCGTTGCCTCCCGGCATTGTGGTAACTATTTCTTTTGCCGAGCCGTTTAAGACCCTGACCGGCGTCCTCGATATACCGGAGAATGAAAAAATCGTAAGAAATATGGCGATTGACCGAACCAGGGCGAACAAATTCGTATTTGCAAAAAAAGAAGGTGAAGAGAAAAAAAGGTGATGTGGAACAAAAGCCTAAATAATTGCAGCGACCGTCGAAATCGCCCCGGCATCGTGCTTTTGGTGACATTAGTGCTGCTGGTTATGCTTTCGGCGCTTGGTTATACCTTGAGCAGCCGCCTTGCCGCCCAGCGGCATCGCGAGCAGTATATCGTAGATTATCAGGCTGCCCGCTACGGTTGTAACTCGGCGGCGCGGTATGCACTTGCTGAATTGCAGGATGTTAATATGCCGCAATTGATTGAACGTCCGAATGAGCCGGATTTTTCGGATTTATTTACCCTTAGCGAGGTTGAATACAAGGAACTTTTGGCAGAGTTTGCTGCCGAAGGCGAGACTTACAGCAGAGCCAAGAGCTTCGATGATAAGCGTGACATCAAGGATATCAACGACATCAACGACATCAACGACGTCAGTGAAGCTGATGATACTAGTGGTGTCACCGATTTTAATGACCCTAATTTGCTGATAGTGCGCGGCCCGTATGGTCCGCCTTGGCCGTTCGTGTTCGAGCCGCTTGAATTCGAGATTGGTTCTGCCAAAGTCAGAATTGAAATTGAAGATGAAAATGCGAAATATCCCCTCGGCTGGATGCTGCTTGCCGATGAAGGAGAAGAAAGAGTCCATCGCGAAGCCTCAGCGGGGTTCGAAACTTTCTGCGAGTGGATGGATGTCAATAGTGTCAGGGTTGATTCGCTAAAAAAGGAGCTGAAGGAGATAGGTAAAATAAAAACGTTCAAACTTGACTTTGAACCGGTAACAATAAGCGAGGAGAGGAGAACAGTATCGTCAACAGGACGTAAAGGTAGAAGAACCGTCCAAAGGCGGACAGTCCGGACAACTACCGCGCCCGCCTCCGTCCACAGTGCCGATTTTGCGAAAATTTTTCATAGTTCATTAATTGATACTGAAACCCTTGCTATGCCGACAATACTAAGTGAGAACAGAAAAGAATCGGCCCTGAAATATATGGGTTTGTGGGCTTCGAACAGGGTCAATATTAATACCGCCCCTCGGCAGGTGCTCGAAGTTGCTTTTACTTTCGGCGGTGATGCTGATAAAATCGCCGAAGAAATTATACAGCGTAGACGAATAAAACCTTTTACCGATATAGAAGATTTGAAAAGGACGCTTTTTAGGTACTCCGATTCGATAGGAAAATGTGAGAAATATATCACAACAGCCAGCACGTTTTTCACTGTTAGAATAACCGTGGTAAGCGGAGTGGCGGAAGCGTCGACCGTTATAGCTATAACAAAACAAGGCAAAAAGTTGGAAAAAATCGCCGTAATCTCCGGCTGAAAGGCCGGCTTTTAGGAGTTTGCTCGAAGTGGAAACTCAGAACTATTTAGGGATTTATTTAAGCAAAAGCTCTGCGACCGTTGTTTGTCTCAGCGGCAGAGCCGTCTTAGGCTGCTTCAGTGTTGCTGTCGAAGAAACGCAGCAGCAGACGCCGCAGGAGTTGGCCCGACTCATCACCGAGGGCTGTACCAAAAGGGAATGGAAATTCTCCGAGGCCGCTGTCGCTCTGGACTGTTCGATATTTATGCAGCATAGCGTCCGCAGTAAGTTTAACGACCCTAAGCAAATCGCTGCGACCATCAGGTTCGACGCCGAAGAAGTTCTCGGTATGGACATAACCGACCTTGCGATAGCTTTCAAAGTAACTTCAGATAGTCCCGCCGGCTCGTCGCTGACCGTCTTCACCGCCAAGAAGAAGCAATTGTCTGATATTCTCACTGCTTTGCAGACTAATAACATCGACCCCGTAACCATTGAACCAGATGTTAATTGCCTTTCGAGATTTATTTCGCAGACCCTGTCCTTGCCTCCGGATTCGCACCCTCTTTTCTGCGTCCTTTCAGATTCGAGTGGCTACTTTTTGGCCTTTTCGCAATCGCGGGCAGCGCTGGCTATGCGGACGTTCCTCGTCAGGTCCGGACAGAATAGAAACGACCTGCTCGCCAGAGAAGTCCCGATGACCGCCGCTTTACTTTCGGGCGATAAGCCGGTAAACAGCGTCAAAGTTTTCGATTCCACCGGCTCCGTGGATTGCCCGCAGCTTAGCAATCGGCTCACCATCGAGGTCAGCCCGATAGATTTGATTGCCGCTGCCGCGACCGCCCCGGAGGCCTTGGCCGATTGCGCCGGCCCCGTTGGTTTTGTGATTGCTTATGGCGCCGCTTTGTCCCATTTGGAAAAAGCCCATAGCGTAAATTTCCGCAGCGATTTTTCCCCCTATCAGGGCAAAAAAGTCCGCCTGCAGAAAGCAATGAAAGTTTCGAGCATATCCGCGGTCGTTCTTATGCTCGCCGCGGGATTGTATTTCCAGATGCAGTTGTGGCAGCAGAATAGTTACCGCAATCAGCTCTATAAGAAATTCGAAAAACAATACGCCGCTGTTATGTTCGGCAAAAAGCCGCCGGACAAAACCAGCCCTGTAAAAAAACTCGAGGGCGAATTAAGACGCATCGAAAATGTCAGGAAAGGCCTGTTAAGCGTTACAGGCGAAGAGGCCATATCCGCTAAACTGACCCTCGTGCTCGAGGCCTTTAACAAATGCGCCGAGCAGACTAACTTAAATGTAGATTCGATTACCATTGCCGCCAAAACCATTCGTATTACAGGCGATACCGCCAGCCGGGGAAACACGCTCAAGCTGTTCGATGCAATCAGGCAAAGCAGCCTGGACATAACGCAGCAGAACCTCGATGCCAAAGGAGGCCGGGATAATTTCAGCATAACTGTTGAACCTAAGAAGTAGACAAGGATAAGTTACTATGAAAGATATTTTCAAGAATCCGGCTCTGTATTATATACTCGCCCCTGCCTTGGCGGCCTTGTGGCCGTTGCTTATTTGGGGCGTATCTTTGCCTGCCGCCGAGCATAAATGGGAGGTTGAAAAATCGCAATACGACAAGGGCCAGAACATAATGACCGAGATTTTGGCTCTCGACCCTGACAGGGTCAAATTCGCCGACGCCAATAACCCCGCCGCTGAATTTGATTACGCCAATGCCATGGATAAAACAGCCGCTTTATGCGGAATCCCGCCGTCCGGTTACAGGCTTAGTTCCGGAGTAATGCTGACCACCGCGGGCCAGAAAAGCCAAAGTGCCAAGGTCACTCTCAAGGGCATTGACATAACCAAATTCGCCAAATTCCTTTCCACGGTCCAGATTCGCTGGGCCAATCTCCAGTGTTCGCAGGTCAAACTGACCAAAAAGAAAGGCCTGCCAGACACCTGGGACATCGACCTCGATTTCAAGTATTATTATTGAGCTGCGTCTCGTAGCGCAGCGAAAATCCCCGAGCGCTGCTCCCTTGGCCGAGAACAGGGGACCCATGCTTACTTGCTTTTCTGTCGGGGATCCGGAGTCAATTTACCCTCCGATGACTATGCCGGAATAGTATGAAAGAAGATTGCCTGCCGCCGCGATTATAAATGCGGTTATCCATTTCAATCCCTTGAAATCATCCAGTTGAAAGGCGTCGAACAAGCTTAGTATTTTAATGAAAACACCATCGACAAAAACTATCACCGCCTCCGAGACAAGAACATTCTCTGTCGCCTCAAGGACGGGCTGGAATATAAAAAAGTATATCAAAAGGTTGCCTATAAATAAGGTAATCAGCAGCGGTACTATCGACATATGGCAGAAGAATAATATGGTTGCGACCAGAAGCACTTCCACACCAAAGCATGAACCGTAAAAAATGGTGGATTTAAGCCAATCCATGGGAAAAGGATTAGCTCTCGGATTAGCCAGTGCTATTGCGGCAGGAAAAAGAAACACGAGTAAAAACACAAGTTTTTTCATAACTTGGCTCCCGCATTATCGCACATCTAAAACGGCATAATTATACCGCGCCTGTCCCCAAAAATCAAGTAAATTCCCCCAACCGCCGCATCGACCGTCCTCAATCGTCCCTCGTCCCTCATCCTCTCCGCTTCGTTTCTTGGCAAATTCCCCCTTTTTGCTGTCCAGCTACCTGCGATTTTGATTGATTTTTACCAACACCCCTCGTAAACACTGTGCAAGATTTTTTACAAGGATTTATTGGAGTGTTATTGTAGATTCCAACTCACATTTATGCGCACAGAACTTCAACTGCTTTTTTAGGCATCTCATCCCATGTTTGACCATCTAATAATCTGCCATTTTTCTTCTTATTTATTCCACCCCATTGTTTAAAGAAAAATGGGACATTTTGCTCTATGCACTGTTCTCTGATATTTCTGACCCAATCCGCATTTATTGGTCTTGCGCCAGGCCCAGATTCTCCGCCTGTTATGACCCAGTCAACCCCGGTCAATTCTAATTTCCCGAGATCTTCCAGCAAAGGTTCTAAAGATAAAAATTTAATATTAGCTTTTGTTTGTCGTAAAAGTTCTATCCTGTATTTATATTCTGTTGCCTCTACCGTAACTCCCGCCCATACGTTTTTTGACCACGGCATTAAATCTGATAACTCCGCCAGCCGTTCAGCTCTTTTGGTTAAGAATTGATAAATGTGCTGCTGTGTCCGGCTCATAACATCGAAAATTTTAGATATAAATTCACAGGGAACTTTAACATGAAAAAGGTCGCTCATGGAATTTACAAAGATCATCTGAGGTTTTTTCCAGCTTAATGGTAAATCGAGCGATTTTGAATGACAGGTTACTCTAAAGCCGTTGCGGTAATTCGGCTGACCCATCGCTTGCAATCTTAGAGCCATTCTCTTGGCATAGCAGTTTTTGCACCCTGCGCTAATTTCCGAGCATCCCGTAACAGGATTCCACGTCGATTCTGTCCATTCAATTTTACTTTTCTTCATGATTTTATCTTAAAGCGATTCGGCTTCCTTTCCTTATAACACTTATCATAACTTATACACGGATGACCCTCATACTCTATTTTATTATTTTTCTTTAATCTTTTTAAAACTTCTACGGTGTGTGCTCCAATATGACCATTTTCAAGAGTATAATCGAATAATTCGATATTTGAGATTTCCTTTTTAGACAGTATATATTTTTCTAATTCATGCTCATACTTTTCTATCTTCGACAATTTCTTTTGTCCGAATAAAACCATTTGCTTTGCTTGCCAGTCATCATCAATATCGAAATTAGCAACTCCATTAAGTGCGTTTTTCTTCCAAGCTATCTTCAGAAACTTATCAACTCCAAGAGGATGTTTTGTTCCGAAAATCAGACCATATACATTTGCCCCTTTTTTAATTGTAAATGGATAAAGTTTTACCTCGCTCCCGCTCGGTATTTTGCCTCTGTAGTATTGAAGAATCAGTTTGTGCATTTCCGTTTGTTTCGCCATAGAGATATCTTGCAAATTAATATCCGGGAAATGCTTTTGAAAACTCGGGTCAGAGGCAAATCTCTTGAAATACGACGAAGAAACAAAAAATATAAAGTCGGTTGTGGGAAAATTCGCCAACTCCAAGAATATGTCTTCTGTGATTTGCTTAACCCCAGATTGGTCGAGAAAGAACAAGTTGAAATTGTTTTTTAATAAAGTTTTTTTGCTATTAAAAAGTTCTTTGAAGTCTTGATTGAAAAATTCAATTTCTAAATAATTATCTAAATCACCCGTGCTTTTTTGCTCCTGCTCAATTAAATCTCTGAGCTGTTCGCATTTTACTCGTTTGTCATCATTATATAAAATATGTATTCGCAACTCATTTTCTATAATACTATTTTTAAACTTCTTAATAACATCGATTATTCTTAATGGAGTACCTTTTATGCCATCAACATCTTTGCCGGCACCAGCAAAGAAATCGCAAATGTTTATTTCTTTGATAGAAGGGGATTGGATAGCGACTGGAAGCCACGATTCTAAATATTTTTCAAAAATCTCTAATTTGGTAATTGTTTCTTCGGTAAATGATTCATTGTGTAAATCTTTTGCGCTCATTTTTTATAATCTAACTATATGTGCAAATTTGTGCCCAAAAGCGACTAATCCCGCGATGCTTATTCTCCGCTGTCGCTCTCTCCATTCTACCCCACTTTTATTCCCTGTCAATGTCTAAAAGATTGCTAACTTAGGCAACTTGCACACCAAAAACGGTTGCTGTCCCTATTTATTCCCTATGTTTTTTCGTGCATTGATAAAAAGACAGGCGGACGCCAAATTTTCCCGTCGCAGCATAGCGCAGATCCCCGGAGGTTGCTCTCTTGCCTGCCCCAGCATGTCTTTGGCCGGGGACCGGGAACAGGAAACCCAATTTCAAATCCCTCATTTTTAAACCCTCAGATTGTTTAGTCACGACATTAGTATATACGCATATACGCACATACTAATATACTCTCTGCTCTCTGCGCCTCAGCGGTGTCAATTTAGGCAAACCTGCACTCAAAAAATTTATCCACCTCTGGCGGATTTCTCCGGCGAGATATGCTTTCACCCATTCACCCATTCACCCATTCACCCATTCACCCATTCACCCATCCACACATAAACTCATCATATTTTTGCAATTTATCTCATTTTTTACCATTTTCTACCACGTTTTAGCACTATTTTTCCTTACCCTATTTACCTAAATTTTCCATCTTGCCAACCCCGAGTGACGAGAGATTAACGACTAAATCCTCAAATATCCGATAAAAAAGCGGTCATTTTAACTTTTGGCTATCACTATATATTGTATGTTACCCAGTTTACCCAGTTTCACCCCGATAATGTGAAAAAACCCTCTTTTTTAAATCGCGGTTTTTGATATTAATAATCAGCTTTTCTTCTCGAATTAGCATAACTTTATGCTTTTCAACCGGTTAGGTAACTCCTAAACTTTTTTAAAGTTTTTCTTATCCTTCTGTCGATACCAATACTGTGAAGGCTGTTAATGCCTCGAAGGGATTCCGGGAGCATACAACATATAGTAGCTATCAGCTTTCAGGCGAAAATATGGATTTTTCCGCCTGAAAACAAGTGTATAAGGTAATTAAATGCCAAGATTTGACTATAATAACAGTTTTGAAGACCAATCTGCCAAGGAAAATCTGGTTGCGGAGCAGGATTTGCTTATGGAGCAGATACTTGAGAATATCAATACTACGCCTATCGGCCAGGTGTTAAAGAAGATTGCAACACTGCCGGAAGTCCGCAAAGAGAAAGTTCTCGACCTCCGCCAGCAGCTAAGTAACGGTAAATACAGCCTTAATGAGCGGCTGGAAGTTGCCCTCGACAAGGTTCTCGAAGACCTTACCGCCTAAAGACAGAGGTGCATAAGCAGTTACTTAGATTACTTCCGGCACTTCATCATCGGGTTCATCCATTTCCTGCGGTTTATAACCCGGCTGTTTCGATCTTTCCAGTTCTTCTTCGAAAGCGGCTGTAACTTTTTCCTGGATTTTTCGTCTGCACTCTGCGTTGATGGGGTGGGCGATGTCGGCGTGCAGCTTCATTCTGCCTTTGATATCCTTTTTTGCGCGGTTTTCCGAGAGGGTCCCTCCGCAATTGTTGCAGAATTTGGCCCTGAGATGGTTTTTGCCTCCGCATTTCTCACAGTGGTCGCTCATTTTGCGGGAGGGCATAGCTACGAAATAGCCGCCGGTGCCCTCAATGATTTTGATGTCGCGGATTACAAATTCATTGTCCATCGTTACTGAGCAAAAAGCTTTTAACCTATCATCTTTGTTCTCCACCAGTTTGACTCTGACTTCAGTGATTTGCATATTCTTTGCCTCGCTTAAAAGTCTTATCCCCACGCGTTTACCAGTTGTTGTTGCTCACGATAACGCTTTTGCAACCGGTTTGTTTTTCAAGAGTGTTTTGGATTGCCCGCCCGTTTTCAATGTCGCCGTTGTCGATAATGTGAAACATAGCAGAACCACTTCCGCTCAGGCACAGCGGCCTGACGCCCAACGATTCTATTTTAGCTTTCAAGTCAGCAAGTTCTTTGTATAAACTAAAACAGCTCATCTGTAGCATATTTGCGCACACTTTCTGGACTAAATCAATCCTGTTTTTTCCCAAAAGGGCTTTTATTTCGGTATGGAGCTCGTTATAGATGGCCGGATTATGCGTATAATTAGCGTAAACCTCTTTCGTAAAAGCACTTACGTCAGGAAGTACCACCAGGGCCAGGAAATTGAAATTTTCGTCTAATTTTTTAATTTTTTCGCCTTTTCCGGTACAAAATGCCAATGGCCCATCCAAAAAGAAGGCCACATCGCTGCCTAATTGGGCGGCGAGTTTGGCAAGTTCGGCGGCGGGAATTTGCAAATCGAGGTATCTGTTTATGCCTAAAAGGGTTGCCGCCGCATCACTGCTGGCGGAGCCAAGTCCTGAGCCTGCAGGGATATTTTTTGTCAGGGAGATTTTGATGTCGGCATTTTGGCCGCAACTTTCAAGCAGCATTTTGGCGGCTTTGTGGACGAGGTTTTCTTCTCCCTCGGGAGCCCATTGGGGGCCGGTGCAGGTGAGTTCGATGCCGGTTTTTCGGCCTTGCTGGATAAGGATTTCGTCATAGAAGTTGACCTTAGCCATTATGGTTTCTATTTCGTGGAAGCCGTCCGGCCGTTTACCGGCTATCAGTAGTGAAAGATTGATTTTCGCCGGTGCTCGGACTAATAAGCCGTTGCCGATGGTGTCAAATTGGTCTCTATTCAGCATAATTGGTTGACATTATAGCAGGTTATTCTTATGCTTGTTGCAAAAATTGCAGCCGAAGACAGAATGAATGATATTAAAGAGCAGCCGAATCAAAGCAAACCTGTTGCGTGGTGGCACTGGCACAAGCACTTATATAACTGGGTTGTTCACTGGGCGGATACACGCTACGGCGTGCTGGCATTGATTATACTGGCGATAACCGAGCCGATCTGCGTACCGATACCAGCCGATATAATGGTCGTTGGGCTTTGTCTCGGAAAGCCGAAGCACGCGTTAAGGTATGGGTTTCTCTGCTCAATTGTCTCCATAATCGGCGGCACGATAGCATTTGCCCTCGGGCTTGCAATCGGCGGCGAGAGGGTCATCCAGTTCTGTGAATGGCTCACGCCTTTTTTCACCCGTGTTACCTTCGGACTGCTTCATATAGATTTGGGAAACCTTGCCAGGCTCGCGCTGGAGCTTTATCAGAAATACGATTTTTGGGCCATTGCAATCGCCGCTCTCACGCCCGTGCCATATATGCTTTTTAGCTGGCTGGGCGGTATGGCTGGTGTTTCCATAGTGAAATTTATTCTCATCAGCATCGTTTTTCGCACTATGAGGTTTGGCTCTGAAGGTGTTCTTTTCTATTTCCTCGGGGAAAGGGCGCGTCGCCTGATAGAAAAGTATTTCAACATCGCAACCGTTGTTGTTATCATGCTGCTTGCACTGCTTGCCTATGTAATGAAAAAACTTGGCCATATATTTATGGGCTGAAAAGTGAACGATGCACAGAAACAAACGCTTCTTAAAACCGCCTGCGACGCGGTAAAGGCCATATTAACCGGCGGGGCGGTGCCAAAACCAAAATCGGACGATGCCGAACTCAATGCCCCTTGTGGCTGTTTTGTAACGTTGAAAAACGGGGAGCAGCTGCGGGGCTGTATCGGGCAATTTACCTCTGACAGGCCTTTGATTGAGTTGGTGGTTGAAATGGCAAGGGCATCGGCGACCGGCGACCCGCGTTTTTTTTCTGACCCCATTACCGCCGATGAATTGGAACAGCTTGATGTTGAAATCTCGGTGCTCTCGCCGCTGCAAAAAACGGATGACCCGTTGAGTCTGCGTCTCGGAGTTGACGGCATCTATATCAAAAGAGGATGTACTTCGGGCTGCTTTCTGCCTCAGGTTGCGACCGAAACCGGCTGGAACAAAAAGCAATTTCTATCGTATTGTTGTACACATAAGGCGGGTCTGCCCGCCGATGCGTGGAAAGAGCCTGAAACAGAGGTTTATCTATTTACTGCTGATGTGTTCGGGGCAGAGTTCGAGAAAATCTGAGGAGAAGAGACCTGATTATGACGAGGAAAGTGGTGCTGATTTGCATAGTGGGGGTTGTTTTTGTTGTCGGCTGTCTTGAAAGTTGGGCTAAAACTGACAGTTCCAAAATTCAGCGAATAGATACACCTGCCGGGATGATTGAGTATTTACACAAGCAGCGTTTGCCGACGATGGAATCCGTTGAGGTTTGGCAAAATGAATACGGACCGGGACTGAAACTTACTACCGCTCATTATGAAGTTTTTACCACGCTTCTGGAACCTTTGATGCTTACGCAGGTTCCGGGGTTTATGGAATCGGCGTATCGCGGCTATAACGGCCAGCTGCCTGAGCCGGTTGAGACGAAGACCAAGTTTACCATCTATCTTTTTGGCGAGCGCAAACAGTGGGAAGATTTTACGAAGGCCTTCACCGGTCCGCAGGCGCCGCTGTACTGCAAAATAAAATCTGGTGCGTATTATCTGAATGACGCCTGCGTGGCGTATAATATCGGCAGAGAGCGGACTTTTTCCGCACTTGGCCATGAGGGCTGGCATCAGTTCAACAAGAAGCATTTTAAGTTCCGTCTTCCGAGCTGGCTTGACGAAGGTATCGCAATGCTCTTTGAGACCAGCAGGTTTGAACGGGGCTTTTTTAATTTTGAGCCGGTTCAAAATTTGAGCCGATTAGGTTCATTGAAAATAGCGATTATAAAAAACCAGATGATACCGCTGCGGGAACTGATAGCTATGAATCCCGGCGAAGCGCTTGTCGCCGGTGACGATAAGGTGATGGCTTTTTACAGCCAGTCATATGCGCTGGTGCGGTTTTTGCGGGAAGATGGGTATGGAAAACGGCTCGGCAAATATCATCGGCTGCTCGAAGACGGCCTGGAGGGCAAATGGCCGTTTGAAGAAGGGGGCAAAAAAATCGCGGAGGACAGAAACATCCCGCAGACTGTCTGGTGGAACCGTGTCATCGGCACAAGGCTGTTCGAGTATTATATAAGCGATGATTTAGACCAAATCGACAAAGAGTATCAATTGTTTTGCAGGAAGATAGTTTACCACGTGCACTTCCAAAAATAACGCGTGGAGGGGAAAATGCGGCATCCAGTATCGTTCATTTTAGCATCGGCTTCACCGAGGCGAAAACAGTTGTTAGCCGAAGCCGGCTATAAATTTAGGGTTGTTCCGCCGGAGATTGATGAGTCGGAGTTTGAGGGGACAGAGAGTTGTAAGTATGCTGAACAACTGGCTTTAGCAAAAGCAAAAAATGTAGGCGAGAAGTTTCCGGAGAGTTTGGTTGTCGGGGCGGACACGGTTGTGGATTTTCAGGGGGAAATAATCGGCAAGCCCGCTGATGAAAAAGAGGCGGAAGTCATTGTCAGAAAACTATTTAGCGGACCGCATAAGGTCATAACAGGTGTTGCGATTGTCAGGGCATCTGACGGCGTGGAGGTTGTTGAAAGCGATACGACGACTGTTTATCCTAAGCCCTTGACAGATAAGGAGATAGCGGGGCATATTAAGGGCGGCTCGTGGGAGGGAAAGGCGGGGGCGTATGGGATTCAGGAGGGCGGGGACGCGTTTATCGAGCGAATAGAGGGGAGTTTTACGAATGTGATGGGGCTGCCGATGGAACTTTTGGGGTGGATGATGGAACAATTTGGTCGTTAGTTTCTGGCAAAATAGACAAGATGGGGGTTTTAGGTAAGGGTAAAATGTGTGAAAAAGTGGTACAAATTGGTAAAAATGTACGCGAAATTGGTACAAATGTACGTGAAATTGCTGCAAAGTGAGGCAAAAAGTGGATGAGCAGATGGGGTGATGAGTAAATGAGTAAAAAAAGAAAACCGGGTATAGGTTAACCAAATTAACACCTTCTGCCACGAACTAAATTCCCCAATTTACAGCCAAAGGGACAACTTTCTTGGGGACGGGGACACTTGAAAAAAAAATTTGACATTTTTTTATATTTTTCATTTTTCTTTCTTGACCTGATGGAAAAAGAATAGTTTATATCAATCATCGCGATATACAAGGACAGAAGTAAACAGGAAAGAGATGATGATTGCAGCAGCGAGGGTGAACATTTCGCTAAAGGACAATAAGACAGGGTCTTGTGCTGCGCAGGCACAGGAGGAGTTTACATTTACACATTTTTAAAAGGAGGCAGAAAATGTTGACGCGAAAAATTATTGTTGGAATTATGGCAGTTTTGTTTGCGGCAGCTTCTTTTGCCGATGCAAAGGTGCGTAACGTAAAAGCCATCGGCGAAGAAGCCCTAAGAAATGGGAAAATAGCTGCACCGCCAGCCGGTCACGATTTCACGAAGGTACAACCCGGCGCATCTTACAAAGAGGGCCGGCTGCTTGTACGTTTTGAACCACGAGAAATTAAAGGAAAGCTATCAGGAATGAGCGTTGGGGAGAAAAAGCGGATATTGGATTCTCTTGGAGGAGCTAAGGAGAAACACAGTTTTGATATGGTTCCTGGCCTGAGCTTAGTAGAACTGCCAGCAGGGATGACAGTAGAAGAGGCACTTAAGAAATTCAACAAAAAAGGTGGGATTTTATATGCAGAACCCGATTATAAAATCACATTCGGGTCAACATTTCCAAACGATACCAGTTTTAATGACCTTTGGGGGTTGCATAATATAGGCCAGTCCGGCGGAACATCTGATGCCGATATTGATGCTCCAGAGGCATGGGACATATCCACCCACAGTGATATTATCGTGGCGGTCATCGACTCAGGTGTTGACTATACACATCCTGACCTTGCAGACAATATATGGATCAATACAGGCGAGGTTCCCGATAACGGTATTGACGACGACGATAATGGTTACATAGATGACATACGTGGTTGGAACTTCGACCCTAATAACAACGACCCTATGGACTACGAACCCCATGGCACACATTGCGCAGGAATAGTGGGAGCCGTCGGCAACAACGAAGAAGGCATAACAGGTGTCTGCTGGAACGTGAAGATAATGGCGCTGAACATCGATACAGCGCCTTATACTTGGGAAGCATTTGTCTCCAATGCATGCAAGGCAATAGATTACGCAGTTGACAATGGGGCACAGGTATTAAACGCCTCATGGGGAACTCAAGATTATAGTCAGTCACTAATGGATAAGATTTGTGTTGCGGGAGAGGCAGGCGTGCTTTTTGTAGCTTGTGCTCAAAACCAAGCTAATTTTTCCAGTCTGAATAACGATATACGCCCAATCTATCCGGCAAGTTATGATTTGGATAACATCATAGCTGTGTTGGCAACGAACCATAATGACGGCATTTGGTCCGGTTCTCACTATGGTGCAACTTCGGTCGACCTTGGTGCTCCTGGCAGTGATATCTTGAGTTGTGTGCCGGGAGGTGATTACGAGTCATGGGATGGCACATCAATGGCAACCCCATATGTGGCCGGTGCCTGCGCACTTATCTGGTCGAGAAACCAGTCATTGAACTATCTGCAGGTAAGAGATATTATTCTCAATACAGTTGACCCTATACAGGCCCTGAACGGCAAATGTGTTACAGGCGGCCGGCTGAATCTTTATAAGGCAATCACTGCGGTTCCGGCCCTTGACCTGACCAAAGCCGATAATGTCACTGACGGGAGTTCAGTCCTACCAGGCGATGATATAATTTATACTATTAGTTACCGCAATCCGGTTACCGAACCCTGCCTCGGTATCGTCAGCGATGTGAATATCATTGATTATCTTCCGGTTGAGCTTGAGTTTATCTCCGCCTCCGGCTCCAACAGTGTTTATGACCCCCTCACACACACCGTTACCTGGCACATCGGGACGTTGCTGCCCGGGAATGATTTTAATTTCATTACGCTCACAGTCAAGGTGAACGAGCTCGCCAAACCCCTCGGTACTATCACCAATACTTGTGTTGTCGAGGCCAGTGAGATTCGGCTTACCAGCGCTGTTGAGATTACGAATGTAAACTCATGGAAACCTGATATTGTCTATGTCAACAAGCATTCTCCTTCCTGGCCTAAAACGGGTATGTCATGGGAAAACGCTTACCTGGAGCTGCGGGACGCTCTCAATGCCTTTCGCATCTCCGGCTGTAATGAAATCTGGGTAGCTAAGGAAACATACAAGCCGACTTCAAACCCTGACGATGACGAGGCGACATTTGAACTAATCGACGGCGCAGGGTTGTACGGCGGATTTGCCGGCACAGAAACAACCCGCAGCCAACGCAACTGGCTCACAAACCCAACCACCCTGGACGGCCATATAGATGATAGCAACGTGTTATACCTGGTGACGGCTTCAAACGTCAGCGAAACAACTATTGTTGATGGTTTTACAATAACCAGGAGCACTAGTGCAAATGTTCTGATTGACGGTTCCTCACCAATTATCCGACACAATAATATCACGGGAGGCAATACTTACGGCATACATTGTAAAAACCAGTCCTCGCCAACTATTACAGACTGTAACATTCAAAACAATCGCTCCTATGGAATATATTCTCTTGGCTCAGAGCCGAACGTAATTAACAGCCTTATAAAAGATAACCAGAAAACTGGAATATACTGTAATCAATCCGACCTTGCAGTGAACAACTGCACTATCGAGGGCAATAAAGGCTGCGGCGTATACAACACAGCATTTTCATCCGCTATTGTTGCAAATAGCATAATTCGGAACAATAGGACCTCCGGTTCGAGCTCTGGTGATAGCCATGGAATATATTACGGGCCGATTTCTCAACAGACGACTCCAGCCATCAAAAATAACTTGATATACAACAACAGCGGGAATGGAATCATGATTGATGACGTTGATGCTCAGGTAACAATTCTAAATAACACCATTACCAAGAACACCAGCGGCGGAATAACCCACACTTCACCTCATAGTATCAGCCACGAGATTACTAACTGCATTGTTTGGGGCAACAGCTCTGCCCAATTATACGCCTATACTCCCGGACCTTTTGACGTAACATATTCCTGCATTCAAGGCAGTTCCCTTTACCCTGGCGAACATAATATTAAAGATGACCCTTGTTTTGTCGATTATGCCAACAACGACTATCACCTAAGTATCAACCTCGATTCACCGTGCATAGATATTGGTAACAATAGTGTGGCGACTTGGCCTTACGACATAGACCAGCAACCGCGTGTGATGGGTGGGCAAGTGGATATCGGGGCGGACGAGGCGTTTGAAGAAGACATAACCGAGCCTATTCCTGACAACTGGTGGAAGTTTGATGACGGAAGCGGGACTAACGCGGATGATTCGGCAGGCAATAATGATGGAACACTTATTAATATGGAGCCGGCTACGGACTGGGTCACCGGCCAAATCGTAGGAGCGCTTGATTTTGACGGGGTTGATGATTATGTGGATGTCCCGAGTTTTACAGTTGATACAAATAATGGAACAATTTCATTATGGTTTAAGACATCCGCGGACTTTTCAGGAAACTACGGCAGCCAGGGATATTTAATAAGCCAGGACAGTAAATATGTCGGTTACTTAACAGTTGAAGGAAATGGGACTGTGCCTTACAAGATAGTCGGTGAGACTAATACACAGGATGACTATTTTGTCACTGCAGATGACGCAGCTCCCGCAGGCGTATGGAACCACGTCGTTGTATCTTTTTACGAAAAAGTAGCAAAAACATACCTAAATGGTGAGTTAATACAAACAGAGCCAGTTACCGATTCTTCCCTGACTCTTACCCGCATTGGCGGGAGGACGAGCGAGTTCTTCAACGGCCAAATCGACGACGTCCGTTTCTATGACAAGGCTTTAAATGTGGAAGAAATCGAGCAGATTTATTGGGTAGGGCGCGGCTTAAAGGCATACTGCCCCAATCCCGGTGACGGAGCAAGAGGCGTGGACCCAAATACAGAGCTCAGCTGGTCTCCAAACAGATACGCCATCTCGCACGATGTGTATTTCGGCACCGATTATGATGATGTAAATGATGCCGACACATCTTCAACAACTGTATACAAGGGCAATTATGACATTAGTACCTTTGACCCGTGCGAGGTGGGGCTGAACGCCGGCGTCACTTACTACTGGCGGATTGACGAAGGGTATCCCGAGCCAGTAGTTAAAGGAGATGTATGGAGCTTTAAGATATCTGGGGTTGAGCCTAACCTTGTCAGATTGTGGGAGCTTAATGGAAACGCCGATGATTCAGCCAACGGCTATGATGGAACTGTCTATGGAGCAACGTGGACAACGGGTCAGATAGGCGACGCGTTGAGCTTCGATGGAAGCGATGATTATATGACTATCCCCAGTTATACAGTCAGCACCAATAAAGGAACAATTTCATTCTGGTTTAAAACGTCCGCGGATTTTTCATCAAACTACGGCGGCCAGGGATTTTTAATAAGCAAGGACAGTCAGTATGTCGGCTACTTAACACTCGAAGAAGAGGGAACCGGGTATTATGGGATAGTCGGTGAGACTGATTCGCAGGATGACTATTTTGTCATTGCACACGATGTCGCTCCCGAAGACAATTGGAACCATATTGCCGTATCTTTTGACAATAAACAAGCGACAACGTACCTAAATGGTGCGATAATAGATGATTCAAGGTCAGTTACCAATTCATATCTGACTCTTACTCGCATTGGCGGAGTATCAACTGTGTACTTCAACGGTCAAATCGACGATGTCCGCTTCTACGACAAGGCTTTATCTGAAGTAGAAGTCGGGCAGATTTATCAGGAGGACTCAAGTCAAGGAGTATTTAGTCTGTGTTATCAAGGTGATGAGAATAAAAAGGCATCTAATCCGAACCCTGCCGACGAGGCAACAGGTGTTGGCGTAAATTCAGACCTTAGCTGGACAGCCGGTGAAGAGGCGCAAACCCACGACGTATACTTCGGCGACACCAACCAGCCAGCGTTCGTGTGCAACCAGACAGGCACAACCTTCAACCCCGGCATATTAAGTTATGGCACGACTTACTATTGGCGTATTGATGAAAGCAACGGTGTCGACACAACTACAGGCGACATCTGGAGCTTTACGACAGTGGCCGGTCCGAATCCCAACAGATGGTGGAAGCTTGACGAATGCAATGGTGTTACCGCTTATGATTGCGTCGGCGACGATGACGGGACGTTTAACGGCGATGACCCATGCTGGGTGACGGGGAAATTCAATGGCGCGGTTGATTTTGACGGCGTTACGGACTACTTCTCGGTATCAAGTTTGAACAGCTTGTTCAATAACAGCAGTGTTTTCACAATCGCCGGCTGGTTTAATACAGACCAATCAACAGGGATGCAAACAATTGTCGGACAATGGTCGCAACACTCCGGCGATTACTATGGCTGGCAAGTCCTGGTGGAGAACAATAAGGTTGTAGCAAAATTCGGCGGCGACGTTGCGCCGATGACCGAAATAACAGGGACAATAAATGTAAGCAGCGGGTGGCATCACTTTGTGTTAGTCAATAATGGTTCGAGCAATGCTATCCTGTATGTGGACGGCGAACCCGATGGAACGGCCGGGTCGAAGTACATGGACATATATGATACAAAGTTCCGGATAGGCGACGGCAGCTACGGCAGCGGGACTCTTGAAGGCGGGCCGTTCAACGGGATGATAGACAATGTTATGATATTCAACAGAGTGCTGTCGGCTGAAGAGGTAAAACAGCTTTATGACGAAGGAACAGAAGAGTAAGCTAAGGGGGCACAAGCTGTGTGATGTCCGCGGCGAACAGGAATAAGAAAAGCTGGGAGCGGTTTTAAGCTCCCAGCTTTTTTGGTTTTGTCATTAGTGCCAGGTTGTTTGTTCGAGCCAATCCTGCGCGAGCAAGGCGAAATCAAAGAGGTCGATAATTCCATTGCGATTGAAATCGGCATACAACTGCTCACCAGTATTCAGCCACAAAGACGAGAGTATATCGATGTCGCTATAATCAGATATTCCATCATTGGTTATGTCGGATAACAGAGCCCAATCGTAAGGCGGGATGGATGCTTCTGCTGTTCCGCCGAAGGCGCCCATATCGATACGAAGATTATGTCCCCAGATATTGTTGGGGTCATCTGGGACGGAGAGCAATTCATCGCCGAGCGGCGAGCCGGGGTTGCCGGCGTCAATGCAGCGGCTGGTGACATCGTCATAGGCCCAGCGATTTCGCACAGCGTCCCAGCTCCAGCCAGCACTTTTTAAATGATAGTCGTCAGTATCCGCGTCAACAAAACAGGGGTCAGCATTGATATTGCTGATTCCAGCCCAGCCGCCCTGAACATCAGAAAAAGAAACGGTTGGAGAACTAATCCCCTCATTATATAACTGCGGCCCTGTTTGTGCGGTATTACCCCAGAGAATGCAGTTGGCCAACGTCGGGTTACTGGAGGATAAATTGCACATCCCGCCACCATAGAGACCATCCAAGGAGACCGAGTTGCCTGTGAAAGTACAGTTGGTTACGGTCGGACTGCTGGAGGAGAAATTGTACATTCCGCCGCCCTGGATTGTTACCGAGTTGCCGCTGAAAGTGCAGTTGGTTACAGTCGGGCTGCTATTATCACGATTACACATCCCGCCGCCGGTTTGTGCGGAGTTATCACTGAATGTACAGTTGGTTACAGTCGGGCTGCTGGAGGATAAGTTGTATATCCCGCCGCCCTTGGACGCCGAGGAGTTACCTGTAAATGTGCAGTTGGTTAGGGTCGGGCTGCTGGAGTAGAAATTATACATTCCGCCGGCGCTGTAGGTTGCCGAGTTGCCTGTGAATGTGCAGTTGGTTACGGTTGGGCTGCTGCTATCGTTGGACATCCCGCCGCTACTCATCGCTGAGTTACCACTGAATGTGCAGTTGGTTACTGTCGGGCTGCCGGAGGAGTTATACATTCCAGCGCCGAATCCCATTGAGGACGAGCCATCAGCATTACCCGCGGTGATTGTGAAGCCGTCCAAGATAGTGGTGGGATTGGTGCCGGAGCTGGTAACGACGTGGTAGCTGTTGTCGCTATTGTTATACTGAACATTAATATCGCCGCTGAGGGAGGTTACGTATATGTTAGGGTCACGGTTTCCGCCTGCTGTTGGGAAGCCGCCGTAGATTGCAACACCATTTTTGAGCTGGAAGGTCGCTGTCCGGTTATTTGTGCCAGCGGGATATAGACTATTGGCATCGGGTTTATAAATGCCTTGTGCAACCCGAATTTCGGAGGCGGAGCCAGCCGCGGTAATGGCATCCTGAAGATAGTTATAGGCATCGGTCCAGCTTGAGCCGTTGTTTGCACCGGCGGCGCCGGCATCGACGAAGATTGTCCCTGCCTGAGAAGGAATGGCTAAAAACAGGCAGATAAAGGCAGAAATCAACTTTTTCATATACTCGCCTCCTAAATTGCATATGAACTAAAATATGGGATTTAGCCGGAAAAGTCAAGGGGAAAAGCGGGAGGATTGGTTAATTGGTAATTGGTTAATTGGTAATTGGTTAATTATTTAAATGGTGTGAAAGATAAGAAAGGTACGAAATAAAATTTTTTGTCGTTAGTCGCTGGTATCGAGAATGCTCATAAACGCTTCCTGGGGGATTTGGACTTGGCCGACGGACTTCATGCGTTTTTTGCCCTTTTTCTGTTTGTCAAGCAGCTTATTTTTTCGGGTGACGTCACCGCCGTAAAGCCCGGCTATTACGTCCTTGCGGTACGGCTTGATGGACTCGCGGGCGATTATTTTGCCTCCGATAGCCACCTGCAGCGGAATCTCGAACTGATGTCTCGGGATGCTCTTACGCAACTTGACGAGCAATTTGCGGCCACGAAGCTCTGCTACCGAGCGGTGAAGAATCCGGGACAAGGCGTCGACGGGTGTCTTATTGACGAGGATGTCGATTTTGACAAGGTCGGCAGCCTCGAACCCGAGGAAAGAATAATCCATAGTCGCATAGCCGTGACTGATTCCCTTGAGGTTGTCGTAAAAATCGTAGACGATTTCCGCGAGCGGCGCCTTGTATTCGAACATAACCCTGGTGGTGCTGATGTAGTTTGTCTGCAAGAGGCGACATCGCCGAGCCTCGGTCAGCTTCATTATGCCGCCGATGCTGTCTGTGTTGGTGATAATTTCGAGCTTGACCATCGGTTCCCGCAGCTCATTAATCTTTGTTTGGTCGGGCAGCTCGGCGGGCGAATCGATGCGATGGACACAGCCATCGCTGGTAACCACCTCATAGCTGACAGTCGGGGCGGTCTGGACGACGTCGACGTCGCTTTCCCGTTCCAGCCGCTCCTGCACAATCTCCATATGCAAGAGCCCGAGAAACCCGCAGCGGAAGCCAAATCCCAGCGCGGGGCTGTTCTGCGGGGAGAACGTAAAGCTCGAATCGTTCAGGGCCAGTTTTTCAAAGGCCTCGCGCAGCTTCGGATAGTCAGTGTCGGCCCCCGGGTAGAAATCGGAAAAAACCATCTGGATAGGAGTTACGTATCCCGGCAGGGCTTTTTCGGCAGGGGTTTTATCGTCGGTGATAGTGTCGCCAATCTGGACGTCGTGCAAATCACGGATATTGGCAATGACGTATCCGACCTCGCCTGTTCCCAAGCGGTCCACAGCTGTCATCTCAGGGGTAAACTTGCCAAGCTCGGTTACGTTATATGTTCTGGAGCTACCCATCAGCCGAATTTTCTGCTTGACGTTCAGCGTTCCCGCAAAGACCCGCACGTAACATATTATGCCTCGGTACTCGTCGGGCTGACTGTCGAAAATCATCGCGGCCGTCGGCTCATTGCTCCTGTCGGGCGGCGGGGGCAAGAGTGTCACCACCGCTTCCAAAAGCTCCTGCACTCCCAGTCCTGTTTTTGCGCTGATGCGAAAACACTCGTTCCTGCTGATGCCGAAGACGTGCTCGACCTCTTCGGCCACCAATTCGGGCTGGGCCGCGGACATATCGATTTTGTTCAGCACAACCAGCAATTCCACGCCGGCGTTCACCGCCAGATAGGCATTGGCGACTGTCTGCGCCTGCACACCCTGGCTGGCATCGACTACGAGCAGTGCACCCTCGCACGCCGCCAGAGCGCGGGAGACCTCATAATGAAAATCCACATGCCCCGGTGTATCGATGAGATTGAGCATATAGACCTTGCCATCGTGCTCGTAGCGCATTGTTACGGCTGAAGCCTTGATGGTGATGCCGCGCTCTCTCTCAAGGTCCATAGCGTCGAGAATCTGGTCGACCTTTCGACGCGTGTCGACAGTGCCTGTCAGCTCGAGCATCCTGTCAGCGAGGGTGCTCTTGCCGTGGTCGATGTGCGCCACAATCGAGAAATTACGTATGTTTTCCGTGCCCATAGCGATTATGAAAGTCTAATATCTTCCTAAATTGTTGAGTATATACCGGAAACGGCCGATTTGCAACAGTTCGCCGAATCCCAAAAGCGGAGTATCAATTTTCGTTGAAAGTTGCTGCCGTATAGCATAACCTTTGTGCTGTGGCCTGGGGGCTAAATTATAGGATAGTCAGGTACAAATGAATTTTGGGGTAATGCGGAAGAAGCAGGAAGAGCTGGAGGCGAGGATGACGGCGCTGGGGCTGCGCGAGGCGGACATAGAGGAAAAATATGTTCGTTCATCTGGGCCGGGCGGGCAAAACGTAAATAAGACAGCGAGCTGCGTTTATCTAAAGCACGCCGGAAGCGGGCTGGAAGTGAAGATGCAGCGGGAACGGTCGCAGGGACTGAATCGGTATTATGCGAGAAAGCGATTGTGTGAGCTGATAGAGCGGGAGAAATTAGGCTCGAAGAGTCCGGCAGCATTAGAGGCTGCGAAGATTCGCAAACAGAAAAAGCGTCGCAAACGCCGAAGCAATAGGACAGGTTTGAAGGGAACAATATGACGGATGATTATTCGGGAAATGAGGGTTCGACAACTGATAATGAGGGACAGGATGGGCAAACCCAGGAACGAGCATACGAGGAAGTTTTCGCTGAGATAGAGAAACAGAGAACGCAACAAAAAAGCTGGTTGACAAATATTTTTATTCTTGGGTTCTCTTTGCTGATATTTTTCCAGCTCGGTCTTTTCAGTTGGGGGCTGGAGAGTTTGATTACGCTGATCGGAGTTATATTAATTCACGAGATGGGACATCTTTTCGGGATGCGTCTGTTCGGCTATAAGAATGTTCAGATGTTTTTCATACCTTTTTTCGGGGCGGCCGTTTCGGGTGAAAAGCGTGACGTAGCCGCTTACAAGGAAGCGATAGTGAGCTTGCTGGGCCCGGCGCCTGGAGTAATCATCGGCTGTGTATTGCTGGTTATTTTTGCAGCGACGGGGCGAAAGGATTATTTAAATTTAGCGAATATGTTTCTTTTTATTAATGTTTTCAATCTTTTGCCTTTTTATCCTTTAGACGGCGGGCGATTTTTGTATACGGTTCTTTTTTCAAGAAACCGGTATCTTGAGTTGTGTTTCAGGATTTTTGCGGCTTTGGCGCTGATTTTAGTAGGGTATGCTTTAGGCGCGTGGCTGCTTGCAGGTTTAGGCCTGCTGAATCTTTGGGTTGTGAGGATTCCGTTTAAACTTGCGAAAGCGGCGAAGGATGTGAAGCAAACGGAGTCCTGCCGCACTTTATTTGCCTGCAGCATCGCGGAAGTTGATTCTGATACTATTCCGCCAAGTGTTGGAAGGGTCATTATCGACAAGGTTTATGAACTATTTCCTCCGCCGGTTGGCATTAATATTGTAGCAGGTCATACCAAGCAGATATGGGAGAGGATTTGTTTCCGGCCGGGCGGGGTATTTTCCACGGCAGGGTTATTGGTTGTGTATTTCTTTCTTTTCTTATTTCCATTGGCGGCGTTAATAGGTTCTGTGGTAGTAGGGCGAAGTAGTTTAGTGGAGACCAAGATGGTTGAGTATCAGAAGCCGGATGGCTCCAAGGGTCTGAAAGAGCAAAAATACTTTGGCGGCAAACTATCATCTGAGACAGAGGTTGACCCTGAAAGCTATCTATACCATGGTAAGTATATATCATATTCATATGCTGATGCGAATACGGTATCACAAGAGGGGACATGGAGTGATGGGAAATGGGATGGTGAGTGGAAAACTTATAACAGCCAAGTAGGATTGGTGCGCGTGACTATTTTAGATAAAGGTAATTTTGTGTCGCAAAAGGAGAAAGTTGACGGCCAATGGGTCGAAAAGAAGTGGGAAGATTTACCTTCCCTATATAGGCGGGTGATAAAGAAACAACAAGAAAAGGTGTCCGGGCCGAAGAAAAAGCGGGAATGATTCTTGTTCGAACTATGGGGGTGGGTTATGAGTATAGATAATAGGGAACATATATTCATAATGTAAAGGGCGGTTAGAGATGGAGACGAAAAAAGGAACAATTAGAAGATTTTGGGTTTTTGCGGCGCTGGTTTGTGTTGCAGCAGGGGGGTGTTTACTGCTATTACAAGCCAGGAAGCAATCCGCCTTGAGGCAAAATGTGAAGGAGCGGAGTATGGATAAAAGTTATAAGAAATTAACGGCGGAGGAAGAGCGGGTCATTGTTCACAAAGGGACGGAGATGCCTTTCAGCGGGGAATATAACGACTATTTCGAGAAGGGGGTTTATACGTGCAAGCGGTGCGGGGCGGAGCTGTTCAAGTCGGAATCGAAATTCAAATCCGAGTGCGGCTGGCCGAGCTTCGATGAGGAGATTAAGGGGGCGGTGAAATGGCAGAAGGATGCGGACGGTATGAGAACAGAAGCTGTTTGCGCGAAATGCGGGGCGCATCTGGGGCATATATTTTTGGGTGAAAAGATAACGGCGAAAAATGTTCGCTATTGCATGAATTCCATTTCGATGAATTTTGTGCCGGAGCAGCAGACGGAGAAAGCGATATTTGCATCGGGATGTTTCTGGGGAACGGAATATTATTTCAAACAGGCGCCGGGCGTAATATCCACGACTGTCGGGTACACGGGCGGTCAAACGGACAATCCGACTTACGAACAGGTCTGCACGCACAAGACGGGTCATGCTGAGGCGGTCGAGGTCGAGTACGACCCGACGAAGACGAGTTACGAGGCACTGGCGAAACTGTTTTTTGAGACACACGATTTTACACAGCTCAACCGGCAGGGGCCTGACGTGGGGACACAGTACCGGTCAGAGATTTTCTATTTGAACGAGCAGCAGCGGGAGACCGCCGAGAGGCTGGCAGGAGAACTCAAGAAAAAAGGATATGACGTCAAGACGCAAATAACGCCGGCAGGTAAATTCTGGCCTGCGGAGAAGTATCATCAGGATTACTACGAGAAATCAGGAGCATCTCCATACTGCCATATATATAAGAAGATATTCTAAGACAAGTGGTTTTGAGCGGAATTTTTTTTGTTTTTTTTCGTGCATTATTTCATTACATCCTTAAGATTATCTGGAAGTTGTCCCTGTATCAAAAATCCAAGAAGGGAGGTATGTATGCGGGCCAAGAAGGCCAAACAGGCGTTACATTCCGAGCATGGAGGATATATTCTTATACTAATGGTTCTTATAGTCTGCATTATCGGCGTTTTTATCTGGTTAGACCCGATGGCGCTGATGCCCGGGTCTGGTTCAGGTATGCCGTGGAACGAGGAGCGCCGATTAGTTCCGTCCAGCGAGAAGGTCAAACAGCCGAATGAGGGACAACCCGAGATTTTAGACAATTTAGGTTTTGAGGGTGCGATAGTTGAAAACGGTGATGTCAAGGGCGGGGTTGATATGTTCATTTTGACAGATGGCCGAATAAAGGGTGTTTGGGAAGGTAAATACAACCCTGAGCCTGATATAACATGGGAGGTGATGGGGTCGCGATTTAAAGGTAATATCGACCCTACGAAAATTTACAGTGACAAGGACGGCGAAGACCCGAAAAAACTTTACTTTATAGCTAAGGGCGAATCTCTTATTCTCGTAACAAATTCGAAGACCGACAAGATTAAAACCGCAACCGGCGCGATATATGTAACGGGCTGGCTTGACAACGAGTACAACGCGGCCGGTAAAATAACTATTACATCAGATAAAAAAACCTATTGGGAGTATTTCTGGCAGAGCAAAGGAGAGAAGGTGCCGGTGGTGCCTGATTTTGGTCCTGCTTTACCGAGATTATTTTAGGATGCGGCGTCAGCCTCGTTTCATAGCGTCGGCAAAGGTGGTGATATTGTTGACCCATTTTTGAGCTTCAAGGAGGTTAACTTTGTTTTCTTTTACGAGCATCGACATGTGCTTTTCCATCGTTATCATTTTTTCATCGGGTCCGCTTTTGGTTTTTGTCTGCATTTGTGAATAAAGCTGCTCGAATTTACCGAATCGGATGAGGTTTGCGCAGGCGTAGCTTTTGTTGTTGAGGATTTCCATTGCTATGAGCCGGCCTTTTCCATCTTTTTTTGGTATGAGCTTTTGGCTAATAATGTAAGCAAGCCCGAGGGAGAGCTGGTTCTGCACTTCGTTTTGCCTGTCAGGAGGAAAGTAATCGAGGATTCGCGTTACGGTGCCGGTAGCGTCTCTTGTATGGAGTGTCGAGAATACGAGGTGACCTGTCTCGGCGGCCATAAGGGTCATAGCAATGGTTTCGGGGTCGCGCATTTCGCCGACGAATATTATATCGGGGTCTTCGCGAAGTATTGCTCTTAGACCATCAGCGAAGGAAGTAACGTCCCTTCCAAGTTCGCGCTGGGAGACTATGGAATTTTTTTGCTGGTAAATATACTCTATGGGGTCTTCGATGGTAATGATTCTGCAGGCATGTTTCTCGCTGATTCGGTCTATTAGCGAGGCAATGGTTGTAGATTTTCCTGCGCCTGTGATTCCGGTGATGAGGACAAGTCCCTGCTTTCGGTCGATGATGTCCTCCCAGATGTCGTTAGGAAATCCGATTTCTTCAACCTTCGGGATGTGCAGAGACAGCGCCCTGATTGCGGCGCAGATGCCGTCGTTTTCTTTAAAGACGTTTATTCGGAATTGAAGAGAGCCGAGTCTGTAAGAGCTGTCCACGTTGTATTGAGTCTGGAGCTTGCTTATTTTTTCGTCGCTTAAAAGGGGATAAATGAGCTGCTTTGCAATCTCTTCGGTTATGGAGAGGCCTTTGAATTTTACGAGCTCGCCATCAATGCGATATACGGGCGGGACGCCGATTTTGATATGTAAATCGGAGACCCTCATAGCGCCTTTTTCCTCGAAGTATGCCAGCATATCGAGAATGCTCCATTTGCCAAGGTTTTCGGTTGGATAGACTTTTGCCGAAGCGGGATATTGTTCAGACATATATATCACCTCTACTTAGAGTAATTTGGTTGTTTATTTTAACCATTTTACCGCAGCAAGGAGTAAGTGGCAAACTATTTGATTCGGCACTTTTGACCACGCCCAGGACAGGAGAGCCTCCCATATTTATGTTTTTTATTGGCTTTGCTTGGGGGAGATGGTTATAATTCCGTGTTGCGTATTTCGTAAGAAAATAATGGAGTACGGGATGCAAGACGCAGACGCCAGGATGCGAAAGAGAAAGTTATTTATTTTGATAGTGCTGGTTTTGGCAGGCGGGGCAGTTTCGTTTGCTGTTGAGAGTGAGGTTTCCCAGCAAAAAGCCCGGGCCTTTGCGGGCCAGGATTTGCAGTTGTCGGGGCGGGATGTTACAAGCTACCAGAGCGACAGCGGCGAGCATATACTTGTCTTCCAAGGCAAATTTTCGATGTCGGTAGGGGCTAATCAATTTTTCAGCAATAAAGCGGTAGTCTGGGTGAAAGGGGCAAAAACCGAATATTTGGGCGAAAGTAGAATTAATTATAATGTAAATGCATATCTTGAGGGCAGGGTGTCGGTTAAAAAAGGCAAGAGCGCCAAGACAACCGATTTGAGCCAGACAGTAGTTGAAGACAGCGGGTCGATGGTAGTTCAGTTTGATGTGGACGGCGAGGTTTTTGTAACGGTGGATAAAAGAGAGGTTGCCGACCCTCGAGAATTAGAGCTTTATAAAAAAGCTGAGGCGGCGATAGTGCCGAAGGTTCCCGCTTGGGCGGAAGTAAAGGCACCTGAATTACCGAGCGAAGAGAAAAAACCCCCTAAAAAAGGGATAGCTGCAGCCGAAAGAGAGCGTTTGCCTGCTCTCGAAAAGCGACGGCGGCAGGGCTTACTCGAAATGATGTTTGGCGGGGGTGAGGGAAAGCCGGCCAAGCCAGTTAAAGCGATTGCGGAGATGGAAGTGAAGGGTCCCCGCTTTACGTATCCTGTTAATATAGCACCTGCGGGTAAGGTTGAACCAAAGATAGAGCGAACCAGGGCGCCGGATGGGACAGATGTTGCAACGGTTGAGGGCAGGTTCTATGTGTGGCAGAAGCAAGATGAGGCAGGAGGACTGCTGGAGCTGGAGGCAGATTCGGCAGTTATGTTTTATTCCGGCTCCGCGCTGTCCGGCGAAGAGAAAACCAAGGACGAGGAAGTTTTGACTGAGGGCGGCGTGCAGGCAATTTATATGTCCGGGAACGTTGTGATGACAGAGGGTCAGCGGACGATTCGGTCAGATGAGATGTATTATGATTTTCAGGACAAGAGGGCGCTGGCGGTAAATGCAGAGGTGAGGAATTTCGATGTGGAGCGAGGTATTCCGATATATGTTCGTGCGGCGAAGTTACGGCGGATAGCAGAAGACAAGTTTTCTGCCGAGGGCGCCGTTCTGACAAGCAGTGAATTTTATCTGCCGCAGATTTCTATTACGACCTCAAAAGTAGTTATTTCCGATACGACGGCTATCGACGCCCAGAAGGGCCGTGTCTCAAGGAGCAGTTATGATGTGGAGATGCGTGATGTTCGTTTTAAGGCCGGCAAAAGGACGCTATTCTATTGGCCGGGTATGCGAGCTAACTTTGAAAGACCGGATATTCCTATTAAAAAAATAAGTGCCGGTCGTGACAACACTTTCGGGACATTTGTTGAGAGTCGCTGGTATTTGTCCCGTCTGCTGGGGCTTCGCGAGCCTGAGGGGACGGACAGCACTCTTTTGCTTGATTATTACAGCAAGCGCGGGTTTGGCAGCGGCGTTGACATTAATTATGACAGAGAGAATTATTACGGCAAGCTTTTAGGGTATGTGATTAGCGACCACGGAGAAGACAGACTGGGCAGGATTAGCAGTCGAAAAGACCTTGAGCCGGACAAAGGGCTTCGTGGTCGGCTTACGTGGCGGCACAGGCAGTTTCTGCCCTATAACTGGCAGCTTACGACCGGGGTTAGTTATCTCTCCGACGAGAATTTTCTCGAGAGTTTTTATCGCAGGGAGTTTAACACCGGCGAAAAGCAGGAGACGTATGTTCACCTGAAGCGTCTTCAGGACAACTGGGCTCTGTCTATTTTAGGCAAAGGGCGGATAAATAATTTTGCCGATGAGCTGGAGGAGCTGCCCAGCGCCGAATTTCACCTGACGGGCCAGTCGCTTTTTGAGGACCGGTTCACTTTATACAGCGACAGCGAGATAGGCCGGCTGCGTCAGAGGATAGGCAAGGACCATTCTCAGCCGATAGTTTTAGGTGCGACGCCGGCCATTGCGACGAATTTGACGAACATCAGCGAAGATCGGTTTACGTTTGCATCGCATCGGACAGAGCTTGATATGCCGATCCAGGCGGGATCGTTTAAGGTCATCCCGTATGTGGCAGGGACGTTCGGTTATGACAACCGCAGCGGTTTTACAAGAACGCTTGTTGACGGCAGCAATACGGGCAGTTTTGGAGATAAGGACGTCTGGATTGGAGAGGCTGGAGTCCGAGTTTTTCCGCGGCCATACTGGAAGGTTTATCCTGATGTGAAGAGCCGGCTCTGGGATTTGAGTCAATTGCGTCATATTGTAAGACCATACCTGACGGCGGTCGTTTATGAGGAGAGCGATGATGCTGTGGAGCAGCGTGATGCGTTGAGTGCAGGTATCTCTCAGCGGCTGCTAACCAAGCGTGGTCGTGAAGGCGCACAGCGGACAGTTGAGTGGATGCGTTTGGATACGGAGGTTACGTGGCTGAGCAATACCGGCGATGCGGAAGAAGCGAGTCCCGACCGATATATCTGGGCGCGTCCGATTGTGCCTATGCGGGTGCTTTCGGCCCCTGAGATATTTAACGGGGATTTGATTAGCCATGACGGGGTTAGGGCGACGGGTCTTCACAGGTTTGAGAATTGGGGGCCGAGACGTGATTACTTCAGCGCCGACTATATCTGGCGTATGAGTGATACTTCGGCGGTACTCTCCGATTTGAATTTTGATATTCAAAGCATGGCGATCCAGCAATTTAATATTGGTTTTTCTCATTTATGCTGGCCTAATTTGAGCTATTATATAGGGAGCAGATATTTGAGGCGCGTGAGGGTTCTGGACGAGGAGGGTTCGAATGCGTTCGTTTTTGCAGCTACTTACGTTCTTGACCCGCGATATACGATTATTTTTGCACAGGAGTATGACTTTGACTATGGTCTAAATGTTCGAAGCGATGTAACGCTGTTGCGGCGGTATCACAGGATGTATTACGGCCTTACATTCAGCGCTGATGAATCGCTGGACAGGCAGTCTGTAGTGTTTAGTATATGGCCTCAAGGCGTTCCGGAGATGGGGACTGGAGGTAGAAAATATACGGGTATGACCGGGCCGGCGGAATATTAAAAGCGGCAGAAAATATATTAAGTTTTTTGGACTTTTTATGGTTTTTGGATTTTAGTTTTATAAGGAGAAAAGATATGGCGTTGGTTGGCACGGAGAAAATGTTTAAGATGGCATATAAGGGCGGCTATGCAATAGGTGCGTTTAATGTAAACAATATGGAAATCACACAGGGTATTGTTGACGCGGTAGCCGAGGAGAAGGCCCCGCTGATTTTGCAGATATCGAGGGGTGCGCGAGATTATGCGAAAAACAGCTACTTGAACGCTATTATCAACGTGGCAGTAGCAGAGAATCCTGATATTCCTATTGTTACACATCTGGACCACGGCGATAATTTCGAGACGTGTAAGCAATTTGTGGATGACGGTTTTACGTCGGTTATGATAGACGCCTCGAAGCTGCCATTCGAAGAGAACATTCGAGTCACCAGACAAGTAGTAGAGTATGCACATAGTCATAACGTGTCAGTAGAGGCAGAGTTGGGTCAGTTAGGCGGAATTGAAGAGCACGTTGTGGGCGTTAGTATGGACGATATTGCCAAACACCTGACGGACCCTGAGCAGGCAATAGAGTTTGTCGAGAAAAGCGGCTGTGACTCGCTGGCGGTAGCGTGCGGGACCAGCCACGGCGCCTATAAGTTCAAAAGTGAGCCGAAGCTGGCCTTCGATATTATACAGAAGATAGCCGATAAGCTGCCCGGATTTCCGTTAGTTATGCACGGTTCAAGCAGTGTGCTAAAGGAATTCAAGGACCTTATCAATAAGTATGGCGGCAAGATGCCTGATGCTATGGGCGTTCCTGAGGAGGCAATAAGCAGGGCGGCGAAGATGGCGGTGTGCAAGGTCAATATCGATACGGATTTGCGAATGGCTCTAACGGCTAAAATCAGGCAGGTTTTTGCGGAGAAGCCCGCAGAGTTTGACCCGCGTAAATACCTTGGCCCAGGCAGGGATGCTATTAAAGCGATGGTTAAGCACAAGCTGCATGTTTTAGGATGTGCCGGCAAAGCGGCGGAGTGCAGTTGACAAGAAATTTGAATTTTATACCAAAAGCTTAGATGCGAGATCTGCGAGCGAGAAGTAAATATTTGATTTTGCCGGTTTGTTTTGCGGCGTTTTTTTGCGGGTTGATTGGCTGCGGGGTGCCGAAAAGACCAGCGCCTGTCGAAATACCGAAAGCTGGGACGGCAGATGCCAACGCTGTTAAAACAGCTTGTGAGCTGATTGCCGAAGGCAAATTTGATACAGCAGGCGAGCTGATAAATTCGGCCGGCAGCAGAGAGGCCGTACAATCTCAACTGAGTCAATTAGCGGAGATTGTGCAGGAATACAAGGATATAACCGAGCATCGCAAGTCGGCCCGGGAGGATGCATACGCGGAGAGGTTGGCTGAACTGGAGAAGCTTTGGGTTGCGGCAGAGGCCAACGATGTGAGCGACGTGAACGATGTAAATGATATTTCAAAGGCGATGTCGGTTATTGCGAAGGTGAGCGAGTTTGCAGATAAAGCACAAAAGGCAGAACTATTGTCTGAGCCATTCACACAGCAGAGTTTTCAAAAAGCGATAGATAAAGCAAGTGAGTTGGAGTCGAAGGGCAAGTGGCTTGACGCATACGCGATATGCTACAGCTGGCTGCAGGTCATTGATGAAAATAATACGGCGTATTCCGACCATGCGGAGCAGCTTATAGAAAAGGCCAATATAGCGGCGTTATTTCAAGATAGTCCCTGTGAGAGCCGCAAGGAACGTTTCGAAAACGTGAAGAAAGAGATGTTTACGCGGTCGATTGAGGCGCTGAGATTAGATTACGTCAGCAGCATTATTGATTATCGCCAGATGGCGATTAAAGCTGTCAAACGCTGCGAATTGCTGGCTGAGGTGACGAATTTGTCGCCAGAAGCTCGCCGCTCATTGGCTGAATCAGATGTCAGCAGCGACGAGAACCGGCTTTCGGCGTGGTCGCGCGGCCTGAAGGCGATTTTGGATGAAATAGAGAATTCGCCGATGGAAGTGAGTAAAGATAAGTTTATAGCTATTTTTGAAAAGGTGCTGACGCTGAACACAACAACTGTGGAATTACCCACACAGCTACTGATTACACAGTTTGCGGAGGCGGCGCTGTCCGCACTAGACCCTTATACGGTTATAGTTTGGCCCAAGCAGACGGATGATTTTGAAAAGATGATGACCAATGAATTTACGGGTATCGGCATAGAGATTTCAAAAGAAAAAGGGCAGCTGACGGTGTCGAGTCTTTTGCCTGATACTCCTGCATACTACTCCGGTCTCGATGCGGAGGACATGATAGAAAACATAGACGGAGTTGAAACGAAGGACATGAGTCTTTCGTGCGCTGTTAAGAATATTACCGGTAAAGCGGGTACACAAGTGAGATTGACGATAAGGCGAGCGGGTGAGGACGAGACGAGGGACATTACCATAACCCGGGCCAAGATAACTGTCCCGACAATCCGGGGCTGGGAAAGGACCGAAACCGGCAAATGGCTGTATATGATTGATACAAGCAGGAAAATCGGTTATGTCCACATTACCAGTTTTTCCGAGAAGACCGCTTCTGACTTTGAAGATGTCCTCAATCAGCTTGAGGCTGAAGGTTTGAACGGCTTGATTTTGGATTTGCGATTTAATAGCGGCGGACTTTTAAATATGGCGATAGAGGTAGCCGACAAGTTTCTCGAAGAAGGTCCGATAGTGATAACACGGCCCCGGTCGTGGGTGTCATCGACATACGCGTGGGCACGTAAGGAAGGAACTCATCCAAATTATCCGTTAGTTATACTGATAAATAGTTATTCTGCGAGCGCTTCAGAGATTGTGGCCGGAGCGCTGGCGGACCCGCTCCATAACCGGGCGGTTTTGGTTGGCGAAAGGACACACGGCAAAGGGAGCGTGCAAGGGATAATCTCGTATCCCAAGGGAGGAGCACAGTTAAAATATACGATGGCGTATTATTATTTACCTTCAGGCCAAAGGGTCAAGAGCCAGGATGAAGTGAAAAAAGAGGGGAAGGATGATTGGGGTGTCGGGCCGGCTGTCGAGGTGAAATTGAGGAGCGATGAAATTAAAAAGATGTTTGATGTGCAGAGGGATAACGACGTGCTGGTGAGAGCCGACCGCGATAAAGAGGCGGCGCCGCTGAAAAAGCATACAGTCGAAGAAAGTTTAGCAGCAGATCCCCAGCTGACGGTCGGGCTTTTGGTCGTTAGGAGCAAATTAATTGAGGAGAGTTCTGAAATCAGGAAGTAGTGAGGTGTGAGCATTTGGCAAAGCAGGAAATAAGCCAATTTGAACGGCAGAGGCAGGAAAAGCTGTCTCGTATCAGAGAATTGGGTATTGACCCTTATGGCGGTAAATACGAAGGGGCGGAGCAATCCTGTGATATTAAAACGAGGTTTAAGGATGGCGATGAGAGCCAGCGAGCCAAATGTGCCGGCAGGATTGTGCTGCTGAGGGACATCGGCAGCCTGATTTTTATAACGCTGCGTGACTGGAGCGGGATTATCCAGACGGGCCTGAGCAAAAAGCTGCTGGGTGAGCAATGGTCGCTTGCCAAGCTGCTTGAGCTTGGCGATGTAATCGGGACTGAGGGGCAATTAGGAAAGACCAAAACGGGGGAGATTACTATATGGGCCGACAAAGTAACATTGCTGAGCAAATCGCTTTTGCCGCCGCCGGAGAAATTTCACGGTTTGTCGGATATCGACCTGCGTTACCGGCAGAGGTATGTGGATTTGTGGGCCAATCCTGATGTGATGGAATTATTCAGGAAGCGAAGCGCGATTCTGCGGACGGTGCGTGAGTATTTGACCGGCCGCGGTTTTATGGAAGTCGAGACGCCGATGATGCAAACGATAGCAGGGGGAGCGGCGGCGAAGCCGTTTATCACGCATCATAATACGCTGGATATGGATTTGTTTTTGAGGATTGCGCCGGAGCTGTTTTTGAAGCGGCTTCTTGTGGGCGGGATGGAGAAAGTTTTCGAGATAAACCGCAACTTCCGCAACGAAGGGCTTAGCACGCGGCACAACCCGGAATTTACGATGCTGGAGTTGTATCAGGCATACGCTGATTACAAAGTGATGATGGATTTGACCGAGGAGCTTATCTGCCTGCTGGTGGAGAAATATTGCGGCGGCGAGCAGGTTCAATTTGGTGAAGTTACGGTTGATTATTCGAGGCCGTGGCGGCGGGCGACGTATGCGGAGTTATTAAAGGAATACGGCGGCTGCGATGTTGACGATACCGGTTCTGTCAGGGCAAAGGCGAAGAAGCTCGGTTTAAATGAAGCGAGTATGGACGATGCGGTGGTTGTCAATGAGGTGTTCGAGGCGACGGTTGAGGAGAGATTGATTTCGCCGACGTTTGTAATGGATTATCCGGCAGCATTGTGTCCGTTGACAAAATGTAAAAAAGATAATCCGAAATATGCAGAACGATTTGAGCTTTATATAGCGGGGATGGAGCTTGCTAACGCATATACGGAGCTGAATGACCCTGCGGTTCAGGAGGAGAACTTCAAAATCCAGCTTCGCGGGCAGGAAGAAACGATGGCGACGATGGACGCCGATTTTATAACTGCGCTGAAGTATGGTATGCCGCCGGCAGGGGGGCTGGGTATTGGAATTGACAGATTGGCGATGGTTTTAACCGGTGCTACGAGCATTCGTGACGTAGTGCTGTTTCCGCTTCTTAGGCCTGTCTCCGAATAAAACGATTGGGCTCGATATGCTGAAATTGTTTCTATGGCTGCGATATCTGCGCAAGAAAAAGATTGTGCTTTTGAGTATAGCGGCGGTTGCGTTGTCGGCATCGCTATTGATAGTTGTTGCCAGTTTGTTCGGCGGTTTTATCGATGCATTCGAGAAAAGCGCAGTTGAAGTGATGGGGGATGTGGTTTTGGAGCCTCCGATTATTAAGTTTCCAAAATACCAGGAGCTTATCCGGCGTTTAGAACAGGAGAGCACGGTGGAATCGGCGGCTGCGACTCTGTCGGCTGGGGGGCTGCTGCATCTGGGCAAAGGCAATGTTCGCGGAGTGGGGATTTGGGGGGTCTCGAATCTCAATACCCGATTCTCGAAACTCGAACGAATATCAGGGAATGAGCATCCGGTATCAAGGGACGAGCAACAGGTGAGCGGATTCGTGGGAATCGGTGTGGTGGCGAAGCCTGATGAACAGACAGATGAGTATGATTTTGAAGCGGCTAAAAAGGTGATTGGTCAGGAAGCTGTTCTTACAACGGGGGCGGTAGTAAAAGCGCAAGATAGTAGCGATGGGGTGACGGTCAGGAGAAAGACCATAAGATTTACAATTACGGATGTTGTTTTCACTGGTGTTTATTATCTTGATAAGGGATTGGTGTATCTGCCTATAGAAGAAGTTCAAAGAGTTTTGTATCCGAACGAAAGTGAAGGTGTTGCAGGTCAGATTCAAATTAAGCTGAGGGCGGGAGCCGAGACAGATGCGGCACTTGCGCAGATTCGCAACGTGTGGGAGGGTTTTGCCGCGGAACAGCTTGACTGGGAGCCGCAACTTATAAAAGAGACGGAAATTGTTACGGCCAGGCAAATGCAAAGCAGACACGTGGCGGAGTTTCGAAAGCAGATGAGAATATTGATGTTGATATTCGGTGTTATAAGTTTGAGTGTAGTCCTGCTGATTTTTTGCATATTCTATATGATAATCGAGACGCGGCAGAAGGACATAGCGATAATAAAAAGCTGCGGGGCGACGAACGGAACGGTGGCGTTGATTTTTGTCGGGTTCGGCGTCTGTGTGGGGCTGGTAGGTTCGGGGATAGGTATGATACTGGGTGATATTGTAACAAAGAATATAAACACCATCGAAGAATGGATAAGGATAATCTTTGGTTTGAAGCTTTGGAAGAGCAGCGTTTATATGTTCAGCAAGATACCGAACGAAGTTGATTGGGACTGGGCTTTGCTTATAGCGCTGTCGGCTGTTTTTGCGGCGGCTGTGGGGGCGCTGATACCGGCGATTGTCGCGGTAAGGACCAAGCCGGTCAATGTATTAAGGTATGAATAAATAGTAATGTATAAAATTATTTTGTCATTTCGTTACCTGCTTAAAAAACGCATCAGTTATCTGGCATTTTTGGCAGTTGCGCTTTGCGTGTTTATAGTAGTTGTGGTGATGACAGTAATGACGGGCCTGGTGCGCGATTTTAAGGATAGTAACCATAAGTGGGTAGGTGATTGCGTGGTTGGAACCGAGTCGCTGGTTGGTTTTCCATACTATGAAGATTTTATGAAAAAGATAGAGGGAGCTGATTTTATCGAGGGAGTTTCGGCTGTTATAAAAAGCTACGCGCTGATAAAAAATCGCGACCTCGAGTGGAACAGCGGCGTGGAGATTCTGGGTATTGACCCTTTTGAACACAGCAAAGTTACCAACTTTGGTGAGACGCTGTATCACCGCAAGAACGATGCGGCCAAAGCATTTGAGCCGATTTATGCCCCGAATCTTCCCGGTTGTGTGGTAGGGATTGACTTCTGGCTGAGACGCGATGACAGGGGCAAATATGATTATGAAGTCCGTCCCGTTGAGGCGGCTCTTTTGGTGAGCTGCTTTCCTTTAACCGCTAAGGGCGCTTTGGCAAAAGCCGGGACAGACATGGTAAATACAAAAACTTTCTATTACAGCGATACTGTGCACAGCGGATTGGTGCGGGTTGATAGTTCATTTGTTTACCTGCCGTTTGAAGAGGCGCAGCTGCTTTGCGGTATGGGGGGAGCCGTCAAAAGAGCCAGTGCAATCCATATTAAGTTCAAACCGAATATTAAATTGGCAGACGGGTGTGGGAAAGTCGCCGCACTGTGGAAGGTATTTGCAGAAGAAAGAAAAGGCGCACAACAAGCGGAATTACTGAATACTGTTGCGGTGCAAAGCTGGAAAGATTATAGGCGGGAATTCATCGCGGCGATGGAAAAAGAACAGACGATACTGACGTTTATGTTTGCTCTCGTGGGAGTTACAACTGTATTTATAGTCTTTGTTGTTTTTTATATGATTGTCAGCCACAAGAGCAAGGATATCGGCATATTAAAAAGCATAGGTGTTTCGAGGCTGGATATCGTTGAATTATTTTCGTGTTTTGCTTTTTTAATAGGTCTTTTGGGCAGTGCCATCGGCGTGTTCGGCGGGTGGTTGTTTTTGCTCAAAATTAACAGGATAGAAGATTTTCTGTTCGCGCATTTTGGATTTCAGTTGTGGAACAGGGCAATGTATGCTATCGGGGATATTCCTAACACGGTTGATTCGAAGGTTTTGGCAGTGATAATAGTTTCGGCAATAGGCGCCTGTTTGGCAGGTGCGTTTTTTCCGAGCCGGCAGGCGGCGAAATTAGAGCCCGTAGAAACTTTGCAGGTGAGTCAATTATGAGTAACGACGATTTTATATTAAAGGCGGAAGGACTTTATAAATCGTATCAGATGGGCACAACAAAGGTGGAGGTGCTCAAGGGGGTGGATTTGTTTGTAAGGCAAGGTGAGTTTGCCGCGATAGTCGGGGCCTCGGGCAGCGGCAAAAGCACCCTATTGCATATATTGGGCGCTCTGGACAAACCCGAAAAAGGTGCTGTAAGCTTCGAAGGCCGTGTCTTGAGCCGGATGGGGGAGCGCGAATTGAATAAATTTCGCAATAAAATGGTAGGATTTGTTTTTCAGTTTTATCATTTATTGGACGAATTAAGTGTATTGGAAAATGTTTTCCTTCCGGCAATGGCCTCGAAAAGCGTGATTGGCTGGCTTGGCAGCCGGAGGTGGGCGATGAGCCGAGCCAGGGAATTGCTCGGCGAGCTTGGCTTGAGCGAAAGGGCCAATCATAAACCGTATCAGCTGTCGGGAGGAGAGCGGCAAAGGGTGGCTATCGGCAGGGCATTGATGAATGAGCCGAGAATACTTTTGGCAGATGAGCCGACGGGAAACCTTGACTCTGCGACAGGAAATGATATTCTAAGGGTCTTTGAGAAATTGAATAAGGCCGGCCAGACGATTGTGATGGTAACCCATGACGAAAGGATTGCCCAAAAGGCCGGGCGGATAATAACACTGGCGGACGGCAGGGTGGCAGAAGGCAAAAGTTAAAGTCAAAGGATAAGTTATGGCGTTGAAGATTTGGCTTAATGGCAAGCTTGTAGACGAGGCGGATGCCAAGATAAGCGTTTTTGACCACGGTCTTCTTTATGGGGACGGGGTATTTGAAGGTATCCGTGTTTACAGCAGCAGGATATTTGAGCTGGATGCCCACATTAAACGTCTTTACGATTCTGCGAAGGCAATTCGGCTTGATATCCCGATGGGCAGAGATAAGCTTATCAAGGCAGTTGAAAAAACTGTCGAAGCTAACGGCGTTATCGATGGTTATATTCGGCTCGTTGTGACGCGCGGAACCGGAACTTTGGGGCTGAACCCGTTCATTTGTGAGAACGCCGGATTATTTATCATAGCTGATAACATACAGCTTTATCCGGAAGAGCTTTATGAAAAAGGGCTGAAGATAATTAGCGCAACGACGGTCCGCAATCATCCTCTGGCGATTCCGCCGCAGGTCAAAAGCATGAATTATCTCAATAATATACTGGCCAAGATTGAGGCTCTGGATGTAAATGCAGCCGAAGCGGTTATGTATAACCACGAAGGATATGTTGCCGAGGCGACCGGCGATAACGTTTTTATTGTAAAAGACGGAGTGATTTATACGCCGCCTGTTGAAGCAGGTGCATTAGGCGGGATAACTCGCGGTGTTGTTATCAGATTGGCGAAAGAAACAAAGCTTGAGGTGGTTGAAAAAAACCTGACGAGATTTGATTTATACGTTTGCGATGAGTTTTTCCTTACCGGGACGGCTGCCGAGGTAATCGGTGTTATTGAGATTGACGGCAGAATTATCGGGGACGGCAGGCCCGGATCTTATACGCGCCTATTGAGAAAGAAATTCTTCAAATACGCCCACGGAAAGAGCAAATAGTCAATGTCCCTCTCGTATCCCTGACGAGATACAAAAGGTGAAGCTCGCAGCATATATAATATGCAATTACCAGCACATACAGATATATCCGGCAGTCTGCCACGCAACGGTGTCACTGCTTTTAGAGTTATCAACGATGAATTGGGGCAGGTAAAAGAGCTGATAAGTAATGAACTGCTGAACTGTCCCGGCAAAGCCGGCGTGAAGCACCTGGTGGAGCACCAGAATAGCAGCGGCGGCAAGATGATTCGTCCGGGTCTGGTTTTGCTTGCCGGCAGAGCTGTCGGTAAAATCACAGACAAGCACATATGTATTGCGGCGATTATGGAGATGATTCACAATGCGACGCTGCTGCACGATGATGTTATAGACGAAGGGCAAAGTCGCCGAGGACGGGCTACGGTGAACAGTTTGTGGGGCAATGAGTCTGCGGTTTTACTGGGTGATTTTTTATTAAGCAAGGTTTTTAAGATGTGTGCCGATTTGGAGCCGCACATCGTGAAAATAATTGCCGCCGCCGCCGGCCGGACCTGCGAAGGCGAATTGAGGCAGATAACACAAAGAGGAAATTGGCAGTTAAGCGAAACGGAATATATCGACATAATTACTGACAAAAGCGCGGCACTTTTCAGCAGCTGTTGTTATCTTGGCGGCTTTTTAGGCGGGGCGGGCGAAGCGGAGTTAGAGTTGCTGTCTGATTTCGGTTTGAATTTCGGTATTGCGTTTCAAATTACTGATGATTTACTCGATTTGGTTGGAGACCAAAACAAGACGGGAAAGTCAATCGGCAACGACCTTGATAACGGCAAGGTGACGCTGCCGGTCATACATTTGCTCAAGACGGCAAATGAGACAGACAAAGAGCTTGTCATGGGTATTCTGGACGGTGGCGGAGAAAAAGGGCGTAGAAAGAGGTATGACGTTTTGGCTGAGAAATTACAAAGCTGCGGCAGCATCGGCTACGCGCAGAAACGGGCGCAGGAGTTTGCAGAGCAGGCAATTGCGGCGATTGAAGGATTTAATCATAGCGAAAGCAAAGACGCGTTAATCGAACTATCGCGTTTTGCTGCGCAACGGGTGACTTAACCGGCAGATTTCCGAAAATAAAAAGGGCCGGCCAATTTTCTGGACCGGCCCTTTTTGTTTCTTCAGTTAAGAGATTTTTCCAGCTTAGAAGCTGTACTTTAAGGTTAAACTTGCCCAGGTAATATTGTGGTCTGGACTAACGCCTCTGGTTGCGCTGTCTTCCATCGTAATCTGATGATAAACGCCAGGGGTAAAGGTAAGATTGTTGCCGAGGTCGAAGTCGGTCGAGACACCCATCATAACGTGAGTCCAGTCGCTGTCGGTATAACCGCCTGCTGGCCTTGGGTCAACACCATCGTTATAAACAGTTTCTACGTGGAAGTTAAATGTTTGCGCATCAGTTATGAATCCCTTTGTTGGCAGAGCGTAATCGAGCATAAAGACGTGTGCCCAGCCTGCGTATGTTCCGCCGTTGGGATTTGCCGCACCGCAGACAGTACCGCTGTTGCTCGGCCAGCCCTTAACGATGACATAGCCAGGAACAAGCCCTTCTACGCCAAACAATCTGGGGAAAACAAAGCCGGCATAAACTTCCTGCAGGTCTGTGCTGTTGCGGGTGTGAGAACTGCTGTCAGGGTAATTGAAGTACCTCCAGCCGACTTTATACCTGGTTTCCCATTGCTGGTCGATTCCGAAAGCACCGAGATAATAAGGAGAATAGTCCCATCTTTCACCGTTTTCGTAACCGCTCGAATTGGCGCGGTGCGCGATTGTTTCAAGATGGAAACCAGTGCCGAAAAGGTCGAGGTCTATAAATGGGTGTATGGCACTTTTGTCACCATAGACGGTGATGCCGCGCCATACATACTTGGTGTCATAGGTGATGCCAGTAAAGCCGTGCAGTTCGCCTTCCGCGGCCAGGACGGGGCATATAGCACCAAACAAAACCACAGTTGCTAAAAGAAATTCTTTCCTCAACATATTGAGCTCCTTCCCAAAAAGTTCTTTAAAGAAATAACGGCACTATAATTATCTTATTGTTTTAACCGTTCCTGATTTCACCAAATATATCAAAATTTATAGGGCTGACAACAAAAAAACCCTTTTTTGAGCTCTTGCCGCAAAAGCCGAATCTTCAGCTCTAACGGCGGTATAAACGGTTTTTTTATCGGCCTTTTTTCTGCCGATTCGCAATATCTATATTGTCGGACACCGCCCTTGTCGGAGATTACCATTTTCCTGATTTTTTCATTTCGGCTTTGGGAAGATTTTTCAAGGGTGCGGTGAATTTTTCAAGGTCCTGCTGCGGCAACTCGTGGTCGGTTAGTTTTCCTGTCAGGAACGCATCATAGCCGGAGAGGTCCATAAGCCCGTGTCCGCTGTAGTTGAACAGAATGACTTTTTCTTTGCCTTCCTCTTTGGCTTTTGTAGCTTCGTCAATGACTGCCGCGATGGCGTGACTTGTTTCCGGCGCGCAAATATAGCCTTCGGTCTTGGCCCAGGTAAGGGCAGCTCCATAGCATTTGGTCTGCGGATATGCCTTTGGTTCAAGGAGCCCTTCGACGATGGCCTGACAGACAAGCGGTGCCATACCGTGATATCGCAATCCACCGGCGTGAATAGGCTCCGGGATGAAGGAATGTCCGAGGGTGTACATTGCCATAAGGGGCGTCGTGCAGGCGGTGTCGCCGAAATCATAAGCGAACGGGCCGCGAGTCATTGTGGGACAGGATGTCGGCTCGATGGGCATAATTTTGATATTAGCGCCGTTGATTTTGTCAGCGACGAACGGAAAAGACAGGCCTGCGAAGTTGCTGCCGCCGCCGGCGCAGCCGATAACGACGTCAACTTTTTTTTCGCCGGCGAGTTTCAGCTGCTTTTTGGCCTCGAGTCCGATGATTGTCTGATGCAGCATAACGTGATTGAGAACGCTGCCGAGCGAGTATCTTGTTTTGCCTTCCTTGTCAGTGACGGCCTGCTCGATGGCTTCGCTGATGGCAATTCCGAGCGAGCCAGGGGTATTAGGTATTTCAGCGAGGACTTTTCTTCCCGCGTTGGTTTCGTTGCTGGGGCTTGCAACACAATTTGCGCCCCAGACCTGCATCATAAGTTTTCTGAAGGGCTTCTGGTCAAAACTGATTCTAACCATAAAGACCTTGCATTCAAGGCCAATCAGTTTGCAGGCAAAGGCCAGCGCGCTGCCCCATTGTCCTGCGCCGGTTTCTGTCGTTAATCGTTTGATGCCGAATTGTTTGTTGTACCAGGCCTGCGGGACGGCGGTGTTCGGCTTGTGGCTGCCGGGGGGACTGACGCTCTCATCCTTGTAATAGATATGGGCGGGGGTTTTCAAATATCTTTCGAGGTAAACGGCCCTTCTTAGGGGGGCCGGCCGCCACCTATAGAGGATATCAAGGATTTCATCGGGTATATCGATCCAGCGTTGTGAGCTGACCTCCTGCTCGATGAGATTCATCGGAAAAACCGGCGCCAGCATATCTGGCGAGATGGGTTTACCGTCTGGACCCAGTGGCGGAAGCAGCGGAGAAGGCAGGTCCGGGGCGAGGTTATACCATTGTTTTGGGATGTCCTTTTCTTGCAGTGGAATTTTGATTTCCATAATATATCTCCAATTGATGTATTTAATCAAATTATAAAGTCTTTATAGGTAAAGCATTAAGGTGCGGATGTCAAGAGTTTTTTTGATGGAGAATAATACGGGGGATTAAGCCAAAATAGGGTAATAAATTTCGCTAATGATTCTTCCGCCGTGCAAATTACGCATTCCTTTCTGGAATTGTTGGACTTCCATAGCTGGTTACTGATTTTCAGTTTGTTCCTTGTGTGAACACCTGATTTCTTGACAGATAATGCCGAAATATGGTATAAATAAAGAGGATGGGAGCGGTTTTGGGAAGTGGGCAAATACATGTGTCATAAGTTTACCTATATCAAACTGGCGGCAGTGCTAACGGTATGTCTATGTCTGGCCCAGCCGGCGTTCAGCGACGTCGGGATTCTCGGCGACTGGGTAACAGGATTAACTCACGCAAAGGAGGCGGGCAGCAACCGAGTTCTGATACTCATTGCGCAGGCAGAGTATTCATCCTC